>DASRYE010000047.1:0-2268 GCA_035653915.1 Novosphingobium sp. | reverse complement strand
GGCCTTTGCCTGGATCCTGTTCATCTGGTGGGCGCGCGGGGTTATCCTTGGCCCGCCGGCGGTGCTGCTGGGCAGCGCGCTGCTGTCTGCGGCCTGGGTGGGGGCGCGCGGCGGCGTGCCGGCGGTGGCCTGGGGGCTGCCGGCGGGGGTGATCGGCCTGTTCCTCTGGCTGGCCTTGCAGCGGCGGCGCCATTTTGCCGCCCAGCAGGCGCGCGGGGCGCAGCTGAACCAGATCCTCGCCCGCACGGCGCCCATCCTGCGCGACCGGCCCGTGGCCGCCGCCGACGAAATGCCCGACGGGCAGGTGGCCGAATTTCGCCGCATGCTCGATCTGGCGCTGCAGCCGGTGGACAGCTGGACCGGCTTTGCCATGAACGACACCTGGCAGGATGGCGCCCTGCGCTATCAGATCTGCACCATGTCGTGGAACCTGGCCTTCGGGCAATATACGCAGCTGCCCGCCTTCCACGGCTATCTCAACCAGGCGCAGCACAACCTCATCGCCAAGCATATCGACCGCAGGACGTGGAACTACTGGTTCTGGGAAAGCCTGTGGGGCAATTTCCAGATCCAGAAGAACCCCGTGGCGATCGACAATATCATGCTCTCGGGCTTTCTCGGCGTGTCGCTGGGCCTGTTCGAGACGGCGAGCGGCACCGCGCCCTTTGCCGCCCCCGGTGCGCTCACCTTCCGCTGGGATGAGGGCACCGCCTTTGCCTACAGCCAGGAAACGCTGCTGGAAGAGGTGGTCCGGAATTTCCGCCGCTACGATCTGGGCTGGTTCCCGTGCGAGCCGCGCTGGATCTATTCCATGTGCAATCTGGTGGGCCGCACCGCGCTGGCGTTGCATGATGCGCGCCATGGCAGCGATATGATCGCCCGCATCGGCGATCGCTTCGAGCGCACCATGGCCGAGGAAATGCTGATGGCCGATGGCCGCATCAAGGTGTGCACGTCCTCGCCTTTCGGTTTCACCGTGCCCAGCCTGTCGGGCCTGTTCGGCGAGACCTGGGGCATCCGCTTCCTCACCCCCCACGCGCCCGATCAGGCCGAGCGGCTGTGGCAGGTGCTCAAGCAGGATTTCATCCGCCCCGCGCCCGATGGCACGCTGGACTACAAGCTGCTGCCGCTGGGCTGGGACACGCGCAAGCCGGCCAATTTCTCCTACGACCAGTGGCCCGCGCTGATCCCGCTGACGATGACCTTGTGGGCCGCGCTGGAAATGGGCGACGACGACATCATCGCCGCCACCCGCGCCACCATCACGCGCGATCATGGCGAGGCGATGGCCGATGCGATGACCTGGACCCGCGCCAACACCGTGCGCGACATGGTGACAAAGGGCCTGCCCGAGGCCTGGCGCCGGGGCCCGCTGCTGGCCGAGGCGGCCTATCCCGAAGTGATCGTCACCCGCGCGGTGAGTGATGGCGCGGCGCTGGCGCTGGTGCTGCGGGCGGGGGCGGGGCCTGTGCGCACGCGGCTGGGCTTTGCCCGGCTGGTGCCCGGCCGGCGCTATCGCGTGGTGCAGAGCGGGCAGGAGATCACCGCTGGCGCCGATGGCACCGCCACGCTCGATTTCGCGCTCGACAGGCGCAGCCTGCTCGATCTCGTGCCGGTGGTCTAGCGATGGCCTGCTGCCTGCTGGCCGCGCTGCTGTTCGCTCATGTGATGGCCACCTTGCGGCGCTGGGCGGTGTTCTGGGGGCTGGCGCGCCCACGCGCCGGGGAAGAGGCGGATACGGCGCTTGGCCACCTGCGCGGCTGGCTGGCGCGGCCGGCGGTGCGGGTGGGGCTGGCCTGCCTGTTCGCGCTGGAAATCGGGCTGGGCGGCTGGTGGGTCTATACCCGCCATGGCGCGCATCTCTACCGCCTGGCCGATAGCGCGCTGGCCCGCAGCCGGGGCGAGCTGATCGTGTATGCGCCCGTCTGCACCGGCGGCCGGGCGGATGCCGGCCAACGCGTGCGCGTGGCTTTGGCGCTGCGCTGAAAGGAGCGGGGATGCGTGATTTTGCCGGCAAAAGCGCCATCGTCACCGGCGCCTCGCGGGGGATTGGCCTGGCCGTGGCCCGGCTGCTGGCGGCGCGGGGGGCGGATCTGGTGCTGGTGGCGCGGGCCGAGGCGCCGCTGCGGGCGGCCGCTGCCGCCATCTGCGCCGAGAGCGGCGTGCGCTGCCTGGCCGTGGCCGGAGACGGCGCGCAGACCGCCACCGCAGAGGCCGCCGTGGCCCGCGCGCTGGCCGCCTTCGGCGGGCTCGACATTCTGGCCAATA
>DASRYE010000046.1:0-31533 GCA_035653915.1 Novosphingobium sp. | reverse complement strand
GCCGGGGCCGGGCGCGCGCCGGTGGCGCTGGCCCCGCCCGCCATTGCCGATCAGGCGCAAATTGCTGCCGTTTGCCATGGCGCTGTCAGTCCTTTTCCTGGGTGGGGCGATGATCGGGCACTTCGCGGCCGCTGGCCGGCGCCGGCTTGGGGCGCAGCTGGTTCAGCACATCCGCGGTCTTGCCATCCAGCGCGATGCGGCCATCGACAACCACCAGCACCCGCTCGACAAAGGTGAGCAGCTGGGGCTTGTGCGTCACCATCACCACCGTGCGGTCGGCGAAATGGCCGAACAGCTGCTGCATCGCGCGCAATTCGGTTTCGGGATCAAGGTTGGCGGTCGGCTCGTCGAGCAGCAGCATCGCCGGGTCGGTCAACAGCAGGCGGGTCAGCCCCACCAGCGCCCGCTGCCCGCCAGACAGGCCCAGCCCCCCTTCGGCAATCGGCAGGTCCAGCCCCATCGGATGCTGGCGCACCAGCTCGGCCAGGCCAATGCGCTGGGCAGCGGCCAGCAGCCGCTCGTCATTCGGATTGGCGATGCCTAGCGCCAGATTGTCGCGCAGCGATCCGCTCAGCAGCTCGAAGGATTGCGGCAGGCACACCAGCCGGCGGCGCAGGTCATCCTCGGCGATCTGCGCCACTTCCACCCCGTCGAGCGTGACCTGGCCCAGCGCCGGCGCATAAAGCCCCGCCATCACCTTCAGCAGGGTGGATTTGCCCGAGCCGACCGAGCCGATCACCCCCACCTTCTCGCCCCGGTTGATGAACAGGCCGGGGATCTCCAGCCCCGAACGCGCGCCCGGATAGGCGAATTGCACATTGGCCAGCCGCAGCCCGGTGCGCACTTCGGCCAGGCGCAGCATCTGGCGGTCATGCGGATGGTCGCTCGGCAGGCGCAGGATATTGTCCAGCGCCTGCAGCGAGGAGCGCGCATAGCTCCACTGCACGATGAGGTTGGGCAGCGCTGCCACCAGCGGCCCGTTGATCCGCCCGCTGATGATCGTGCAGGCGATCAGCCCGCCCATCGTCAACTGCCGGTCGGCAATCTCGAACACGCCGACAACGATGATGCCGACATAGGCCACCTGCTGCAGCACATTGAACGTGCTGCCCGACAGGGTGGACCAGCGGCGCACGCGATTGTCGTGCCGGTGCACGGTTTCCACCAGCCGGTTCCAGCCGGCCAGCATGTGCCAGCCGCCCAGATTGGCCTTGATCGTCTCGGCCGCGCCCAGCGCTTCCACCAAAAGGCCGTTCTTGCGGTTGCCCGACACCTGCGACTTGTGCGTATCCTCGCGGATCATGCGCGAGAACAGCAGCGCCGCGCCAATTGCCAGCGGGAAGGTGAGCAGCGGCACCAGCGCCACATTGCCGCCAATCACATACATCACCAGGATGAACAGCAGGGCAAAGGGCAGATCGGCCAGAATGAACAGCGAGGCAGAGGCCATGACCGCGCGCACCTGTTCCAGCCCGCGCAGCTGGCCGGCCATGGTGCCAACGCCGGGGGGGCGCGCATCCAGCCGCACCGCCTGCATCCGCGCGAAGAAATATTCCGACACTTCCGCGTCGATCTCGCTGGCTTCCTCGTCGATCAGGAAGGCGCGGGTGTTGCGGATGAGGAAATCGATCAGCAGGGCCAGGCCCATCCCCGCTGTCAGCACCCACAGCGTGTCGTAGCTGGCGCGCGGGATCACCCGGTCATACACCTGCATCGAATAGATCGAGGTGATCAGCGCCAGCACATTGATGACAACCGTGGCCGCCGTTGCATCGACGATCATCCGCCGCCGGCCGAGGATGGCCGCGCGAAACACCGCGAAGGCCGAAGGATATTCCCCCGTGCCCGCCGCTTCCGGGAAGGAGAGCTGCACCAGCCGCAGCCCCGGCCCCCATTCCACCTCGGCCAGGCCGCTGGCGGTGATGGCGCGGATGTGATCGGGCCCCTGCCATTGTTCGGCCAGCGCCCAGCCCAGCGCCTCCACATAGACCAGCAGGGGAAAATCCTGCGGCTTGGGGCGCGCGGCCAGCACCACCGGGGCTTCCCAGCCGGCCAGTTCGCTCAGCCGCCAGGGCGCCTCGCCATCGTCCAGCGCAAGATCGACGGCAACGGCCGCCTGCCAGTCGGGCGCAAGGCGCGCGCCGCGCCGGCGGGCCAGCGCCGCCACCAGATCCAGCAGGGGCAGCGTCACTTCGGTCGTCCTTCCACAATGGTTTTGGTATCGCCGCTGCGCAGCAGAATGCGCATGGCCGCAGCCGCAGCGGTGTAGCGCACGTCGATCGCGTCGAGATCGGCGCTCATCGCCTCGCGCACGGCATTCATCACATCGAGCCATGTGCGCCGCCCGCCGACGAACTGGCGCACATAGCTTTCGGTGATCTTGCGGCTGTCGTCGGCCAGTTCGCGCGCGCCGGCATCGCGGGCGCGGGCGGAATCATATTCGACCAGATCGTTGCTGGCGGTGGCTTTCATGTCCTGCTCCACGGCCGGGGCCTGCAGGTCGCTGGCCCGTTCGCGCAGGCGCGCCGCGCGGGTGGAGAAGATCTCCGAGAAGCCGCCCGCTGTCTGCATGCGCACCGAAAGGCCCACGCGATGCTTGTAGACCTCGTCGTAGGAATAGGAGGCGAACAGGCCCGGCAGGCGCGAGGCGGCGGTGATCCGCGCATCATCGCGGGCCACTTGCGCTTCGGCCTGCACCCGGCGGCGCTGCGGGCTGGCGGTGATCATCCGCTCGGTCAGCGCTGGCAGCTGCCATTGCGGCCAGCTGGGCGGGGCGACAAAGCCCGGCGCCAGCGGCACCTCCTCGCGCAGCACCAGCTCTGCCAGATGGGCCTGGGCGCTGGCCTTTTGCGCCCGCACCAGATCGAGCTGCTGCGCCACCTGCAACCGGCGCGAGCTGGCCAGCTGGAGATCGGCCAGCGGGCTCACTTCCTGCGCCACCCGGCGGCGCATGGAGGCGACCATGTCGTCCATCACCGCCAGAATGCGCAGCAGCACCTGCTCATGCTCGGCCAGGCGTTTGCTCTCGTGGTAATACTGGTTCACTTCCAGCTCGAGATCGAGCACGGTTTCGGCCAGGCGATAGAACTGCGCCTGCCGGCTGGCCCGCGCCCGGTCGATCGTGGCCGGGATCTTGCCGTTCGACCACAGCGGCAGATCGACATTGGCAGTGACCTGCCGGCTGAGCGCGATGGCGCCATACTGGTTGAACTGGATCGACATGGTGGGCAGGCGGGTGAGCCAGGCGGCGGTCACATCCACCCCGGCGGCGCGCAGGGCCGCCCGCTGCGAGGCGATGGAAGGATGGCGGTGCACCGCTTCCTCGATCAGCCCGGCCAGTTCGGGGTTGAAGCCGGCGGCAGGGGCGGTGTGCAGGGGCGGCGCGGCTTCTGGCAGCGGCATGGGCTGGGGCTGGGGCGGGGCCGCAGGTTGCATGTCCTCTGCCGTGGGCAGGCCGCTGGCGGCCGGATCGAGCCCGTCTTCCCCGCCGTCGGGCGTGCCAGCGGGCGCGGGCGGGCCGAAGAGGGCCTGCCCGGCGGCGGGGGCCTGCGCTGGCGCCTGCCCCTCCGTTTGCGCTCCCATTGACGCCGATGCCGAGGCGATGCCGCCTGTCAGCGCCAGCCATCCGGCGGCTGCCAGCGTGCCTCCCCGTGCCGCTCCCTGCCGCAGCGCCCCGAACGGGGTTGGCCTGTGCCCGTTTCCCACTTGCCCCATCCCCCACATTCGCCAAAAAATCGTTTTGAATCAGAAATGAACGGAAAAATGCGCCCCAGGTGCGCGCGGATCGCATGCGGTGGCGTGGATTGTGTGCCGCCGGGCCTCCTCTGGGGAAGCAGCGAAAGATCGAGAATGATTGCATTTTGCGGCAGGGGCGATGCCCCGTCGGCCGGGGGCGGGGCATCGCCGGAAGGCGGCCCCGCTCCCGGGCCGGATCAGCCGATGACGTTGGCGCTGGTCATCGCCGCGATCTGCGTCTGGTTCAGGCTGTGCAGCACGCCAATCTCGGTCAGTTCGGCGGCATGGACATAGCCGTTGCCGCCGCTGGCCTCCTGCCAGTGCCACACGCCGAAGTTGACCGAAGGCGCGCCGCTGCCGCTGTTGTTGGGGTCTGCCAGGGCCACCACGAAGATCGCATCGGTGTTGCCGGCGGCGGCCAGCGCCTTGTTCAGCAGGTTGCTGCCCGCGCCGAACACCGAGGCCACGCCCGAGGCATCGGCGCCGAAGCTGTCTGTCACCACGATCACTTCCTGGCCCAGCAGGGCCGGCACCGCTGCCAGGCTGACCGCCGAGACATCGCCTGTGCCACTATGCGCGGTGTGGGCAGACAGGGCCGAGAAGTTCAGCACATCATGGCCGGTGCCGGCGCCGGTGGTGAAGCCGGCGATCGAGAAGTCCACCGTGTGCCCGCTGCTGCCGGCCAGGGTGGAGAAGAGCACGGTGTCGGTGCCGCCGCCGGTGTTGCCGGTGCCGGTCAGATCCACCGTGTCGCCATAGCCGCCGCCGGCGAAGGTGTCGTTATTGTTGCTGCCATACAGGGTTTCGGCGCCGCTGTGATAGGTGGCGGCATCATCGCGCACATAAAGCCCGCCGGTGCCGGTGAAGCGATTGGCGGTCATGCCGTTCACCTGATCGGCCGAGACGGTGAGCAGCCCGCTCGCATAATTCAGCTCCACATGGCTGAAGACGTTGAGCAGCGTGTGGTTGGCGCCGCTGATGGCATCGGCCATGTCGGCCGCGCCCCCCACCACCAGCAGGCTGTTGACGCTGGCGCCGATGCCGCTGAAATCGTGGTAGGTGGCAGGGGTGGTGGCCATCACCGTCAGTGCGCCGCCATCGCCGCTGGCGGTGAAGGCATGGCCGCTGGCCTGGGTGTCGTTCATCAGCAGCACGTGGTCGGAAAGGTCGGTCCACAGGCCGGTGAACAGTGTGCCGCCATATTGCGTGAGATCCAGCGTGCCGATGGTGACATGGCTGAGATCGAGCGCGCTGACAGAACTGCCGGTGACGACCAGCGTGCCGCCGGTTTCGGTGTAGGTGCCGGTCTGGGCGTTGTAGCTGTATTGGTGGGCGGCATCGTAGATGGTGCGGCCCGAGACATAGGCATAGCCCGAGGTCAGCGTCTGGCTGGCTTCCACCTTGATCTGCATGGCGGTGGGCATCAGCCCGCTGCCGGCGGCGACCAGCGTGGTGCTGTCCTGCACATCCAGCGTGGAGGCAAGGCTGGTGTTGCTGATGTAGTAGGCGGGCGTTTGCGCGCTGTCGGTCCAGTTGACGGTGGTGGTGGCCTGGGTGGCCTCCAGCCACAGGGCGCCGGTGCCGCTGATCTTCATGCCGCCGGCCGCGTCGAACTGCTCGGCCAGCATGGTCAGCGTGCCGGCCACGGTGATGGCATTGGCGCTCACATCCTGGGTGTCGACGAAGGAGATGGTGGAGCCCAGGATGCCGGTGAGATCGATCGCCACGCCCGAGGCCAGGTTGCCGCGCACATCGACAATGCTGCCGGCCTGCCCGTTCAGCACCACGCGCCCGGTGCCCCCGGCGCTGAGCGAGGCAAGCTGGGCGGTGTTCACCTTCAGCGTCTGCTGGGCGCGCAGCGGTTTGGCCGCGGCGCCCGATGTGCCCAGCACCAGCTTGCCATAGCCATCCGACAGGGCGCCATTGGCATCCACGCCAAGGCCGGTCAGCTGGGTCAGGTCGAGATCGGCGGAAATGCCGGTGAGATCGACCGTGGCCGAATTGGCCGTTGCCAGGGTGGAAAGGGTGCCGGTGTCATTGTCGGCCAGCACCACCGCGGCGCCGGTAAAGTGGCTGGCCGAGGTGCCGGCGTTGTTATAGGCGGCCGCGCTGCTGCCATCGCCGGTGATGGTAAGGCCGCTGGCCTGCCCGGCCTTGATGATCAGCTGGGCGCTGGTGCCGCTCAGCATCACATTGGCATTGGCGTTGTCGGCAAAGGAAACGGCGATGCCATCCTCGACATGGGTGAGATCAACGGTGCCGGTGGCATCCGAAATATCGCCCTGGATGTCGATCGTGCCGCCGCCGTTCTGCGCGGCCTCGACCAGTGCCAGCTGGCCCTTCATTTCCAGCGCCGTCACCGTCAGCGTCTGGCCGGCGATGAGGGTGGGCAGGTTGACCAGCTTGGTGGCATCGGTGCCATCGGCGAACTGACCGCTGCCGTTGATCACCAGGCCCGCCAGCGTGTTGGTGCCCGACAGTGCCGTCAGATCGAGATTGGCGGTGATGCCGGTGAGATCGGCGGTGTGGCCGCTGGCCATTTCCTGCAGGGCGCTGGCATCGGCGGTGCTGATCTGCGGCACGGTGCCGGTGATGCCGGCATAGACGGTGCCGGCGCCATTGATGCTGTGCCCGTCGAGCTGGTCCACCCGGGCAAGGAGCTGGCCGGCGGCATTCACGGTGATGGCGCCAAGGCCCGTCTCGCTGCCATCGCGGAAGCTCACCGTCACGCCGGTCGTCACATTCAGCAGCGAGACATGGCTGTTTACCGAGCCCTGGATATCCAGCAGCGCGCCGCTGGCGCCGCCCAGGTTGAAGCCATTGGCGCCGGCCAGCTGGTCGGCCAGCACGGTCAGGCTCTGGCTGGCGCCCAGCGTTGGCAGCAGCAGTTCATAGCCGCCATTGCCCAGCGTGTAGCCGGCGGTGTAGTTCAGCCAGCTGTTGCCCTCGCGATAGTTGATCACCGTGCCATCGCGGGTGCCATCCTGGCTGATGCCGCCGCTGCTGGCCTGTGTGCCAAGGCCGGTGAGATCGATGTTGGCGGTGACGGAGATGAGATCGACATTGCCGAATTCATCCGCATAGGCGCTGGTGCCCGCCGCCAGCGCCAGCGTGCCGGCGCCCGAGATGGCGATGTTGTTGTAGATCTGGTCGGGCCGCAGGGTGAGGGTGACGCCCGAGTTGACCGCCGTGCCGCTGTAGGCGGACCAGTTGTCCCATCCGGTGGGATAGGACTGGCCATGCGCCAGATTGCGGATGTTGGTGGTGTTCGAGCCGAAATAGACGGCAAAGCTGGTGCTGAGCTGGGTCAGGTCGAGGTTGGCGGCGATATTGCCTTCCACCCCCACAAAGCCGCTGCCGGCCAGCGTGAAGCCGGTGCCGCCAGACAGCTGGCTGGCGTTGACGATCAGCCCGTTTTCGCCATCGAAGCTGGGCAGGGTGATCGCATAGGTGCCGTTGGTGAACTGGCCCAGCGCGGCATTCCAGGTGATCGCGGTCGCGCCATTGGGCAGATAGGCAGAGCCTGCCGCGCCATAGCTGAGATCGATATCCACATGGCCATAGATGTTGGGCAGGGTGAGGTTGAAGCTGGCCGGATCGTTCACCGTGTTGGTAAGGTCGGCATTGGCGGTGAGGGTGTTGATGCCCACCACGCCAAAGCCGCTGCCGTTCCAGCGATAGCCGCTGTATTGCGTGTCGAAATAGACGCCGCTGGCCACCGCGCCATCCATCACCACATTCACGCCATCATCGATCAGCACCGTGGCCGAACCGAAGCTGCCGGCATAGCTGAGCACATTGCCCTGCCGGCTGCCGAAGTTGAGCGTGACCAGCGAGGCGTTGATCTCGGAGAAATCGCCGTTGATCTGGCCGTTGCTGAGCAGATCTTCCACATGGGCGATCAGCACCTTGGCGCCCACCGCATTGCCGCTCTCGTCCAGCACCAGCGAGCCGTTGCTGTAGTCGCGCGTGTCGAGCAAGAGGTCGTTGGCATCGCGCGAGTAGATCGTCAGCGTCTGGTCGGGGTTCCAGTTTTCCGGCAGATAGGCCGACAGCGTGTTGTAGCTGCCCGAGATGGAGCCGGCGATCACCGTTTTCTGCCCGCCGGTCAGCGCGTTGAAGCCCACCGTGATCGAGCCGTTGTTGGTGGTGATGTTGCCCTGCCCGTCCAGCCCTGTCACCAGCGTGACATTGTGGTCGTAGGCATAGGCAAGGTCGATGCTGGTGGTGATGTGCGACAGGTCGATCGCATGGCTGGCATCGCCCAGCGCGCCATAGACGCGCACCACGTTCGAGCCATCGCCCAGGATGTAATTGCCATCCAGCTGGTTGCCGATCACTTCCATCGTCGATTGCTCGGACAGGGTGATCGAGCCCTTGCCGGTGCTCTGCGGATCCTCGCTGGCATCGCCGCCATAGGGGTTGGCAACGATCCCGTCCCAGAAGGAGAGCCGCGAGGTGATGCCCAGCAGCGAGAGGTCGCCGTCGTCCAGATTGCCCACCACATAGGTGGTGCCGGGCCCCGAGACGGAATGCCAGTTGGCCTGATCGGCGCGCAGCACCAGCCCGTCGCCGCTGCCCACATAGATCTGGCCGTAGTTCCAGCCCGTGGCATAGGAGAGCGTGTTCAGCTCGTTGCGGGCGATCGTCGTCGTCGTGGTCAGCGCGGTATAGGCGCCCACATTGCGCGAGGTGGTGGCGGTATCCTCGAAGGAGAGGGTGGACTGGATGTGGGTGAGGTCGATCAGCGCGCTGGCGCCATCGGCGATATCGCCGCCGATGTTCACCGTGCCGCCGCTGGTGAACAGGCCATTGGCCTCGGCGGCGGTGAGGCGCAGCCAGTTGTCGCCATTGATGCCCAGCTGCTGCTCGTCGCTGACCGAATTGGTGAAGCTGAGCGGCACGGCCACCTGGGTGAGATCGACCCAGCCCGAGGTGATGTTGCCGGCGATGACCACCGATCCGCTGCCGGTGACGAGATGGCCGCTGGCTTCCAGCCCGCTCATCGTCAGCACGGCCTGGTTGGCCAGGGTGAACTGATCGACCGACACATAGGCGAGCGGATCGGCAGAGCCGGTGAGGTCGGTGTTCTGGCCCACCGTCACGTCGAGCGCGGCAGCGGTGCCGCCCACGGCCGAGAAGCCGCCGTTCGACAGGGTCAGCGTGCTGGGCGTGGTCAGCGCCCCATCGGCGCCGGCGGTGCGGCCCCCTGGCGTGTAGAGATAGATCGACAGCGTCTCGCCGGCCACCATCGTTACCGTATAGGTGGTGCTGCCCGAGGCGCTGGTCCAGCCATAGACCTGGTTGCCCCCGCCATTGACGTTGGTGGTCAGGTAATAGCGGTCGCTGTCGGGGTAGTAGATGTGGGTGCCATAGGCGTCGGTATAGGAATAGGCGCCGTGGTAGTTGTTCTGGAAATTGGCGGTGAAGCTGTAGGTGCCGGTGGCCTGGGCGGTGAACTGGAAGGTCTCGAAGGCGCCGTCGCTGTTGCCGCCGGTCAGCACCACGCCATTGGTCGTGGCGGCGATCTGCCCGGCAAGGCCGGCATTGGCCGCCTGCAGCGCGCTGGCCCAGGCCGCGTTGGTGGCATAATCGGTGGAGAACACATGGGCCAGATCGGTGCTGGCCGACAGGTTGGTGGCAGCGCCCGCCGCATAGGGCAGCACGATGGTGGCATAGGCATTGCCGGTGATGAACTGGTCGCTGGCCTGATCGGCGGTGAGGGTGAGCACCGTCTGGCTCTGCGCCGTGCCCGAGACATCGACCGTGGCCAGGCCGCCGGCGTCGCCCGCATCGAGGAAGGAGAGGGCGATGGTGGCGGGCAGGTAGGTGAGGTCGAGCGAGCTGGTGATGTTGCCCTGCAGGTCCAGCGTGCCGGTGCCGCTGATCGCCAGCTCGCCGGTCAGCTCGGCGATCGTCAGGCTGACGGTCTGGCCGGTGAGGGTGGGCAGGGTGACATGGCTGCCATTGTCCACCAGCTGGCCCTGATGCGCGCCGGCGGCCGTGTCGACCGAGAGCAGCGCCTGGGTGAGATCGATGCTGGCGCTGACGGTGGAGAGATCGAGCGCGCCCGACAGATGGCCGCCGCTCGCCCCGCCCAGCACCACCAGCGTGCCAGCGCCGGTGATCGCATGGGCGGAAATCTGCCCGTCATAGGCCGTGAGATGGGCGCTGGCGGCCAGCGCCACCGTGCCAAAGGCGCCGCTTTCGCCGCTATCCTTGAAGGACACGCCGATGGCGGCGGCAACGCCGGTAAGGTCGGTGTCGGCGGCGATGTCTCCGGCGATCACCAGCTGGCCGCTGCCGGCGATGGCGGCGGCCAGGCTGCCGGCCAGCTCGGCGGCATCGACGGTCAGCGTCTGCGTGGCGGCCAGCGTGGGCAGCAGCACGTCATAGGCCTCACGCGTGGCAACAGCGCCGCTGCTGGCCACCAGCTGGTTGATGACGATGGTGGCGCGCGATGTGCCGGCATCCAGCGCCACGCCCTGGGTGGCAAGGCCGCGCAGGTCGATATTGGCGCTCACGCCGGTAAGGTCGGTGCTGGCCGCGCTCAACACCTTGGTGATCGTGCCGCTGACATGGGCCAGCAGGCCCGCGCTGGCGCCGTTCACATCGGCAGCGGTGTCGGTCAGCGCGGTGAAGGTGACGGTGGCATTCTGGCCGGCAGCGGCGAGAATGGCGCTCGCCTCGGCCACCGAGACGGCATCCGTCACGACGATGGTGCCGGGCTGGGCCAGGAAGCCTGCGCCATGGGCGGTGATCGCCGCCTCGATGTTGGCCACGCTGTCGGCCAGGGTGAAGACCACCGGGGCGCTGACGCCGCTGGCCGTGGCCAGCCCATAGAGGGCATAGGCCTCAGCGGCCGTGGCGGTGGTGGTGGCGGTGATCGTGCCGGTCACATAGGCGGCCATGGCGCCGGTCAGCTCGCCGGTGAGGTTGGCGGCGGTGTCGGCCACCGAATAATAGACATGGGCGCCCGAATTGGCGACCAGCCAGGCCAGTTCCACCCCTTGCGTGGCGCTCGCCGCATTGGTGACATGCACCGCGCCCGACAGCCGCGCCAGATCGGCCACGCCCAGCGCGGTGATGTTGGCGGCGGTGTCGGCAATGCTCAGCAGCAGGCGGCTCTTTTCGGTGGTGGCATTGGGATAATTGCCGCCGCCGTTGAGATCATTGTAGAAATTCTGGATCAGCGTCTGCGCCTGAGAGGCATTGGCGGTGCCCGTGGCCGAGATCACCGCGCCGGCGGTGAGGCGGGTATAGGCAGAGATGCCCATGCCCAAGAGGTTGCTCACCGTGTCGGAGACATAATTGACGCTTTGCGCCGCCGCGCTGCCCAGCGTGCTGACCGCCACCGCCGAGGTGAGGCTGATGCCGGCGATGCTGTCGAGGAAATGGGCGTGGCCGCCGATGGCGGTGGCAATGGCCGCAGCGCTGTCGGTCACCAGATCGATGGTGAGCGCGCCGGCGCCTTCCAGCGTGATGGCATTGGCCGCGCTGGTGCTGCCGGTCACTTCGGTGGCGCTGGCATCGGCCAGGAAGGTCCAGTTGCCATCGGTGGTGTGGCGGGCAACAAGCGCCGCGCCGCTATCGGCCAGGGCATAATGGACAAGGCTGCCATAGGCCGCCGCCAGGCTGGAGGCCTGCGCGGCCGTGGCCGTGCCGGTGATGGTGATGCTGCCGCCGCCAAATTGCAGCGCGGCCTGCAGGTTGGCCGCAGCGCCGGCGCCAAGCGCGGCCAGTGCGGCGGCGCTGTCGGCCACGGTGAAGGTGATGCCGTTCCAGTTCTGCCCGTCCACCTGGTTCTGGTTGTTGGCGGCAAAGAGCAGATTGTCTGCCACCAGCGCGCTGGCATCAGCCAGCGAGACCGGATCGGTGACGGTGATCGTGCCGCCATTGACCGACGCGCGCTCCACCGCCTGTTCCACCAGCCATTGCGGGGCGGCGGCAAAATTGGCCAGCGTGTCGGCCACCGAGAAGCTGGCCATGCCGGCGCGGTAGAAGTTGATGGCGTAGAGCACGGCCGTCTCGGCCAGCGTGGCGGCGGTGGTGGCGGTCACCGTGCCGTGCACGCTGAAGAGGAAGGCGTTGTCCGTCCAGTCCAGCGTGGCAAGGTTGGCGGCGGTGTCGACCAGATTGCCAAGGATCGCCGCATTGGGGTTGGCTGCCAGCGCGGCGCTGATGGCAGCGGCCGTCAACACCGGCGTGGTGGCGGCATCGGCCACAACCACGGTGCTGGCGCTGTCGAGGGCGGTGATGCCCTTGCCGCTGAGCTGGCCGGCGGTGGCGGTCAACTGCGCGCCGTGGTTCATCGTCAGCGCGCCGCTGTCGAGATCGACGGTATTGCCGGCGGCGATGCCGGTGAGGTTGATCGACTGGTTATCCAGCGTGCCGATGATCTCCACCACGCCGGTGCCCAGCACCTGCAGCGGCAGGCCGCCAGCCAGCTCGGCGGTGGAAAGCAGCAGCACCTGGCCGCTGGCCAGCACCGGCAGCGCCAGCGCCAGCGTGCCGGTGGCATCGACCAGCTGATCGAGCGCGGCGCCGCCATCCACATGCAGCCCGGCAAATTGGCGCAGATCGATCGTGCTGGTCACCTGGGACAGATCGGCCACCAGCGCTGCGGCATGGGTGGTGTCGTCCACCACCACCAGGCTGCCGGCGCCGGTGATCGCCTGGCCCGAGGCCTGCACCGCCTTCACCGTCAGGCTGAGGTTGCTGCCGATGTCGATGGCATTGCCGCCGCTGTCCTGCAGCGAGAGATGGACGCCATCGCCCAGGCCCGACAGGTTGACCGAGACGGTGGTGATATCGCCTTCCACGTCGATCGTGCCGGTGCCGCCCAGCGCCAGCGCATCGCCGCCCAGCTGGCCGGCATCGACCAGCAGCGTCTGGCTGGCGGCCAGCGCGGGCAGGGTGAGGGCATAGGCCGCGGTGGTGGCATCCTCCAGCAGGCCGCCTGCGACAACAAGGTTGGCAAGGCCGGTGAGATCGATATTGGCGCTGACGGCGGAGAGATCGGCCGCCGAGGTGAGGGCCGTGCCGCTGCCCCCGCGCCCCTGCACGATCAGCGTGCCCGAGGCGCTGTGGGCGGTGTCGGACTTGATCGTCTGGCCGGTCAGCTGGTCGCTGGCCATGGTCAGCTGCTGGCCATCGGCGATGATCGCCTGCGCGCCGGTGCTGTCGGCAAAGCTGATGGCGATGCCGGCGGCAATGCCGGTGAGGTCGGTGCTGGCGGGCACATCGCCCGAGACATCCACCGTGCCGCCGCTGCCGCTCACCGCCAGCGTGTTCGCCTCGGCGGCGGTGACGACCAGCGTGTGGCCGGCGGTCAGGCTGGGCAGGGTGGCGATCGCGCCATTCTCGCTCAGCTGGCCGCTGACCACCGCCAGCGCGCCATCATGGCTGAAATCGAGGATGGTGGGCGCCACAAGGCTGAAATCGGTGCTGGCCGACAGGCTGGTGACATTGACCGTGCCGCTGCCATCCACCGTGCGGCCATCCAGCAGGTGGCCATCGAGGCTGAGCGTGTAGGTGGCGCCGCCCGTGCCGGTGACGAAATGGATCGAGGCGTTGGCCGCGCTGCTGAACGTGCCGGTGAAGGTGGCGGTGCCATCGATGATGGCGGTGACATGGCCGCTGGTGGAGGTGACGCCGGACAGGTCGGAGGCGGCATCGGCGACGATGTTGACGATGCGCGCATCGCCCGCGCCGACATCGAGCACCAGCCCGTCGCCCTGCAGGTAGGAGAGGATCAGCGCCTGGCCTGCCACCCATGTGGGCAGGGTGAGGTTGTTGATCGTGCCTGAAGTGGCGTGGCTGAGATCGAGGCTGGCGGCAACGCCGCTGAAATCCTGGTTGGTGAAGGCGCCGGTGATGGAGAGCACGCCCCGGCTCTGGCCCAGCCCTGTATCCACCGCGCCGGCCAGCACCTGGGCGCCGGCAAAGCGGGCGGCGCTGCCGCTCAGCGTCACGTCATGATCGATGGTGACGACAGCGGTGCCCAGCGTGCCGGTGAAGGTGGTGTTCTCGCTCACGTCCCAGTTCACCTGGGTGGTGGTGAGGTGCGAAAGATCGGCCGAAACCGCGCCCCCGCCCGTAAGGTCAACCGTGCCCGCGCCGCTGATAGACAGCCCGCCGGCCGCGCCGACCGGCATGGTGAGCGTGACATTGCTGTCCACCGAGACCGGCGCGCCGTTGAGATTGGCGCTGGCCAGCACGGTGTCGCCGGTCACATGCACGGCCAGCGTGCCGGTGCCGGTGGTGTGGATGCCCGACAGGTCGAGCGTGGTGCCCGGCGCGCTGGCCGGGCCATTGGCCACTACGGTGATGCCGGTGCCGCTGGGCACGGTGAGGGCATTGGCCGGGGCAGAGGCGGCGAAATCGGCCTCGGCGGTGTTCAGCACCAGAGCGGTGACGCCGCTGGTGGACAGCGCCGGCAGATGGGCGATAGCGCCGCTATAGCCCGACAGATCGACGGTGTGGGCGGTGATCTGGCTGAAATCGTCGCCGCCCGCAACCGTGCCGGTGCCGGTGACATTGACCGTGCCCGCCCCCGAGATCGCCTTGCCCGAAGCCACATCGCCGGCAATGTTCAGCGTGGCGCCGCTTTGCACGATAATGGGGAAATTGGCGAGGTTGGAGCCGGAAGGCACGGTGGCCGTGGTGCCGGTGGGCACCACCAGCGAGACCGCCAGGTGGCTGGTGTCGATATGGCTGAGATCCATCGCGGCAGCGCTGTTCAGCAGGATGTTCAGCGCGCCGCTGCCACCGATGGTGGCGCCGTTCACTTCGGCCTGGTTGAGGATCAGCGTGTGGCCGGCCGGCACGCTGGCCGGCAGGGTGATGCTGTGGCCATTGGGGACAACGCCCGACAGATCGATGGTGGTGGCAGAAAGGGCGGAATAATCCTCGTTGCCGGTGGCAGTGCCGGTCACCTTCACTTCGCCGGTGCCGGCAATGGCCAGGCCGCTGGCCTGATCGGCGCTGAGCGTGAGCGTGACCGGCGGCGTGCCGCCGCCCACATTGTTGACCGTGATGCGGCTGCCGGCGGTGGCGGCGATATGGGCCAGATCGGCGGTGATCTGGGCGGGGTTGCTGGCGCTGGTGAAATCGGTGCTCTGGCCGATGGACAGGGTGATCGGCGCGCTCACCTGGGTCACGTCCACCGCATGGCCGGCGGAATTGACAAGGCCGGTCAGCTGCAGCACGCCGCCATTGGTGGCGCCCATCACCAGC
Source organism: Novosphingobium sp. (assembly GCA_035653915.1). Classification (GTDB taxonomy): domain Bacteria; phylum Pseudomonadota; class Alphaproteobacteria; order Sphingomonadales; family Sphingomonadaceae; genus Novosphingobium. The sequence continues at coordinate 16,560 of DASRYE010000046.1, read as the reverse complement.
GGCGCGCCCGGGCCCGAGATCTCGTCGGGCGAGAGGGCGAGCGTGCTGCCGTTGAGGGTTTGCGGCAGGTTCAGCTCGTTGCCCTGGCTGTCCTGCAGGTAGTAGTGGCCGGCGCCGTCATTGCCGAGGCTGAGGCCCGCGGCCGCGCTCATGTCGATGTTGTAGGAGGCGTTGGTAAGGAAGCTGGGCGAGATCGGCGTGCCGTTCTGCGTGCCATCGGTGGTGAGGTAGGTCTGGCCGCCGGCGGTGTTGAAGACCGGCGTGACCAGCCCCGCCTGGCTGCTGCCCGAGCCCGAGGCCGTCGTCACATGCGAAAGGCCCAGCAGGCGCAGGAAATCGATCTGCAGATTGTCGTTGATGCCAATGTTGACGCCCGTCACATTGGTGAAATTGATGTTCTGCGTCAGCGCGTTGTTGCTGAGGCTGGTGACCACCACGGTGCCTGTGGCCGGATCGGGGGCATTGGTGATGTTGATCACCGTGCCGCCGCTGGCGCCGGTGAAATTGTGCAGCATGTTGAGCTGGCGGGCCGACAGCGTGACCTGCGAGGGCGAGCCGGCCAGCGCTTCCAGATCGTAGCTGTTGATATCGCCGTTCAGCGTGATGTTCGAGATATCGACCGAGCCGATCACCACCAGCGTTTCGGTGCCGTGCTGGCCGGCGCCATAGGTGGCATAATCGATCGAGGAGCCGCTGGCATAGGCGGTGGGCAGATAGGTGCCATCGGCCAGATCGTCGGTGAAGACGAAGGTGTTGTTGCCCGATCCGGCGTGGATCACCACTTCGCCGGCCTGATCGACCCCGTTCTCGTCGACATTCACCCCATCGGGCTGGGGCAGATAGAGCAGCAGGCTGTAGCTGCTGGCCAGCGCCGCGCCATTATAGGTGAGGTTGGTGGAGAAGGGCACATTGGTCAGGTCCACCGTCTGGTCGCCATAGGTGAGGCCGGCGACGTTGAGGTGGCTGACGATGTCATGCGCGTCGAAATTGAGCGAGGTGACTTGCGCGGCGGTGGCGTTGATCGTGTCGATGGTGACGGTGCCGCTGTTCTGCGCGCCCAGCAGCGAGCGGGCCACTGCGATCGAGGCGGCGCCCGTCAGCACGATATTGTCCGCCTTGGCGAGGAAGCCCTGGCCATAGGTGGCGATGGCGGCGGCATAATGGGCCGATGTGTCGGCCACATCGTAGGCCAGCGCCAGCGAGCTGCGGCCCAGCGCCGCCCCTTGCGCGGCGCTGGCATAATCGGCGGTGGATCCATCGGCGATGGTAACGGCGCCAACGCCTGTGAGGCTGAGCGTGCCGGCCACCACTGCCGCGCCGATATCGGCCGAGGTGTCGGTGATGCCCAGGATCGAGACATGGCCGGGCAGGGCGGCCTGCAGGGCGCTGGCCTCGGCGATGGTGGCGGTGTCGGTGGTGCTCAGCGCCGTCACATAGGTGAGGCTGAGCTGGCTGGCGGCCAGCGCGCTGGTGATCGAGGCGGCGCTGTCGGCAAGGGCGGTGATGTGCACATTGGCGTTCACTGCCTGCAGCTGCTCGGCCTCGGCCACGCTCAGCGTGCCCGACACATCGATGCGGCTGGCGCTGGCGAGGAAGGTGGCGCCGTTCTGGCTGGCGATCACCGCCTCGATGTTGGCGGCGGTATCGGCCACGGCGCCCAGCTGCACGCTGCCGGCCCGGCCGGCGCTGGCCAGCTGTTCAAGGTCTGCGGCCTGCTGGGCGGTGGCAAGGCCGGTCACGGTGATGGCGGTGATCGTGTCGTGCGCGCTGATCGGCAGGGCCAGGATCTGCGCCGGCGTGCCCGCCACCGCATCGAGCACGGTGGTGCCGGCATTGGTGGCCGCCAGCACGCTGGCCACCTGGGCCAGGCTGGCGCTGCCCAGCGTGGCGGTGATGTTGGTGGCGCCGGACAGGATCGCCGGGCTGCCCGCGGCCAGATCGGCCACCGTATCGGCCAGGCTGTAGCTGCTGAGCGCGGCGCTGACGGGCGCGGCATTGGCAATGGCGGCAATCGCGCTTTCCAGCCCGCTCACCTGGGCCACGCTCAGCGCCGAGGTGGCAGTGAAGCCGATCGTCTTGGCATAGGCAAAAACATGGGCATCGGCCGCGTTCTGCGTGGCCGCCAAGAGGTTGGCATAGCTGTCCACCAGCCGGTAATTGGTCAGCAGCTGGGCCGGGTCCGAGACCAGCAGCGCTGCGGTTTCGGCCACGGTCAGCACCACGCCGGCGCCATGCAGGGCCGAGATCAGCGTGTCGAAGCTGCTCGTTACGCCATTGATCGCCGCGGCAATCTGGCTGGAGACGGAACTGTTGCCCACCAGCGCCTGCAGCCCGGTGATGGCCGCGCTGATCGAGGCGATATCCTGATAGGTGGCGCTGTTGAAATTGGCGCCCTGCAGGGCGGCGATCTCGGCGTTCAGCGTGGCCGCTTCGGCGTTGATCGCGCTTTCGATGCCCGCCCAAAGGCCCGTGGCCGCGCCGCTGCTGTTGGTGGGGTGGCCGATGGCCGCGGTGATCTGCGCCGAGACCGAGCCCGCGCCCGATCCGTTCAGCACATTCACCGCCGCCAGCAGGCCGGCGATGGAATTGAGCGTGGGCGTGCCGCCATGGGTGCTGGAATCATCGATCACCTGCGCCAGATTGGCGTTGGTGCTGTTGATCTCGCTTTGCAGGCTGGCGGCAGCGGCGCTGATCGCGCTTTCGATGCTGACCCACAGGCCCGTAGCCGCGCCGCTGCTGTTGGTGGGATGGCCGATTGCCGCGCTGATCTGCGCGGCCACGCTGCTTTGCCCCACCAGCCCCTGCAGGGCGGCAACGGCACTGTTGAGCGCAACGATCTGCGCGCTCAGCGAGGCGATGTCCTTGTAGGTGGCGTTGGCGTAATTGGTGCCTTCCAGGCTGGCGATATCGTTCTGCAGCGTGGTCTGCAGGGCCGAAACGGTGGCGGCAAGGCTGGCCTGCGCGGTTTGCAGGGCGCTGATCGCGGCGGCATTGCTGCTGTTGCCGGTCTGCAGCGCGCTGACGGTGGTCTGCAGCGCGCCGACGCTGGTGAGCAGGCTGGCGATCTGGTTGGCTTGCGTGGCGATATCGCTGGTGTTGGCGGCGATCTCGCTGGCCTGGGCGTTCACCTGCGCGGTGAGCGCTGTCACCGTGTTCGACAGGTTGGTCACCAGCGTCTGCAGCGAATCGAGGTTGTGCGCCTGGATCGCTTCCAGATCCAGCTGCTGCTGGGCCACTTCGCTTTGCAGGGCGGCCAGCGCTGCCTGCAGGCCGGCGATGGAGGCGGTGGTGGGCGTGCCATTATGGGTGGAGGCATCGCTGATCAGCAGGGCGATCGAGGTGGTGTTGCCGCTGACGGCCGATTGCAGCGCGCTGATCGCGCTGGCAATGGCCGGGATCGAGGGATAATCCATCGCGCTGATCAGGCTGGCCGCGGTGCTGTTGCTGATCACCGTGTTCGAGCTGCCATATTCCACGGTCACCGTGGTGCCCATCAGGAACAGGTTGCCCGGGCTCTGGAGGAAGCTGATCAGGTCGTTGATCTGGCTTTGCGTGTCGAGATGGATGGTCAGCTGCCCCAGGCCCGACAGGCTGACCAGCGAGGACAGGCTCTCGAACTGCGCAAGGGTGAGCACCACGCCCGAATTGATCTGGATATCGACAATGCCGGTGATGTTGACGCCCGACAGATCGAGCGTGCCATTGCGCACCTCGATCTGGTTGAAGCCCTTGATGCTGCTGGCCGAGGACAGCACCACCCGATCCTGCGCCGAGGCAAAATCGATCACCAGCAGGTTGGGCTGGGCCGGGTTGCTGGAGGCCGTCACATTGGTCACCAGCGTCAGCGGGTAGGTGTCCACGCTGCCCGGGGTCTTGTCGGGGATATCGAGATCGACCTCGCTGCCATTGGTGTTGCCGGTGATCGTCAGCGAGGTGGCGTTGGGGGCGTTGATGGTGATCGGCACATTGGCGTTGATCGCATTGACCTGCACGGCAACGGTGGTGGCATCGGTGTTGACCACGCCCGAACTGGCCGAGACGAGCTGCAGGCTCTGGCTGGCGCTGGCGGTGTTGCCGGCGGCATCGGTGGCCTGCACGCTGACGGCATTGGTGCCATTGGCGTTAAGCGCCAGCGTGCCGCTGACCGGCACGGCAGAGCCGGTGTCGACCGACCAGATGCCGCCGGTCGCGGTGGTCTGGTAGGTGGCGCCGGCGATCGTCAGCACAATCGTGTCGCCGGCCGCGGCGGTGCCGCTCAGCACCGGGTTGCCGCCCACCAGAATCGGCTGGCTGGTGACGGCAACGGTAGTGGCGGTCTCCAGCGTGTAGGCCAGCGTGCCGGCGGTGCTGGCATTGCCCGCCGCATCGGTGGCCACGGCCGCCACGCTGATCGCGCCATCGCCCAGCGTGGCGGCATCGGCGCTGCTCAGGGTAATGGTCTGGGCGCTGCCGGTGCCGGTCACGGTCTTGGTCAGCGTGTGGCTGCCATTGGTGAAGGTGATCGCCACGCTGCTGCCGCTCTCGGCGGTGAGGTTCACCGAGCCATTGCTGGTGATATGATCGGTGGCCGAGCTGCCGGTGTCGCTGGCAAGGGCCAGCACCGGGGCGGCAGGCGCTGTGGTGTCCAGCAGGAAGTTGTCGCTGGCCGCCGAGCTCGACAGGCCATTGGCCTTGGCCACTGCGCTCACCGAGATGGTGCCATCGCCCAGCGTCGCCAGATCGGCCTGGGTCAGCACCACGGCCACCGCGCTGCCGGTGCCGCTCACCGTCTTGGTGACGGTGTGGCTGCCATTGGTGAAGGTGACATCGACGCTGCTGCCCGAGGCGGCGTTGACGGTGACCACGCCGCTGGCCTGGGTGGCCTCGGTGGCATTGGCGCCATTGCTGCCGATGCCCGTGCCCAGCGCCAGCACTGGCGTTGCCGGCGCGGTCGCGCTGCTGCCGCCACTGCCCGAATGGCCGCCGCCGCCCGCCACGGCGCCCGCCACACCGCCTGCCGCGCCCAGCCCCAGCAGCAACAGCAGCGTGGTGGACAGGCCATGGTGGTGGTGGCCGCTATCGTCTGTGTCCTCATTGCCGCCCGCGCCCGCGCTGCCGGCCCCATCGGCGCCGCTCCAGTCGGCATCGGCCCAGCCGGCACCGGCCCAATCCGTGCCGGCCACCACGGTGCTGTCGAAAGCGGTGTGCAGCGCGGCCAGCTCCAGCGGCCCGGCGCTGTCCAGCCCCTCGAGCGCGGCGCCAGCAACGCGCAGCTGCACGGTGCCATCCTCCTGCGCGTAATCGAGGATCAGCTTGCCCTGGACGAATTCCGCCTTCACCGGCCGCAAGACCGCCTGCCCGTCGCCATCTGCCACTTCGACATGCGCGCCGGCCGGCAGAACGATGTCGTTCATTCCCTTGTGCAGCTTTTTGGTAACGTGGCGTCCGGTTTCATGCGAGGCGATACGCAGGACGATGGTCATGTGTAAATCCTTATGGAAAACGACGCGGTTTCAGGCCGTAATATTGCGCCATTTCGGGCGTTTTATGGATCGATACCGATCCTGAAAAACCTTGCAACGCGGATAAATACTTAAAATGCTTGTGAATAAGCATTTTAACCTAATCATTGTGTTGCGTGTCTTTCTTGCATGATTTCGGTTTTTTTCTTTTAATCGCAACCCTCGTAGGACTACGGCAATTGTCGGGCAGCAGCGGCCGGCGCGGCCGATCCGGCGGCGCGGCGCCCGCAGGATTTTTCTGTTTCGCACAGATTTTTTCGCCCGCCGTGGCAGGCCGGCCGCAAGGGGGGCGGCGCAAGGGGCGCAAGGGCGGCGCAAGGGGGCGGCGGCGGGTGTGGGGGCGGCGCGATCGCGCGCGGGGCCGCGCCAGGGGCGGCAGGCCAAGGGCCGGTGGCCACAGGGCCGCCGGCCGGGATGATCAGGGCGCAGGAAGGGCGGAACGCGAGGGGGCTAAACCAGCGCGTTCCGCATGGTGGCGCTCAGAAGCGGTAGGCGATGCCGCCCTGCACGATGGTGGGGTTGAGCGTGACGTCGGCCAGCGCGGGAAAGCCCAAGATGAAGCCGGTGGCGGTGGTCTTCAGCGGGGCATAGGAAACATCGGCATAGACCCCGAGATGGCGGTTCACATGCACATCCAGCCCGCCCTGCAGCGCCACATTGGTGGCCGTGCCCACCCTGAGGCCGGTCACCGCGCCATCATGGGTGGCGGTGGGGAAGAAATGGCCCACGCCCACGCCGGCAAAGGGCGAGATGCGGCTGTGGGCAAACAGGTGATAGCGCAGCATCGCCGCGCCAATGCCATACGACACCTTGCCCAGCTGGCCCAGCGGCGCCAGCGTGCCGGCGCCGCCCACGGTGGTTTGCGGCGGAATGCCGAAATTCACCGCTACCGAGAGATGGGCGGTGGGGAAATATTCGATCTCGCCGGCCAGGGTGGTGTTGTCGGTCAGGGTGATGTTGCTGCCGGCAACGGGGCTGCCGGCCACGCTCACCCGGCCGGATTCGCCGAACATCACGCCGGCGGCCCCCAGCCGCAGGTTGAAGTCTCCCCGGTGCCAGCCGCTGTCGTCGGCGGCAAGGGCGGGCAGGGGCAACAGCAGCGCGGCCAGCGCGCCCCATCGTGGCAAGGGCTTGCAGATATCAATTGGCATTGGCGACCTCTTCTTTTTTGAATGCGTGGCCCTTGCTCCAATGGCGCTGCAGCCAGCCGGCGGTGGCGGCCAGCGCTTCGGGCTGGGCAAGGATGTCCCAATGGCCAAGGCCGGGCAGGATCACCGCTTCGCCATGGGGGGCGATGCGGGCCAGCGCGGCCGGATAGGCGGCGGGCAGGAAGCAGTTGTCGGCATCGCCCGCCAGCAGCAGCACCGGGGCGCTGGCCGGTATATAGGGCTGGCCGGTGCCTGCCACAGAGCCGGGGCCAAAGCCGAACACCGTCTCGAAGCCCCATGTGCGCACGAAGCGCGGATCATGCAGCACCGCCTCGCGGTTGAAGCGGGCGAGCGGGCGCTGGCCGGTGGGGCGGCCGGCAAGGCTTGCCAGCAGGGCGCGGGCCAGGCCTGCGCGGTCGATCCCGGTGAGCCAGCCGCCGAAGAAGGGGCGCACGGTGCCGGTGGCCACGCCCAGATAGGGCGCCAGCAGCAGCCAGCCGGCGATATGGCGGGCCATGGGCAGGCGGGCCACCTGGGTGACCAGGCCGCCGCCGGCCGAATGGCCGCCGATCACGATGCGGTTGAGCGGTGTCTGGCGTTTGAGGGCCAGGGCAAATTCGGCGACATCGGCGGCAAAGCGGTTGGCCGGCGCGTGCTGGTCGCGCGGGTTCTGGCCATGGCCGCGCATGTCGATGGTGTGGACAGCGGCCAGGCCCTGGCTGGCGATATGGCTGGCCAGGTGGTGCAGCTGGTCGGCAAAGCAGGCCGAGCCGTGGATCAGCAGCAGCTGCAGCCCGGCGCGCGGGCCATAGCTGCGATAGGCCAGCCGCGCGCCATCGGAAGCGATGAAGCTGTGGAGCGGCGGCAGCGCACCGGGCGCCAGCGCCGACAGCCGGGCCAGCGCCGTGTAGGGCAGATCGGGCACGCGCAGCGGCGCCAGCCGCGGCAGGGCCAGCGCATAGGCCAGCACATCGGCCGGGCGCACCCGGGCGGTATCGGCAAGGATGGTGACAGGCGCGGTTACCATGATCCCCGGATTAGGGCGGGGATGGTTAGAATTTCGTCAACCGCGCCTGTTCCGGCGGGAAAAGCCTCAGCCCTTGGTGGCGCAGGCCATCATCACGCTGAGGCCGGCGGCAAAGCGGCCCTCGTCGCGGCGCTGCAGCTGTTCGGCCAGCCAGCCCTCGATCTGGCCGGCGGGCAGCAGGCCGGCCGCGGCGATCTTCTGGGCCACCAGTTCGAAGCGCACCACGCGGTCCACCACGGCGAAATCGTCGGTCACCATGGTCATCGCATGGTGGGCCACTTCGGGCAGGGCCAGATCGCGCAGCATCACGCCCATGTCACGCGCGAGGAAGGGGTTGACGCAGCTCTTGGCGATGGCGCCCGAGACGATCTGCGAGGTCATCGGATCCGCGCTCGACACCCAGAAGCCCACCATGTCGGGATCGCACAGCACCAACCGGCCGCCGGGGCGCAGCACGCGCAGCATCTCGGCGATGGCAGCAGCCGGATCGGGCACGTGGATCAGCACGCGATCGGCGCGGATGGCATCCAGGCTGCCATCGGCAAAGGGCAGCGAATCAGCCTGGGCCACGGTGAAATCGAGCGCGGGGGCACCGGCGAAACGCTTGCGCGCCTCTTCCACCATGTCGGCGCTGATATCGACGCCGATCGCCATGCCTTCCGGCCCCACCAGATGCGACAGCTTGAGCACGTCATCGCCCGCGCCGCAGCCGATATCGGCCACCACCATGCCCGGCGCCAGCCGCATGGCGGCAAAGCTGGCCTCCTTGTAAAGGCGGAACCCATCATACTGCTGCATGCGGTCGAGCCGCTCGATGAAATCGCCGGCATTGCCCGCGTTCAGCTTGGCAAAGGCGCCCAGTTCGCGCTCGCCCACAGGGGCAGGATCGGCCGTGATCGTGCTGGCTGGCTGGCTCGTCACTTGGGTCGTGTCAGTCATGGGGCGCATCCCTTTTGGTGCGAACGCATTGGGCGTTGGCAAGTGTAAGGAATTGTTAACTTCTTCGACGCCCGCCAGCAACCGTTTTGCAAGGTGGCAAAGCATCCGCCTGTGCCAGCCAGAGACAGGCCGCGCGCGATGGGGGGCAGGTGCCAATCACACCATTTGCAAAGGAAATCCGCTTGCAATGGCGGCCAAGCGGCAGAACAAATGGCATAGTACAGGGCGGGCAAAGAGGCGCCACGGGGGCACACGGGGGCATGGGAAAGATTCGCAACATCAAGGAACTGGCCGATCTGGCCGGGGTTTCCACCGGCACCGTGTCGCGCGCGCTGGCCGGATCGGAGCTGATCAGCCTGAAAACCCGCGAGCGCATCCAGGCCCTGGCGCGCGAGCATGATTTCCGCCCCAATGTGCTGGCCCGCAACCTGCGCATCCAGCGCACGCAGACGATCGGCGTGCTGATCCCGCTGGGCCATGAAGCCGGGCAGCACATGTCTGATCCCTTCTTCATCACCATGCTGGGCCTTTTGGCCGATGCGCTGACCGAGCGGGGCTATGACCTGCTGCTCAGCCGGGTGGTGCCGGCCGATGATGGCTGGCTGGCGCGGATGACCGATTCGGGCCGGGTGGATGGGGTGATCGTCATCGGCCAGTCGGATCAGGCCGGCACGATCGACCGGGTGGCGGCGCGCTATCGCCCGCTGGTGGTGTGGGGCGGCTACAGGCCCGGGCAGGTGCATTGCTCGGTGGGGGTGGATAACCGGCTGGGCGGCGATCTGGCGGCCGGCCACCTGATCGCCCGGGGTTGCCGGCGGATTGCCTTCCTGGGCGATGCCCGCGCGCTGGAGATCGAGCAGCGCCTGCTGGGCGTGCGCGATGCGCTGGCGCGCGCCGGGCTGGAAGGGGGGCTGCAGGTGCTGCCCACGGCGCTGGTGGCGCAAACCGCGCGCGAGGGCATTGGCGCCTTCCTGGCCCAGGCGTCCGAAATGCCCGACGGGATCGTTGCCGCATCGGATGTGATCGCCATGAGCGCGTTGAGCGCGCTGGCCGAACAGGGGCGGGCGGTGCCGGGCGCGGTTCGGGTGATCGGCTTCGATGGCCTGCCGCTGGGCGAGCAGACGGTGCCGCCGCTGTCCAGCGTGCGGCAGGATATTGCCGCCGGCGCCGGGCATCTGGTGAGCATGCTGCTGCGCCGCATCGCCGGCGAGGAAACCGCCAGCGTGGTGATGACCCCCGAACTGGTGCTGCGCGGATCGAGCTGATTTGGCTTCCCCCCATTTGGCCCATTGTCACGCAGCTTACTTGGACGTTGTGATAGCTGCGCGCCGCGCTAGGGGCAGCAGGCGCTCCGGGATGGGCGCCGGGCCGGCTGACAGGCCACGGGGAGATAGACAGGAATGCAAGGGAAATGGGCGGGGAAAGCCGCTTGGGCGGGCGTGTGTGTGCCGGCGCTTATCTGGGCGGTGCCGGCGCTGGCTGGCCCCCCTTATGTGACGGATGACCCCGAGCCGACCGATCTCCACAAATGGGAGATCTACAATTTCGTCTCGGGCAGCCATGAGAATGGCATCACCAGCGCCGACATGGGGGTGGACCTCAACTATGGCGGGGCGAAGGACCTGCAGTTGACCGCCACCCTGCCGCTGCATGTGGAAACTGGCAGCCCGCTGGGTGCAGGCGATGTGGAACTGGCGGCGAAATACCGGTTCCTTCACCAGCAGGAAGGCGGGCTGCTGCCCGATGTCGCCTTTTTCCCGCGGGTTTTCCTGCCCACCGGGCGCGGTTCCACCCGGGCGCAGGTGCTGCTGCCGCTGTGGGCGCAGAAGGATTGGGGCAAGTGGAGCCTGTTTGGCGGTGGCGGCTACACGCTGAACCCCGGCCCCGGCCAGCGCAATTACGCCAGCATGGGCGCGGCGCTGAGCCGCCAGCTGCGCCCGGGCTGGCAGATGGGCCTGGAATATTACGCCCAGACCCGCGCCAGCGAGGACGACCGGCCGGTGCATGGGCTGAACATCGGCTCGCAGGTGCATATCGCCGGGCCGTTTTCCTGGCTGGCCAGCTTTGGCCAGGGGCTCAATCGCCGGCAGACGATCTTCTATTCCTCGCTCAAGCTCGATCTGTGATCGCGGCGCGGATGGCGGGGGGATGGGGGTGTAGCGGCTGGGCCGGTAAGGGTCGAGGGGCGGCCCGTTCCGATATGGAACGAAGCCGGGCTGGCCATCCCCGCAAATCTGCGTAAGATGTGTCGCAAAAGGACAATTGGCGGGCCCCGCGCGGGCCCGTTTGATTGACCGGCCCCCGCTGTCGACGAAACATGGGGGGCATAAGGTCGCTAAGGATAAAAAAGATGGACAAGCCCACGGTGCTGACGATGCAGCCGGGAGAATGGCGGTATCGGCTGGCCGAATTGTGCCGCGATTGCGCGCTGGCCGATGCCGGCGAACAGGCCGACATGTTGCGCATGGCCCGATCGCTGTTTGCCATTGCGCCGGAAGATGCCAGCCCCGCCGATGCCTGGCCGGTGCCCGGGCTGGACGAGTTCGAGCGGTTGCTGATGGTGGGGGCCTGGGAAAGCGCCGCTTTCGATCTGATGCCGCCCGAGGCCACCTGCCTGGTCTCGCGCTCGGGCGAGGATAGCTGCATGGCCAGCGTGATGCTGCCGGGCCTGGCCGAGGAAGTCAGCTCGGATGGCGATACGGTGGCGATGGCGCTGACTTCGGCGCTGGCCGCGGCGATCTCGATGCTGAATGCCGAGGACGGGCGCGTGGTCGGGCTCTATCACGAGGAGCGCCTGTCGCCGGGGGTGCGCCGGGCCCCCAGCGCGCTGCACTGAGCAGGGCGGGAAAAAATGTGCCCCAGCCGGAAAAGAGGGACGGGCGGCTGGGGCAAGGCGGGGCTTGGGCCGGAAAGGGCCTGGCCGCCGGGAGAAGGCGGCCGGCCGGTTCGGGCCCTTTTCTTATGCCACGCGATGGTTAGCGAGCCGTGCCTGCCACCCCGGGCATAATGCGTAAATGGCCGCTCAGTTGGGCCCGCTGGAGGGCGAGAAGCGCAGCCGCAGCGCTTCCACGCCGATGGTGCTGACCGCCGAGAGCGGGCAATCGGCCTTCAGCAGCGTGGCCAGCCAGCGCTGCTTCTGGGCGATCAGATCGATCGCCTGCAAGGTGCCCATATGGCGCTGCACAAGCGATGGCTCAAGGCACAGCACGGTGCCCAGTTCCTCGATCTCGCCGGCCAGTTCCCGCAGGATATCGGACACGGTGGTGAGGTGCGCGGCGATATGGGCGTCCTGCATCATGCGGCCTCGCCAAATTGATCGCCATCGCCAAGGGCGGCCAGGTTCAGCACCATCACCATGCGTTCGTCGATGGCGGCCAGCCCTTCGAGGAAATGGGTGATGCTGTCATTCGCGCTGACCGGCGGGGGCTGCAGCTGGTCTTGCGAGATCGTCACGATATCGCTCACCGAATCGACGATCAGCCCGCAGGCCTTGGCGCCCAGCTGGGTGACGATGATGGCATGGCGGGGCGTCGGCTCGGTGGCTTCCCAGCCGAGGCGGGCGGCGAGGTCAATCACCGGCAGCACCGTGCCGCGCAGGTTCACCACGCCGGCCACATAATAGGGCACATGCGGCAGGCGGGTGGTGGGGGTCCAGGCGCGGATCTCGCGGATGGCCATGATGTCGAGGCCAAAGACCTGGCCGCCGACCTCGAATGTGATCAGTTCACGATGCATGGGCTGTCTCCTTGGCGGGGCATCAATGCGCAACGCGGCGCACCGCCGCGACGAGCTTTTCCGGATCGAAGGGCTTGACGATCCAGCCGGTGGCGCCGGCCTGGCGGGCGCGGGTCTTCTTCTCTTCCGAGCTTTCCGTGGTCAGCACCAGGATCGGCCGGTCGCGGTGGCGGTTGCCCTGGCGCAGTCGCTCGATCAGGCCAAAGCCATCGAGCCGGGGCATGTTGATATCGGTGATGACAACATCCACCTCGTTCAGCGCCAGCCATTCCAGCGCCACTTCGCCGTCTTCGGCTTGGGCCACGTCGAAGCCCTGGCTGGTGAGGGCGTGGTTCAGCAGGGCGCGCATGCTGGCGCTGTCGTCCACGGTCAGGATACGGGTATTCTTGTTCATGGGCTCGGCTCGCTTTCTTCAGAACAGTTCGACATCGCCGCGGGCCTTTTGCGGGCGCGGCATGGGGCGGGGTTCGGGGGCAAGGGTGTTTTCCACCGTGCGGCAGCGCACTTGCCCGCGCGCCGGGCGGAAATCGACACGGCGGGCATGGATGCCACCCAGATCCTCGCGCACCACGGTGATGCGCTCCTTGGCCAGGAAATGATGGGCAAATTCGGCATTGCGGGTGCCGATGCGGGCAAAGCCCGAATTGAGGTTGGCCCCGCCATAGAGATGCGCGCGCAGGCGGTGCTTGGTGGCGCCATGGGCCAGCATCTCGTTGATCAGCAGTTCCATCAGATAGACGCCGTAATGCTCGTCGAAATCGCCGGTGGCAGCGCCCGCGGGGGGTTCTGCCAGCAGGAAGTGGTTCATGCCGCCCACTTCCACTTCGGGATCGAACAGGCAGGTGGCCACGCAACTGCCCAGCACGGTTGAAAATTCCACGCGCGGCCCGGCCGACACCCGCGCCTGGCCTTGCAGGATGTTGATGCGGGTGATCGGCGGGCCCGGCTGTTTCTGGTCGAAGGGCATCACGCGGCCACCTTTCCGGAAAATGCATGTTGGGCAATGCGCCCGAGCGGGGCGACCAGGCTGGCCGCTCCCATCGAAATGGCCACGCGCGGCATGCCAAAGACGGTGCAGCTGGCCTCGTCCTGGGCGATGGTGAAGGCGCCGGCCTGGTGCATGGCCAAAAGGCCGCGCGCGCCATCGGCGCCCATGCCGGTCAGCAGGATGCCCACCGCCTGCGCGCCCAGCCGCTGCGCCACAGAGGCAAACAGCGCATCCACGCTGGGCCGGTGGCCGGTGATCGGCTCGCCATTGCGCAGCTTCACATGCAGGCGGCTGGTGCCGGCCAGCAGCATGTGCCGGTCATCGCCCGGGGCCAGATAGATGTGGCCGCGCGTGATCGGCATGTCGGGCTCGGCCAGGCACACGGTGGCCGGCGAGGAAGCATCGAGCGTGCGCGCGATGGAGGGCGCAAAGCGCGCATCCACATGCTGCACGATCAGCGTGGGTGGGCAATCGGCCGGAAAGCCGGAGAGCAGCACCTGCAGCGCTTCCACCCCGCCGGTGGAGGCGCCGATGGCGATCACCTTGGTATCGCCGCTGGTGCCGGTGCGGGCAAGGGCAGAGGCCTGGGCATCATGGGCGGGCATCACCGGGCGGGCGCGATGCACGTTCACCTGGGCGGCGGTGCGCACCATCTCGGCCAGCTTGCCGCCATCCTGCATGGCGCTGCCGGCATAGTCTGTCTTGCAATAGCAATCGAGCGCGCCCAGCGCCAGCGCACGGGCGGTGACATCGCTGCCCGCCTGCGTGAGGCCCGACACGATGATCACCGGCGTTGGCCGCAGGGTCATGATCTTGTGGAGAAAATCGAGGCCATTCATGCCCGGCATCTCGATGTCGAGGGTGACGACATCGGGGGCCAGTTCCTTGATGGCCGCGCGCGCTTCGGCGGCATTGCACGAAAGGCCCACCACCTGGATATCGGGAAAACCCGAAAGGCGGGCGGCCAGAACGGCCCGCATGGTGGCCGAATCGTCAACGATGAGAACGCGGATCGTCAACGCATCCTCCTGCGATAGATGGTGGGGCCCACGGTATCCAGCATGCTCTCGGCCGCGCCCGACACACGTTCGGAATGGCCGATGTAGAGGAACCCGCCGGGCACGAGTTGATGGGCGAAGCGTTCCACCAGCCGGTCTTTCGTCGGCTGGTCGAAATAGATCATCACATTGCGGCAGAAGATCACCTGGAAGGGCCGGCGCATCGGCCATTCCCCATGCAGGTTCAGTCGCTTGAACTGGACGAGGCCGCGCGCCTCCGGGCCGATCGTCACCTGGCCGGCGGTGCTGGTCGTCCAGGCCTCGCGCAAGGGGGCGGGCAGGGCGGCGATGTCCTGTTCGGCATAGGTGGCAGCGCTGGCCTTGGCGAGCGCGTGGTCGGCAATGTCGCTGGCCAGGATCCGCACGTCGCGGCTGGCCAGGGCCTTGCCGGCGGGCCGGTCCGGGCCCAGCAGGCTCATCGTCAGCGAGAACACTTCCTCGCCGCTGGAACAGCCTGCCGACCACATCCGCACCGCTTCGCCATGGCCCAGCTCGTCCAGCAGCCAGGGCCGCACGGTGTGGGCGAAATGCTCGAAATGGTGCTGCTCGCGGTAGAAGAAGGTGTGGTTCGTCGTCAGCGCGCACACTGCCTTGCGGCGCTCTTCGGGCCGCTCGCGGATCATCTCGATAAAGGCCTTGAAGGTGCCCTTGCCGCTGGCGCGCACCAGCGGGGCCAGCCGCGAATAGACCAGCATCGCCTTGCCCGGCGGCAGCATGATGCCCGCCTCTTCCCGCACGATCTGCGCGACCGCGCGAAAATCGGCCTCGCCATAGACATCCGGGCTGATGCCGGGCATGTCCTTGGCAAAGGCGCCGGCCAAGGGCGGCGCTGCCAGGGGAGGGGCCGCGTTCATGCCGCCTCCAGCCCAAGGCCCGCGGCCACGGCGCTGGCCACCAGCGTATCGACATTGAGGATCAGCGCCACGCGCCCGTCGCCCAGGATGGTGGCGCCGGCCACGCCATCGACACTGCGGTAATGCGTATCGAGGCTCTTGATGACGAATTGCCGCTGATCCCAGATATTGTCGACCAGCAGCGCGGCTTGGCCTGCGCTTTCGGTATCCACCACGATCAGCACGCCATCCTGCGGGCAGGCCACGGCGCCGCGCGCGCCCACAGAGCCGGCCACCGACACCACCGGGATGAACCGGCCGCGCACGTTCAGCATCTGGCGCTGGCTGCCCAGCCCCTGCACATCCCTGGCATCGGGGCGCAGGCTTTCCACCACATGGGTCAGCGGCACCACCAGCGTCTGGTCGCCCACTTTCACGATCATGCCATCGGAAATGGCCAGCGTCAGCGGCAGGGTGAGGATGAAGGTGGTGCCCTTGTCCTCTTCCGATTCGATGGTGATGCGCCCGCCCAGATCCTTCACGTTCTGGCGCACCACATCCATGCCCACGCCCCGGCCCGAGACATTGGTGATGGTGGCCGCGGTGGAGAAGCCGGGGGCGAAGATCAGCGCCTCCACTTCCTCCTTCGAGAGCTGGGCATCGGGGCCGATGATGCCCTTTTCCACCGCCTTGGCAAACACCCGCGCGCGGTTGATGCCGGCGCCATCATCGGCGATCTTGATGAGAATGCGACCCGAACGGTGCTCGGCCGAGAGGGTGAGCACGCCTTCGGCGCTCTTGCCCTTGGCGAGGCGGTCTTCCGGCTTTTCTATGCCATGATCGACCGCGTTGCGGATAAGGTGGGTCAACGGCTCGCCCAGGCGCTCGATCACCGTCTTGTCGAGCTCGGTCGTCTCGCCGAAAACCTGCAGGTTGACATGCTTGCCGGTGCTGGCCGCCAGCTCGCGCAGGATGCGCGGCACGCGGCTGAACACGCTGCCGATGGGCTGGGCGCGGATCGACATCGCGTTTTCCTGGATGTCGCGCGTCAGCCCCTCCAGCAGGGTCAGCTCCTCGGTGGACTGGAAGCCCTCGTTCTGCAGGCGCTGGGCCAGCATGGCCTGGGCGATCACCAGCTCGCCCACCGTGTCGATCAGCTTGTCGAGCTTGACGAGATCGATGCGGATGGACTGGCCGGGGGCGGGCGCGGCCGGCGGCGCACCGGCGGCATTGGCAGCAGCAGCAGGGGCATGCGCGGCAGGGGCAGCCGCGGCCACGGGCGCTGCGGCCGCTGGCGCAGGCGGTGCGGCCGGCGCTGTGGCGGGGGCGGG
>DASRYE010000045.1:0-35323 GCA_035653915.1 Novosphingobium sp. | reverse complement strand
CGGGGCTTCCGCTTCGGCCTCGGCGGCCTCGGCTTCGTCACCGGCGTCCTCGTTCACGCCGTCCTCGGCGCCTTCCGCACCTTCGCGGCGCTCACGCCCGCCCCGCCGGCGCCGACCGCGACGACGGCGCTTGCGCGGCGTCTCATCGCCTTCCTCGCCGCCGTCCACAGCCTCGCCGGTCTCGCCGTCAGCAGCTTCGCCGTCCACCGCCTCGTCGGCTTCGGCCTCGTCGCCCGCGGCCTCGCCCTCATCGGCGCCGTCCTCAGCCTCTTCCTCACGGCGGTCGCGGCCCCGGCCCCGGCGGCGCTTGCGGCGCTTGCGGCGGCCATTGCCGTCGCCTTCGCCATCATCGCCGCGGCTGCCGCCTTCGGCCTCCTCGATCTCGTCCTCTTCCTCCTCGACGAAATCGTCTTCCTCTTCCTCGAAGGCAATCGCCTCGAACCGCGGCACGAATTCGTTGCGCGGGCCAGAGGAGACGACGCGCATCTTGGCGCCCTCATTCTCGCCCTCGGGGATCACCTCGACGTTGACGCCATAGCGCTCCTCGATCTCGGCGAGATCGGCGCGCTTGGTGTTGAGCACATAGATCGCCGCTTCCTGGCTGGCGAACAGCGAGACGATGATGCCCTTGCCCTTGGCGGCCTCATCCTCGATCAGGCGCAGGGCCGAAAGGCCGGCCGAGCCTGCCGTGCGCACCAGGCCCGAACCATCGCAATGCGGGCAGGCGCGGGTGGTGGCTTCCAGCACGCCGGTGCGCAGGCGCTGGCGGCTCATTTCCATCAGGCCGAAGGACGAGATGCGGCCCACCTGGATGCGCGCGCGGTCGTTCTTCAGCGCTTCCTTCATGGCCTTCTCGACCTTGCGGACGTTCGAGCCATATTCCATGTCGATGAAGTCGATCACCACCAGGCCGGCCATGTCGCGCAGGCGCAGCTGGCGCGAGATCTCGCGCGCGGCTTCCAGGTTGGTGGCAACCGCCGTCTGCTCGATGCCATGCTCCTTGGTGGAGCGGCCCGAGTTGATGTCGATCGAGACCAGCGCCTCGGTCGGGTTGATGACGATATAGCCGCCGCTCTTCAGCTGCACGACCGGGTCATACATCGCCGAAAGCTGGTCTTCTGCGCCATAGCGCTGGAACAGCGGCACCGGATCGGCATAATGCTTCACCCGGCGGGCATGGCTGGGCATCAGCAGCTTCATGAAGTCGCGCGCGTCGCGATAGCCATCATCGCCCTCGACGACGACTTCCTCGATCTCGCGGTTGTAGATGTCGCGGATGGCGCGCTTGATGAGGTCGCTGTCCGAATGGATCAGCGCCGGGGCGCTGCTCTTCAGCGTCGTCTCGCGGATATCGTCCCACAGGCGGGCCAGATAGTCGAAGTCGCGCTTGATCTCGGTCTTGGTGCGCTGAAGGCCGGCGGTGCGCACGATGCAGCCCATGCTCTTGGGCAGGTCCATCTCGGCGATGATGCTCTTCAGGCGCTTGCGGTCGGCAACGCTGGAAATCTTGCGCGAAATGCCGCCGCCATGGCTGGAATTGGGCATCAGCACGCAATAGCGGCCGGCCAGCGACAGATAGGAGGTCAGCGCCGCGCCCTTGTTGCCGCGCTCTTCCTTCACCACCTGCACCAGCAGCACCTGCCGGCGGTGGATCACGTCCTGGATCTTGTAGCGGCGGCGCAGGGCCATGCGCTTGGCGCGGATCTCGTCGGCCTGCTTGGATTGCGCGCGGCCCTGGCGGCGGCCACGGCGCGGGCGGCCATCGGCGCCGATCTCGTCCTCGGCGGCTTCCTCGGCGGCGTGGCTTTCATCGAAGCCCTCTTCCACCAGGCCCGCCTCGATCGTGGCGACCGAATCCTTCTCCGAGGTGTCCACCTCGATCAGCGTGCCGGCATCTTCCACCGAGCCGCCCGCCAGATCATCGGCCAGGCCTTCGCCCAGCGCGTCATCGCCCAGGAAATCCTCCTCGCCCTCGGCCACTGCGCGCAGGGCCGCTTCTTCCTCGGCATGGGCGGCCTCTTCGGCCAGCAGCGCCTCGCGGTCTTCCTTGGGGATCTGGTAGTAATCCGGGTGGATTTCCGAGAAGGCCAGGAAACCGTGGCGATTGCCGCCAAAATCCACAAACGCCGCCTGGAGCGAGGGCTCCACACGGGTCACCTTGGCAAGGTAGATGTTGCCCTTGATCTGCTTGTGTTCGGCGGAATCGAAATCGAATTCTTCAATCCGGTTGCCCTTGAGCACGGCCACCCGGGTTTCTTCCGGGTGGCGTGCGTCGATCAGCATACGCGTTGTCATTCAAATATCTCCGATCGCGGGCCTGCGGCGGTTGGGCCGGGCAAGGCGTTGCCGGTGCCGGGGCGGCCGGCCGCAGGGCGCGATAATTGGCGGTAAACGGTTGCGCGCCGCAGCGAAGCTTCAGCAGCTTCCGCTCAGGCGCGACGGGGGTGACGTTGAGGGTCTCGTCAGGGACGAGAAGCCGGCACGGGGCCGGAATGGCGTTGATCCGGCACAGGGCCGGATGGGCGATAGGCATGTTGGCAAGCCAGCCGAAGCGGGGCGACCCGATGGTTCTCGGGATTTGTTTGGAAATGCGCTTCGATTGCGGCCCGGCCACCCCTGTGGAACGGCGAGCGCGCTGCTGCGCCAGAGCGCCTGCAGCCCGCAGAAGGCCGCATTGCGCGCCGTGTGCCATCCACGCAGCCGGCCCCGGCAGGGGCTTCGGCAACGCAAACAACAAACGGCTTTTCATAACTTGCATCAACCTGTCAGCTCCGGGCAAAATGGCGCCGGGCATCCGGGGTGGGCAGCGGGCGATCTGAAGGCCTGTTGCCGCGCCGGGCCATGGCTGGCCAACGCGCGTGCATGCCGATCCTTGCCGCACCCACTCCGGGAACAATGCCCTTAGCATCCGCGCGCCCATCCGGCAAGTTTCTTGCACGTTTCCCTGAAGCAGCGCCGGGCGCGTCGCTGAAGCACCGCCGCGCGCGGCAAGGATTGCGCCCGCCGCCCGGCGCGATTAACCATGGCGCTTGCGGCCCGCTGCGCGTTGGGGCTGCCATATGCCTCCCTTGCCAAGGGCCTTGTTCGCCGATGCCGCGTGTTCTCTCGATTGCCATTGTCGTTCTGCTGCCGGTGGCGCTGCTGGCCCTGGTGCTCACGGCCAACCAGGTGATCGGCAGCGGTGTTCTGCGGCGCGATTATGTGGTGCGCCTGCAACTGGCGCCGGCCGGCGGCACGCTGGGCCTGCCGCGCGTGGCAGGGCCCATGGATGCGCGCCTGCCGCTGGTGGTGCTGGATGCCGGCCATGGCGGGCATGATCCGGGCGCCGGCAATGGCCCCTTGCAGGAAAAGGCGCTGACCCTGGCGCTGGCCCGCGCGCTGGCCGAAAGGCTGCTGGCCACCGGCCATTTCCGCGTGGCGCTCACCCGCGCCGACGACCGCTATCTGGCGCTGGAGGAGCGCAGCGGCATTGCCCGGCAACTGGGCGCCGACCTCTTCGTCTCGATCCACGCCGACAGCGCCGATGCGGCCGATGCCCGCGGTGCCACCGTCTACACCCTGTCGGCCAGGGGCAGCAGCGAGGAGGCCGAAAAGATCGCCGCGCGTGAAAACGGGGCGGACCGGGTGAGCGGCGTGCCCCTGCGCAGCGCCAGCGCCAGCGCCGGCGCGCTGCTGGTTGATCTGTCGCAGCGGCGCAGCGCGGCGCTGTCGGCGGCCTTTGCGCGTGATGTGCTGGCCGCCGGCGCCGGGCGCCTGGGCTTTCGGGCAAGGCCGGTGCAATCGGCCGCTTTCGTGGTGCTGAAAACGCCCGATGTGCCCTCCGTGCTGGTCGAGGCGGGCTATATCAGCAATGCCGAGGATGCCGCGCGCCTGGCCTCCGATGCGGGGCGCCAGGCCTTTGCCGATGCGTTGGCCCGCGCCATGCAGGCCTATTTTGCCGAGCGGGCAGGGCTGGCCGGGCCGCAATAGGCCGGCGCGAGAGCGGGCGTGCGAAAGGCGATCTCCTCTGGCGAAGGCGCCCCCCGCCATGCTAGGGCCCGCCGGCCATGACCGAGCGCGAACCCGACGAGACCCTGAGCTATCGCATCCGGCGCAATGCCTCCGGCTTGCTGGCGCGGATGAATGCCACTGGCGCGGGGCGCTGGTATGCAAGGCGCTGGGCGCACAGCCGGCCGTTCCGCCTGGCCAATTACGCGCTGCTGGCGATGGCGCTGGCCTATGCGCTGGTGTGGGGGCTGGTGGTGCGCAACCTGCCTTCGGCCGACAAGCTGGTGTCCTATCAGCCGCCGCTGCCGACCATGGTGCGCGGCGCTGATGGCGGCATCATCTATTCCTATGCGCGTGAGCGGCGGGTGCAGCTGCGCTATGTCGATTTTCCGCCGCAGCTGGTGCATGCCTTCCTCTCGGCCGAGGACAAGAACTTCTTCAACCACGGCGGTGTCGATTTTGTCGGGCTGGGCCAGGCGGTGGTCGATTATGCGCTGAAGTTCGGCACTGGCGAGCGCGCCCGGGGCGGCTCCACCATCACCCAGCAGGTGGCCAAGAACATCCTCATCGGCAACGAATATTCCGTCAGCCGGAAATTGAAGGAAATGCTGCTGGCCCGCCGCATCGAAAGCGTGCTGGGCAAGGAGCAGATCCTCGAGCTGTATCTGAACGAGATCCCGCTGGGCCGGCAGAGCTTTGGCGTGCAGGCGGCCGCGCGGGCCTATTTCGGCAAGGATGTCGGCGATCTGGCGCTGCATGAGGCGGCCTTCCTCGCCATTCTGCCCAAGGCGCCGGAAACCTATTCGCGCGCCAAATTCGCCGACAAGGCGATCGCCCGGCGCAACTGGGTGCTCGAGCAGATGGTGAAGAACGGCTATATCAGCCAGGCCCAGGCGGATAATGCCAAGGCCCAGCCGCTGGGCCTCGTCAACCGCCATATCGACAGCTATGATCCTTCCGTCGGCTATTTCGTCGAGGAAGTGCGCCGCCGCCTGCTCGACCAGTATGGCGAAGGCGCCGATGATGGCCCCAACAGCGTTTATGCCGGCGGCCTGTGGGTGCGCACCTCGCTCGATCCGGAGCTGCAGAAATCGGCGCAGAACGCGCTGGCGGCCGGCTTGCTGCGCTATGCGGCGGGCCGGGGCTGGCACGGCCCCATCGCCCATGTCGAGCTGGACCGCGACAATTGGCAGGGCCAGCTCAACGCGCTCAACAAATCGGTGTCCTATCAGAACTGGCGGGTGGGGCTGGTGCTGCAGCGCGGCGGCGGGCAGGGGCAGATCGGCTTCGGCGATGGCTTCACCGCCCAGCTCACCGGCATTCCCGATGGCGTGCGGGTGGGCGATGTGGTTGCCGCAGCGCCGGTGAACGCGGGGCTGTATGCCGTGCGCATCGTCCCCGGCGTGTCTGGCGGCATGCTGGTGGAAGCGCCGGAAAGCGGCCGCGTGCTGGCCATGGCCGGCGGCTTCGACTTCGGGCTCGACAGTTTCAACCGCGCGACGCAAGCCCAGCGCCAGCCCGGCTCCACCATCAAGCCCTTCGTCTATGCCACGGCTCTCGATAACGGCATGACGCCCGCCACCATGGTGCCCGATCAGGCCTTCTGCGTGTTCCAGGGCGCCGCGCTGGGGCAGAAATGCTTCAAGAACTATGGCGATGAAGGCGGCGGCGGCATCCACACCATGCGCTGGGGCCTCGAACAATCGCGCAATCTGATGACCGTGCATATCGCCAGCGATACCGGCATGGACAAGGTGGTGGGCACCTTCAAGCGCATGGGCATCGGCACCTATCCGCCCTATTTCTCCTATGCGCTGGGGGCGGGGGAAACCACCGTGGCGCAGATGGTGAACGCCTATGCCGCGCTGGCAGACAATGGCCTGCAGCACGACCAGTCGCTGATCGACTATATCCAGGACCGCGCCGGCCATGTCATCTGGCGGGCCGACAGCCGCAAGTGCCAAGGCTGCGACATGGGCGAATGGGATGGCAAGCCGATGCCCCGCTTCGCCCAGCGCGGCCATGTGGTGATGGAGCCGACCACGGCCTATCAGGTGGTGCACATGCTGGAAGGGGTGATCATCCGCGGTACCGGCACGGCGCTGCGCGATCTCAACTTGCCGCTGTTCGGCAAGACGGGCACGACCTCGGGCCCCACCAACGTGTGGTTCGTGGGCGGCCAGCAGACGATGATCGGCGGCGTGTACATGGGCTATGACCAGCCCCGGCCGCTGGGCGGCAATGTGCAGGGCGGCACCTTTGCCGCGCCGATCATGAAGCAGTTCATCGCCGATACCCGGCCCCGCTGGAGCCACACGCCCTTCATCGCCGCCCCCGGCATCCAGATGGTGCGGGTGGACCGGGTGACCGGCCAGCGCGTGTTCGATGGCACGCCTTCTGACGACATCAAGGCCGAGGTGATCTGGGAAGCCTTCAAGCCGGCCACCGCCCCGCAGCGCCCCACGCGTGAGCAGCAGCTGGTGGCCCGCCGGCAGGAACTGCTCGACGAGATCCGCAAGGGCTTCCTTGTGTTGACCGGCCAGAGCGGCGAATTGCAGAAGGAAGAGGCCCCCGGCGACCTGACGCAGGACACCGGGCCCTGATCGGCGTATGACGACATGGCCGGGCCGGCCGGCGCGATAACCGGCGTGATAAGGAGATGGCACGCATGATCCGCTTTTCCACGCTTGTCCGCCCGCTGGCGCTGGCCGCGGCCGCCCTGGCGCCGCTTTCGGCCCATGCCGAACTGGCCGTGGGCGCCGCCGCCCCCGATTTTGCCACACAAGGGGCCAAGGGCGGCAGCACCTTCTCCTTCCACCTGGCCCAGGCGCTGAAGCACGGGCCGGTGGTGCTCTATTTCTACCCCAAGGCCTTCACCCAGGGCTGCACGCTGGAGGCCCACGCCTTTGCCGAGGCGGCCAAGGATTTCCACAGGGCGGGCGCCACGCTGCTGGGCCTGTCGGCCGATGATCTGCCCACGCTGAAGCGCTTTTCCACCGAGGAGTGCCGCTCGGCCTTTCCGGTGGCGGTGGCCGGCCGGCCGGTGATCGCCGCCTATGACGTGGCGCTGAAGCGCGACGGGGTGGATACGGGCCTTACCAGCCGCACCTCCTATGTGATCACCCGCGAGGGGCGCGTGGCGATGGCCTATGCCGATATGGACTGGCACGAGCATGTAACGCGCACGCTGGCGGCCGTGCGGGCGCTGCGGCATTGACGGGCCGCGCGCCGATTTCCACGGCGGCGGCTTTACAAAACCGGCTCTTTCGCTAAGCGGGCGTTTTCGCCGTCGCCAAGCTGCGCGCGGCGCTTGCCTTGTTTGACGGAGTTAAGCCCATGCGTGCCGAAGGGCAGGCCCATATCGACCGGATCGAAGCTGCCCTCGCGCTGGTCCGCAAGTTTCTTGACTGGGAGCGCGCGCTGCGCCGCTTCGACGAGCTGAACGCGCGCGTCGAGGACCCCAAGCTCTGGGACAACCCCCGGGAAGCCGAAGCGGTGATGAAGGAACGCCGCCGGCTGGAAGCCTCGATCGGCACGGTGAACGAGATCGGCGCGGAAATGCGCGATGCGATCGAATTCATCGAGCTGGGCGAGATGGAAGGCGATGACGCCACCATCGAGGAAGGCCTTGCCACCTTGGCCGCCCTTGCCGCCCGCGCCGATGCCGACAAGGTGCAGGCGCTGCTGGCCGGCGAGGCCGATGGCTGCGACACCTATCTGGAAGTGCATGCCGGCGCCGGCGGCACCGAAAGCCAGGACTGGGCGCAGATGCTGCAGCGCATGTACACCCGCTGGGCCGAGCGCCGCGGCTTCAGGGTGGAGCTGGTGGATTACCACGAGGGCGAACAGGCCGGCATCAAGAGCGCCACGCTGCTGATCAAGGGCGAGAACGCCTATGGCTATGCCAAGACGGAAAGCGGCGTGCACCGGCTGGTGCGCATCAGCCCCTACGACAGTTCGGCCCGCCGCCACACGTCCTTTTCCAGCGTGTGGGTCTATCCGGTGATCGATGACAACATCAACATCGAGATCAACCCGGCAGACCTGCGCATCGACACCTATCGCGCCTCGGGCGCGGGCGGGCAGCATGTGAACACCACCGATTCGGCGGTGCGCATCACGCATATTCCCACCAACATCATCGTTGCCAGCCAGATCGACCGCAGCCAGCACAAGAACCGCGAAATCGCGATGAACATGCTGAAGGCGCGCATGTATGAAGAGGAAATGCGCAAGCGCGAGGAAGCCGCCAGCGCCGAACACGCCGCCAAGACCGATATCGGCTGGGGGCACCAGATCCGCTCCTATGTGCTGCAACCCTATCAGATGGTGAAGGATCTGCGCACGGGCGTGACCAGCCCGACGCCGTCGGATGTGCTGGATGGCGACCTTGATCCGTTCATGGCCGCGGCCCTGTCGCAGAAGGTGACGGGCGAGAAGGTGGCGGTGGAAGACGTCGATTGAGGCAGCATTATGGCGTTTTTGTGGCGCTAAGTGTTCTTGCCTAGGCGGTTTTTATTCGCATGCCTGCGATAAACGCGTATCATGGCGGCTTGGGAAACGGGGGGCGATGATCGCCACCGGGCTTGCCGGGCCTTGCCAACATGCCTTCGCGGGCGCAAGATGCGATGGTTAAGCCTTTGTTGTGAAAGATTTGCTGGGATGACTTTCAAGGGGTTGAAGCCGATCCTCTATGGCGGCCGGGAAGTGTGGCCGCTGGTTGAAGGGGGCAAGGGCGTGGCGGTGAGCAACCACGCCAGCTCGGGCGCCTGGGCGGCGGCCGGCGGCATCGGCACGGTGTCGGCCGTCAACGCCGACAGCTACGACGAGGACGGCGCGATCATCCCGCAGATCTATCGCGCGCTTTCCCGCGCCGGGCGGCATGAGGAACTGATCCGCTATGCCATCGATGGCGCGGTGGAACAGGTGCGCCGCGCCTATGATATTGCCAGCGGCAAGGGCGCCATCAACATCAACGTGCTGTGGGAAATGGGCGGTGCCCAGGCGGTGCTGGAAGGCGTGCTGGAAAAGACCCGCGGGCTGGTGACGGGGGTCACCTGCGGCGCCGGCATGCCCTACAAGCTGTCGGAAATTGCCGCGCGCTTCAACGTCAACTACCTGCCGATCGTCTCTTCGGGCCGGGCCTTCCGCGCCCTGTGGAAGCGCGCCTATCACAAGGTGAGCGAGCTGATGGCCGCCGTGGTCTATGAAGACCCGTGGCTGGCTGGCGGCCACAACGGCCTTTCCAACGCCGAGGACCCGACCCAGCCGCAGGATCCCTATCCCCGCGTGAAGGCCCTGCGCGAGACGATGCGCGCCGAGGGTGTGTCGGACGATGTGCCGATCATCATGGCCGGCGGCGTGTGGTATCTGCGCGAGTGGGAGCACTGGATCGACAATCCCGAACTGGGCGCCATCGCCTTCCAGTATGGCACCCGCCCGCTGCTGACCGAGGAAAGCCCGATCCCGCAGGCCTGGAAAGACCACCTGCGCACGCTGGAGCCGGGCGATGTGCTGCTGCACAAGTTCAGCCCCACCGGCTTCTATTCCTCGGCGGTGAAGAACCCCTTCCTGCTGGGGCTGGAAGCACGTTCGCTGCGCCAGATCCCCTATTCGCGGGTGGAAGCGGGCGAGCACACCGTGCAGCTTGACGTGGGCGTGAAGGGCAAGAACTTCTGGGTGGCCCCGCGCGATCTGGAACGCGCCCGTGGCTGGGTGGCGCAGGGCTTTGCCCATGCGCTGCGCACGCCCGACGACACGGTGGTTTTCGTTACCGATGCCGAGCGCGAGGAAATCCGCAAGGATCAGGCCGATTGCATGGGCTGCCTGTCGCACTGCGGCTTCTCGGCGTGGAAGGACCATGACGACTGGTCGACCGGGCGCCTGGCCGATCCGCGCAGCTTCTGCATCCAGAAGACCCTGCAGGACATCGCCCATGGCGGCGAGGTGGACCGCAACCTGATGTTTGCCGGCCACGCGGCCTATCGCTTCCGGCAGGATCCGTTCTATTCGAACAACTTCACCCCCACGGTGAAGCAGCTGGTGGATCGCATTCTCACCGGTGATTGAGAAAACCGGCGATTGAGGGATCAGGGGGAGGGCTTTGCGGTCCTCCCTTTTCTCTTCAGGCCCAGCTCCTTCAGGCCCAGCCTTCCAGCACCTGGTCGGGCGGGCGGTGGCCATCGGCCCAGAAGCGGATATTGGCGATCACCTTCTCGCCGCTGGCCTGCCGGCCTTCGAAAGTGGCGCTGCCCATATGCGGCATCAGCACCACATTGGGCAGGGCCTGCAGGCGCGGGCTCACCGCCGGCTCATGCTCGAACACGTCGAGCCCGGCGCCGCCCAGCCGGCCGCTTTCCAGCGCGGCAATCAGCGCATCCTCGTCGATCAGCTCGCCCCGGCTGGTGTTGATCACATAGGCTTCCGGCTTCATCGCGCCGATCCGCTGGGCTGAGAGGATGTGCCGCGTGGCCGCCCCTGCCGGGCAGTGCAGCGAGAGGATGTCCGCCTCGGCCACCAGCCGGTCGAGGTCGGGTTCATATTGCACGGCCAGCATGTTTTCCACAGCGGTGGGCAGGCGGTGGCGGTTGTGATAGGCCACCTGCAGGCCAAAACCGCGCGCCCGGTGCGCCACGGCCTGGCCAATGCGGCCCAGGCCAATGATGGCCAGGCGCTTGCCCGAAATGCGGTGGCCCAGCAAGGTGGAGGGCGCCCAGCCACCCCAGTGCCCTTCGCGCAGCACCTGCATGCCCGGCCCGAACCGCCGCGCCACCGAGACGATCAGCGCCATCGTCATGTCGGCGGTGTCTTCGGTGAAGACGCCGGGCGTGTTGGTGACGATGATCTTGTGGGCGCGGGCGGCGGCCAGGTCGATATGTTCGATGCCGGCGCCGAAATTGGCGATCAGCCCCACGCGCGGGCCATCGGTGGCCCTGGCGCAGGCCTCGGCGATCATCTCGCCATCGATGCGGTCGGCAATGGTGGGCACCAGCACGTGGCCGCGGGCCATGGCGTCCACCAGCGCGGCGCGGGTCATCGGCCGGTCATCGGCGTTCAACTCCACGTCGAACAGCTCGGCCATGCGGCTTTGCGTCTCGGGCAGCAGGCGGCGGGTAACGATCACGCGCGGCCGGGTGGCAAGGCGGCGGTCCGGGGCGGCGGCGGGATGGCTGGCGGTGTCGGTCATCTTCTGCGGCAGATCTGCGGGCAGGGCCCTGAGGGTGGATCGGGCCTGTGTGGGCCTGCTGTGGGGCGGGGTCAAGCGGCTGGGGCATATGGTTGTGCATGCCTGCGCGCAGCGGCCTTGCGGCAGCGGTGCGCCTCGCGGTATGAGGGGGCAATGCGACGCCCACAGCCCTTCCTTCCAGCGCTCGCCCTGGCGCTTTCCTGTCTTGTGCCCGCAGCCTTGTTGCTGGCGCCCGCTCCACCAGCGCATGCCACAGCGCCCAGCAATCCGCCCTATTGGGCCTCGCTCAGGGTGGATGAGGTGAATATGCGGGTGGGCCCGGGTGAGGATTACCGGATCAACTGGGTGTATCACCGGGCGCATCTGCCGGTGAAAGTGCTGCGGGTGATGGAAGGCTGGCGGCTGATCGAGGACCCGGATGGCGCGCGCGGCTGGGTGCTGGCCAAGTTCCTCACCAAGGAGCGCGGCGCCTATGTCACCGCCAGCCCCTCGGCGGATATCCATGCGGCGGCGGCGGCGGGTTCGGCCGTGCTGTGGCGGGCAGCGCCGGGCGTTGTCGGCGCGCTGGGCCCCTGCCGCGAGGGCTGGTGCCATATCGACATCGCCGGCAAGGGCGGTTTCATCCGCGAGGATCAGATCTGGGGCAGCGGCGCCCTGTAAACGAAAGCAGCGCGGGCGAGGGGGCTGCCCCCGCCCGCGTCTTGTGTTTTATCAGGCCAGTTCGACGGCGATGGCCGTGCCTTCGCCGCCACCGATGCACAGCGCCGCCACGCCCTTCTTGAGGCCGCGCGCCTTCAGCGCGGCGATCAGCGTGGTGATGATGCGCGCGCCCGAAGCGCCGATCGGGTGGCCCAGCGCCGTGGCGCCGCCGTTCACGTTGATCTTGTCATGGGCGATGCCCAGATCGTGCATGGCGAACATGGCCACGCAGGCAAACGCCTCGTTCACCTCGAACAGATCGACATCGCCAACCGTCCAGCCGGCCTTGTCGAGCACGCTCTGGATGGCGCCGACAGGGGCGGTGGTGAACAGGCGCGGCTCCTGCGCATGGGCGCCCACCGAGATCAGCGTGGCGACCGGCGCCAGCCCCTTGGCCTCGGCAATGCTCTTGCGGGTGAGCACCAGCGCTGCCGCACCGTCGGAGATCGACGAGGAGGAGGCCGCGGTGATCGTGCCATCCTTGGCGAAGGCGGGCTTCAGCGTGGGGATCTTGTCGGGCCGGCCTTTGCCGGGGGCCTCGTCGGTATCCACCACCACTTCGCCCGCGCGCGTCTTCAGCGTGACAGGGGCGATCTCTTCGGCAAAGCGGCCTTCGGCCACGGCCGCCTTGGCGCGGGCCAGCGATTCGATCGAATAGGCGTCCTGCGCCTCGCGGGTCAGCTGGTAGTCATCCGCGGTGATCTGCGCAAAGGCGCCCATGGCGGCGCCTTCATAGGCGTCTTCCAGGCCATCGAGGAACATGTGGTCGTAGGCGGTGTCGTGGCCGGCCCGCGCGCCCGAGCGGTGCTTCTTCAGCAGGTAGGGCGCGTTGGTCATGCTTTCCATGCCGCCGGCGATGACCAGATCGATGCTGCCGGCCGCCAGGGCCTCGGCGCCCATGATCACCGTCTGCATGCCCGAGCCGCAGACCTTGTTCACCGTGGTGGCCTGCACGGATTTGGGCAGGCCCGCCTTCAGCGCCGCCTGGCGGGCAGGCGCCTGGCCCAGCCCCGCAGGGAGCACGCAGCCCATGTAGATACGCTCGATTTCATCGGGCGAAACGCCGGCGCGATCAACCGCGGCCTTCACCGCGGTGGCGCCGAGATCGGTAGCGCTGGCATCAGCCAAAGCGCCTTGCAGGCCCCCCATGGGCGTGCGCGCATAAGACAGGATAACAACCGGATCTTGGGCGGAAATATTGGCCATGGCCTTCTTGTCCTCTCGGGTTCGGCAGGGCGTCGGAAGCGGATTCGCGAAAGAAAAATCGGGAATGTTTGACGTGCCTGCTTGACCGGCATAATGCTGCGCCGCCGCAATGGCAATCCGCCGCTGCGGGGGGAATGATCCACCCCGCGCAACGGCTGGTGCGCTTTAGGCATTTTCTTGGCCCAACCTCCACTTGCGCCAGCCCGGCTGCGGGACTAGGGGGCAGGCCATCACTCTAGTAGCGCGAGTCAGCCCTTGGTCGATCTTACGCAATATCTCCCGATTCTGATCTTCCTGGTGGTTGCGCTGGGATTGTCATCGGCCTTCGTCTTCCTGCCCATGGCAGCGGCCCGTCTCACCGGCTCCCACCAGCCCGACGCCGACAAACTGAGCGAATATGAATGCGGCTTCCCCGCCTTCGAAGATCCGCGCAGCCAGTTCGACGTGCGGTTCTATCTGGTGGCGATCCTGTTCATCGTCTTCGATCTCGAAGCGGCATTTCTCTTTCCCTGGGCGGTCAGCCTCAAGGAAACCGGCTGGGCCGGCTGGATCACCATGATGGTGTTCCTGGGTGAACTGGTGCTTGGGCTGATCTATGCCTGGAAGAAGGGAGCTCTGGACTGGGAATGAGCACGCAATTGTCTCCTGCCGCCGCCGCTCAGGCCGGCCAGCTCGTCGCGCCCGATCAGGCCTTCTTCAACGACCTCAACGCCGAGGTGTCGGACAAGGGCTTCCTTGTCACCAATGTGGAAGACCTGTTCCACTGGGCGCGCACCGGCTCCTTGTGGTGGATGACCTTTGGCCTGGCCTGCTGCGCGGTGGAAATGATCCACGCCAACATGCCGCGCTATGACATGGAGCGCTTTGGCGCCGCGCCGCGCGCTTCCCCGCGCCAGAGCGACGTGATGATCGTGGCCGGCACGCTGTGCAACAAGATGGCCCCGGCGCTGCGCCGCGTCTACGACCAGATGTCGAACCCCAAGTACGTCATCTCGATGGGCTCGTGCGCCAATGGTGGTGGGTATTACCACTATTCCTATTCGGTGGTGCGCGGCTGCGATCGCATCGTGCCGGTGGACATCTATGTGCCCGGCTGCCCGCCGACCGCTGAAGCGCTGCTTTATGGCGTGATGCAGCTGCAGCGCAAGATCCGCCGCGTCGGCACGATCGAGCGCTGAGGGGAAACAGACCATGGCCGTTTTGCATTCCGCCCCCAAATTCGCCTCGAACGAAGGCGTGATCGACAACCTCACCGCCGCTCTGGGCGCCAGCGTGCTGGCCGCCCATGAAGCGCATGGCGAGGTGGTGATCACCGTTGCGCGCGACACGCTGGAAGACACCCTGCGTGCCCTGCGCGACGAGCATGAATACCAGCAGCTGATGGAGATCGCCGGCGCCGACTATCCGGACCGGGCCGAGCGTTTCGACGTTGTCTACATGCTGCTGAGCCTGACCCGCAACCACCGCATCATCGTCAAGGTGACGACCGATGAAGTGAAGCCGGTGCCGACCGTGACCACGCTGTGGCCGGTGGCAGGCTGGCTCGAGCGCGAAGTCTACGACATGTATGGCGTGATCTTCGCCGGCAACCCGGACCTGCGCCGCATTCTCACCGATTATGGCTTTGAAGGCCATCCGTTCCGCAAGGATTTCCCGCTGACGGGCTATCAGGAACTGCGCTGGTCGGAAGAGGACCGGCGGGTGGTGTATGAGCCGGTGAAGCTGGCCCAGGACCTGCGCCAGTTCGACTTCATGAGCCCCTGGGAAGGCGCGGAATACGTGCTGCCGGGCGACGAAAAGGCGGAAGGGGAGAAGAAGTGAGCGGCCTTTCCCTCGAACAGTCGCCGACCACCGGCGACGAGATCATCACCAACTACACGATCAACTTCGGCCCCCAGCATCCGGCCGCCCACGGCGTGCTGCGCATGGTGACCGAGCTCGACGGCGAGATCGTCGAGCGCATTGATCCGCATGTGGGCCTGCTGCACCGCGGCACGGAAAAGCTGATCGAACACAAGACCTTCCTTCAGGCGCTGCCCTATTTCGACCGGCTGGACTATTGTTCGCCGCTGTCGATGGAGCACAGCTACGTGCTGGCAGTTGAAAAATTGCTGAACGTGGAAGTGCCGCTGCGCGCGCAATATCTGCGCGTGCTGTTCGCCGAGCTGACCCGCATCTCGAACCACATGATGAACATCGGTTCGGCGGTGATGGACGTGGGCGCGATGACGCCGATGCTGTGGTTCTTCGAGATCCGCGAGGATCTGCTGAACTTCTTCGAGCGTGCCTCGGGCGCGCGCATGCACTCGGCCTATTATCGCCCGGGCGGCGTGCACCAGGATGTGCCGCTCAAGCTGCTCGTCGATATCGGCGAATGGCTGGAGAAGCGCTTCCCCGAGCTTTACGAGGATGCCTGCTCGCTCTTCGTCGACAACCGCATCTTCAAGCAGCGCAATGTCGATATCGGCATCGTGACCAAGGAAGATGCCGTGCGCTGGGGCTTCTCGGGGCCGATGCTGCGCGGCTCGGGCATTGCCTGGGATATCCGCAAGAGCCAGCCCTACGACGTTTACGAGCGCATGGACTTCGACGTGCCGGTGGGCACCAGCGGCGATTGCTATGATCGCATGATGGTGCGCGTGGAAGAGGTGCGCCAGTCGGTCCGCATCGTCAAGCAGTGCCTGGCCGAAATGCCCGATGGCCCGATCGCCAGCACCGACCGCAAGGTCTCGCCCCCCAAGCGCGGCGAGATGAAGCAGTCGATGGAGAGCCTGATCCACCACTTCAAGCTCTACACCGAAGGCTTCCACGTGCCGGCGGGCGAGGTTTATGTGGCCACCGAAAGCCCCAAGGGCGAATTCGGCGTCTATCTCGTCAGCGATGGCGGCAACAAGCCCTATCGCTGCAAGATCCGGCCCACCGCCTTCAGCCACCTGCAGGCGATGGATTACCTCACCAAGGGCCACATGCTGCCCGATATCACCGCCATTCTGGGCGCGATGGACATCGTGTTCGGGGAGTGTGACCGGTGAGCGCGGCGCTGGCACTGTCGCATGCCGACACCGCAAGGGCGATGATTGCCGCCTATAACGCCCAGGATGCCGATACTTACGTGTCGTTCATGACCGAGGACGCCTGCGAGGCCGCCTATCGCGGCGCCGTGGTGCGCGAAGGGCGTGAGGGCACCAGGGCCGGCCTCGTCAGGATGTTCGCCGAGTTCCCCGAGAACCGCGCGGAAATCATCGATGTGAAGGCGCTGGGCAATTACGTCGTCTTTCACGAGCGCGTGTGGCGCACGGCGGCTTCCGAGCCGTTCGACGTCCTCGCCGTCTACACTTTCGAGGGCGATAAGTGCGCCCGCGTGGAGTTCATCCGCTAATGGCTGATCGTCATCTCGAACCGGATACGCCGGAACTGCGCGCCCGCTGGGGCGCCTTTGCCTGGACGGCGCAGAACGCCGAAAAGGCCAAGGAAGTCGTCGCCCGCTATCCCGAAGGGCGGCAGCGCTCTGCGGTGATGCCGCTGCTCGATCTGGCCCAGCGCCAGGTGGGCGCCGAAACCAATACGCAAGGCTGGCTGCCGATCCCGGTGATGGAATATGTCGCGACCTATCTCGACATGCCGATCATCCGCGTGGTCGAGGTCGCCACTTTCTACACCATGTACAATCTGGTGCCGGTGGGCCGTTT
This sequence comes from Novosphingobium sp., assembly GCA_035653915.1. Lineage (GTDB taxonomy): Bacteria > Pseudomonadota > Alphaproteobacteria > Sphingomonadales > Sphingomonadaceae > Novosphingobium. Next base: position 18,556 of record DASRYE010000045.1, on the reverse strand, counting down.
CCACGTGCAGGTGTGCGGCACCACGCCCTGCATGCTGCGCGGCTCGGACGACCTGATCGCTGCCTGCCATGGCCGCGGCATGAAGGCCGGGCATGTCAGCGAGGACGGCCTCTGGACCTTCACCGAGGTGGAATGCATGGGCAATTGCGCCTCTGCCCCGATGGTGCAGATCAACGACGACAATTACGAGGATCTCACCGTCGAGCGGCTCGACAAGGTGCTCGATGCGCTGGCCCGGGGCGAGACCCCCAAGGCCGGCACGCAGGAACCCGGCCGCCACACGGTGGAGCCGGCCGGCGCCCTGTCGAACCTCACCGCCATGGTGAGCGGGAATCACGATTATCGGGGGGAGTGGTAAGTCATGGCCCTTGCAGATAAGGATCGCATCTTCACCAACCTCTACGGCCATCAGCCGTGGAACCTGGATGCCGCCCGCAAGCGCGGCGACTGGGACAACACCAAGGCGTTGCTCGAAAAGGGGCGCGACGCGATCATTCAGGAAATGAAGGATTCGGGTCTGCGCGGGCGTGGCGGCGCCGGCTTCCCCACCGGCATGAAGTGGAGCTTCATGCCCAAGGAAAGCCGCGATGGCCGGCCCAGCTTCCTCGTTATCAACGCCGATGAATCCGAGCCCGGTTCCTGCAAGGACCGCGAGATCATCCGCCACGATCCGCACAAGCTGATCGAGGGCGCGCTGGTGGCCGGCTTTGCGATGGGGGCCCGCGCGGCCTACATCTACATTCGCGGCGAATATATCCGCGAGGCCGAAACCCTGTTTGCCGCCGTGGCCGAAGCCTATGAGGCGGGCCTTGTTGGCAAGAACGCCAGCGGCTCGGGCTATGATTTCGACGTCTTCGTCCATCGCGGCGCTGGCGCCTACATCTGCGGCGAAGAAACCGCGATGATCGAGAGCATCGAGGGCAAGAAGGGCCAGCCGCGCCTGAAGCCCCCGTTCCCCGCCGGCGCCGGCCTTTATGGCTGCCCGACGACGGTGAACAATGTGGAATCGATCGCGGTGGCGCCCACCATCCTGCGCCGCGGCGCCGGCTGGTTCTCCTCCTTCGGGCGCGAGAACAACCGGGGCACCAAGCTGTTCCAGATCTCCGGCCATGTCGATCGGCCCTGCGTGGTGGAAGAGGAGATGTCGATCCCCTTCCGCGAGCTGATCGAGAAGCATTGCGGCGGCATTCGCGGCGGGTGGGATAACCTGCTGGCGGTGATCCCCGGCGGCTCCTCGGTGCCGCTGGTGCCGGCGGCCGAGATGATCGATGCGCCGATGGACTTTGACGGCCTGCGCGCGCTGGGTTCTGGCCTGGGCACCGCTGCGGTCATCGTCATGGACAAGTCGACCGACATCGTCCGCGCGATCAGCCGCCTCAGCTATTTCTACAAGCATGAGAGCTGCGGCCAGTGCACCCCCTGCCGCGAGGGCACGGGCTGGATGTGGCGCGTGATGGAACGCCTGCGCGTGGGCGATGCCTCGATCGAGGAAATCGACATGCTGTGGAACGTGACGAAGCAGGTGGAAGGCCACACGATCTGTGCGCTGGGGGATGCGGCCGCCTGGCCGATCCAGGGCCTGATCCGCCATTTCCGCCCCGAGATTGAGCGCCGTATTGCCCAGCGCAATGGCGGCCTGCAGGAGGCAGCAGAGTAATGCCCAAGGTCAAGGTAGACGGCGTCGAGATCGAGGTGCCGGCCGGCGCCACGGTGCTTCAGGCCTGCGAACTGGCGGGGAAGGAAATTCCCCGCTTCTGCTATCACGAACGGCTGAGCATTGCCGGCAATTGCCGCATGTGCCTGGTGGAAGTGAAGCCCGGGCCGCCCAAGCCGCAGGCAAGCTGCGCGCTGCCGGCCAGCGAGGGCCAGGAAATCCGCACCGACAGCGAGATGGTCAAGAAGGCGCGCGAAGGGGTGATGGAGTTCCTCCTCATCAACCACCCGCTTGATTGCCCGATCTGCGACCAGGGCGGCGAATGCGACCTGCAGGACCAGTCCGTGGCCTATGGCCGCGGCGCCTCGCGTTATCACGAGCACAAGCGCGCGGTGACCGAGAAGTATATGGGCCCGCTGATCCGCACGGTGATGACCCGCTGCATCCAGTGCACCCGCTGCGTGCGCTTCTCGGAAGAGATTGCCGGCGTGGATGAGATCGGCGCGCTCTATCGCGGCGAGAACATGCAGATCAGCACCTATCTGGAAAAGGCCGCCAAGCACGAGCTGTCGGCCAATGTGATCGATCTGTGCCCGGTCGGCGCGCTGACCAACCGCCCCTATTCCTTCGAGGCGCGCCCCTGGGAGCTGAAGAAGACCCTGGGCATCGACGTGTCGGACGCGATTGGCGCCAACATCCGCATCGATGCGCGCGGCCGTGAAGTGCTGCGCATCCTGCCGCGGGTGAACGACGATGTGAACGAGGAATGGCTGAGCGACAAGGGCCGCTTCCTCGTCGATGGCCTTACCAAGCGCCGGCTCGACCGGCCCTATATCCGCCTCGATGGCAAGCTGGTGCCGGCGACCTGGAGCGAGGCGCTGGCCGCTGTCGCCAAGATCGCGCCGGGCAGCAGCGTGGCGGCGGTCGCGGGCGATCTGGTGGATGCTGAAACCCTGTTTGCGGCCAAGCAGCTGCTGGCGGCGCTGGGCTCCACCCTGCTGGAAGGCCGGCAGACGGGCCTGGCCTACGACTGCTCGAACCTGGCGGCCGTGAACTTCAACACCACGCTCGCCGGCATCGAGAATGCCGATGCGGTGCTGGTGGTGGGCAGCCATGTGCGCTGGGAAGCGCCGCTGCTCAACACGCGCCTGAGGAAGGCCGTGAAGAAGGGCGCCAAGGTGTTCATCATCGGCCCCGAATGGGATCCCACCTACAAGGCGGAATTCCTCGGCGCGGATGCGGCCATCCTCAACCAGCTGCCGGCCCATGTGTGGGCGGCGCTGCAGGAAGCCAAGCGGCCGGCGATCATCGTTGGCGGCGCTGGCCTGGCCAAGGGCGCGCTGGAAGCGGCGCTGTCGGTCAGCGACCAGCTGGGCCTTGTGCGCGAGCTGGAAGATGGCAGCCAGTGGAACGGCTTCAACGTGCTGCACATGGCGGCCAGCCGCATGGCCTCGCTGATGCTGGGCTATGCGCAGAAGGGCGGCATTGCCGATATCGCGGCGGCCAAGCCCAAGATGCTGCTGGCGCTGGGCGCCGACGAGGTGGATTTCGCCAAGTTTGCTGACAGCATGATCGTCTATGTCGGCCATCATGGCGACAAGGCGGCCCATGTCGCCGACATCATCCTGCCGGGCTCGGCCTTCACCGAGAAGGCGGGCATCTACGTCAACACCGAGGGCCGCGTGCAATATGCCGACAAGGCGGTGTTCGCCCCCGGCGATGCGCGCGAGGACTGGGCGATCATCCGCGCCCTGGCCGATGCGCTGGGCGTTAAGGTTGGCTTCGACAGCTTTGATGCGCTGCGCGCCGCGCTGTTCGCCTTCAACCCGGCCTTCGGGCAGGAAGGGCTGGCCGATTACGGCGCGCTGCCCAAGGGCGTTACCGGTGCGGCCGCGGGCGTGATCGCCTATCCGATCGCCGACTTCTACCTCACCAACCCGATCGCGCGGGCCAGCGCCACGCTGCAGCGCTGCTCGGCCGAACTGCTCCACGGCGAAACCCAGAAGGAGGCCGCGGAATGACCCTGTTCCCGCATACCCCGATGCAACTGCTGGAAATGGCCGGCCTGCCGCATGGCTGGGCGTGGTTTCTGGCCACGGTCATCGGCATTCTGGCGATCGCTCTGCCGGTGATGCTGTCGGTGGCGCTGGTGATCTATTTCGACCGCAAGATCTGGGCGGCGATGGCGCTGCGGCGCGGCCCCAACGTGGTCGGCCCGGTCGGCATCCTCCAGAGCTTTGCCGACGGCCTCAAGGTGTTCCTGCAGGAAACCATCGTGCCTTCGGCGGCGAACAAGGGCCTGTTCCTCATCGGCCCGATCGTCACCTTCACGGTGGCGCTGCTGGCCTGGGCGGTGATCCCGTTCAACTCGGGCGCCATTCTCGCCAACATCAATGTCGGCGTGCTCTATGTGCTGGCGATCAGCTCGCTGGGTGTCTACGGCACGATCATGGCCGGCTGGGCGTCGAACTCGAAATATCCGTTCTTTTCGGCCATGCGCGCCTCGGCCCAGATGATCTCCTATGAAGTCTCGATCGGCTTCATCGTCATCTGCGTGGTGCTGTGGGCCGGCTCGTTCAACATGAACAGCATCGTCATCGCACAGAAGGGGCATGGGCTGGGCTTCATCAACGCCTTTGCCTGCAACATCTTCCTGTTCCCGATGTGGGTGATGTTCTTCATCTCGAGCCTGGCGGAAACCCAGCGCGCCCCCTTCGACCTGACCGAGGCCGAAAGCGAGCTGGTGGCCGGTTATCAGACCGAATATTCCTCGATGAGCTTCGCCCTCTTCTGGCTGGGTGAATATGGCAACGTGCTGCTGATGTGCGCGCTGAATGCCACGCTGTTCTGGGGCGGTTATCTGCCGCCGGTGGAATGGGCGCCGCTCTATCTCATTCCGGGCTGGATCTGGCTGATCGCCAAGATGGGCTTTGGTTTCTTTGTGTTCAGCTGGGTGAAGGCCACCGTGCCGCGGTATCGCTACGACCAGCTGATGCGTCTGGGCTGGAAGGTTTTCCTGCCTGTCTCGCTGCTGTTCGTGTTCCTCGTCAGCGGCTACCTCATGGCTACGGGACATTTCGCATGAGTGTCGGTCAGCTCGTCAAGAGCTTCACCCTCTGGGAATTCGTGAAAGCGCACGCGCTCACCTTGAAGTATTTCTTCAAGGAGAAGGCGACGGTGAACTATCCCTTCGAGAAGAACCCGCTGTCGCCCCGCTTCCGCGGCGAGCATGCCCTGCGCCGTTATCCCAACGGCGAGGAGCGCTGCATTGCCTGCAAGCTGTGCGAGGCGGTGTGTCCGGCGCAGGCGATCACCATCGAGGCGCACCCGCGCGAGGATGGCAGCCGGCGCACCACCCGCTACGACATCGACATGACCAAGTGCATCTTCTGCGGCTTCTGCCAGGAAGCCTGCCCGGTCGATGCCATCGTCGAGGGGCCGAACTTCGAATACGCGACCGAAACGCGCGAAGAGCTGCTCTACGACAAGGCGAAACTTCTGGCGAACGGCGACAAGTGGGAGCGAGCGATCGCTGCCAACCTTGAAGCCGATGCGCCCTATCGGTAAGGGCGCGGCCATGATTGAAACTCTTGCCTTTTATCTCTTCGCCACGCTGGTGGTGGCATCGGGCACCTTCACGATCTTCGCGAAGAACCCGGTCCACTCGGTGCTCTGGCTGATCCTCGCCTTTTTCAACGCGGCCGGCCTCATGGTGCTGGCCGGCGCCGAGTTCATCGCCATGCTGCTGGTGATCGTCTATGTCGGCGCGGTGGCGGTGCTGTTCCTCTTTGTGGTGATGATGCTCGACATCGATTTCGCCACGCTGCGCGCCGGTTTCATGCGCAACATGCCGCTGGGCCTGGCCATTGCGGTGGTGCTGCTGGCGGAACTGGGCATGGGCCTTGGCGCCTGGCATGCCGGCGGGCTGCAACTGGGCGTGGCCGATCCGGCAACCGCCCCGCAGGCGGGCCTCAGCAACATCCAGTCGATCGGCGCGCTGCTCTATGGCCGCTATCTCTTCCTGTTCGAAGGCTCAGGGATCATCCTGCTGGTCGCCATGATCGGCGCCATCGTGCTGACCCATCGCCAGCGTACGGGCGTGAAGACGCAGAGCATCTGGAAGCAGGTGTCGCGCCGTCCGGCAGACGCCACTGTCAACACTCGCCCCGCCGTGGGCGAGGGCGTGCAGATCTGAAGGGGGCAGCCATGATCGGTATCGAACATTACGTCGCCGTCAGCTCGATCCTCTTCGTGCTGGGCGTTCTGGGGATTTTCCTCAACCGCAAGAACATCATCATCATCCTGATGGCCATCGAGCTGATCCTGCTCGCGGTGAACATCAACCTCGTCGCTTTCAGCGCCTTCCTCCACGATCTGGTGGGCCAGGTGTTTGCGATGTTCGTGCTCACCGTGGCTGCCGGCGAGGCAGCTGTGGGTCTGGCCATTCTGGTCATCTATTTCCGTAGCCGTGGGTCCATCGCGGTGGACGACGTCAACCGGATGAAGGGATAAGGCCAGTGCATCCGATCCTGTTCATCGTATTTCTGCCGCTGTTGGCGGCGGTTATCGCCGGCCTTGGCAACAAGGCCATCGGCAAGGTGCCGGCCAAGCTGGTGACGACGGGCGCGCTGTTTGCCGCCTGCGCGCTCTCCTGGTCGATCTTCTGCCAGTTTCTGGGCGGCCACGCCGAAGTGTCGGTCACGCCGGTGCTGCAGTGGGTCCACTCGGCCGATCTCGTCTTCAACTGGGAACTGCGCGTTGACGCGTTGACCGCGGTGATGCTGGTGGTGATCACCACCGTTTCGGCGCTGGTCCACCTCTATTCCTGGGGCTACATGAGCGAGGAGCCGGATCAGCCGCGCTTCTTCGCCTATCTGTCGCTGTTCACCTTTGCCATGCTGATGCTGGTGACGGCGAACAACCTGGTGCAGATGTTCTTCGGTTGGGAAGGCGTGGGCCTGGCCTCGTACCTGCTGATCGGTTTCTGGTTCCAGAAGCCCTCGGCCTGCGCGGCGGCGATCAAGGCTTTCGTTGTCAACCGCGTGGGCGATCTGGGCTTCATGCTGGGCATCTTCGGCATCTTCCTGGTGTTCCACACCGTCGATATCGAGACGATCCTGCGCCATGCGCCCGATTATGCCGGCAGCACCATCGGCTTCCTGGGCTACCGGGTGGATACGCTGACGCTGCTGTGCCTGCTGCTGTTCGTGGGTGCCATGGGCAAATCGGCGCAGCTGGGCCTTCACACCTGGCTGCCCGACGCGATGGAAGGCCCGACGCCTGTGTCGGCGCTGATCCACGCCGCCACCATGGTGACGGCCGGCGTCTTCATGGTCTGCCGCCTCAGCCCGCTGTTCCAGCAGAGCGAGACGGCGCTGCACGTCATCACCTTCATCGGCGCTGCCACCTGCTTCTTTGCCGCCACCGTCGGCACGACGCAGTGGGATATCAAGCGCGTGATCGCCTATTCCACCTGTTCGCAGCTGGGCTACATGTTCTTCGCCGCTGGCGTCGGGGCCTATGGCGCCTCGATGTTCCACCTGTTCACCCACGCCTTCTTCAAGGCGCTGCTGTTCCTGGGTGCGGGCTCGGTCATCCATGCGATGCACCACGAGCAGGACATGCGCTACTATGGCGGCCTGTGGAAGAAGATCCCGCTGACCTTCGTGGCGATGATGGCCGGCACGCTGGCGATCACCGGCGTGGGCCTGGCTGAAGTGGGCGGTTTTGCCGGCTTCTACTCGAAGGACGCGATCATCGAGGCGGCCTTTGCCCGCGGCACCACCCTGGGCCAGTTCGCCAGCATCACCGGCATCGTTGCCGCTTTGCTGACGAGCTTCTACTCGTGGCGCCTGGTGTTCCTCACCTTCTTTGGCAAGCCGCGCTGGAACCAGTCGGAGCATATCCAGCACGCCGTGCATGATGCCCATGGCCATGACGACCATGCCCATCACGGCCATGATCACGATCACGCCCATGGCCACCACGGCCATGAGGACGACGGCACCGCCGGCTATCATCCGCATGAGAGCCCGCTCAACATGCTGATCCCGCTGATCGTGCTGACGCTGGGGGCGGTGTTCGCCGGCGCGCTGTTCAACCGCTATTTCGTCGGCATCGAAACCGCTGGCGATTTCTGGAAGGCCAGCACCCTGTTCTTCGACAAGGAGCTATTCGAGGCGGCCGAGCATATTCCGGCAGCCGTGAAGTGGGCGCCCTTCGAGGTAATGGTGGCCGGTCTTGTCGGCGCGTGGGTCTGCTATGTGCAGGTGCCCTCGATCCCGGCGGCCTTCGTCAAGGTGTTCAAGCCGCTCCACGCATTCTTCTACAACAAATGGTACTTCGACGAGCTGTACAACTTCCTGTTCGTGCGTCCTGCCTTCGTGCTGGGCCGGGCGTTCTGGAAGCTGGGCGATATCGGCATCATCGACCGCTTCGGCCCCAACGGCGCTGCCGCCGTGGTGGCCAAGGGCGTGGCCGGCGCGCGCAGGCTGCAGACCGGTTATCTCACCAGCTATGCGCTGACGATGCTTCTGGGCCTCGTTGCCGCGGTCAGCTGGGTGATGTGGCAGTCGGTTCGGTAAGGCAAACGGCGAAAAGGGCTAAGAGCTAATGATCGGTTTTCCAATCCTTTCGCTGATGCTGGCGGTGCCGCTGGTGGCATCGCTGGTCAGCCTGGCGCTATCGGCACAGGGGGCGCGCTGGCTGGCGCTGGGCGCCACCCTTGTCGATCTGGTGCTGGGTGTGGTGCTGTGGCAGCACTACCAGATCGGTGGCCCGCAGTGGCAGTTCACCGAAAGGCTGCCGCTGTTCTCCGGCTTCCAGTGGGCGCTGGGCATCGATGGCATCGCGCTCACGCTGATCGCGCTGACCGTGCTGCTCATGCCGATCTGCATCGGCGCCAGCTGGCATGCGATCGAGAAGCGCGTGCCGGAATATATGGCCGCCTTCCTGCTGATGGAAACGCTGATGATCGGCGTCTTCGCGGCGCAGGATCTCTATCTGTTCTACATCATGTTCGAAGCCGGCCTCATCCCGATGTATCTCGTCATCGGCATCTGGGGCGGCGCCGATCGGATCTACGCCAGCTACAAGTTCTTCCTCTACACGCTGCTGGGCTCGGTGCTGATGCTGATCGCCATGCTGTGGATGGTGCATGAAGCCGGCACGACCGATATCCCGACGCTGATGGTCTACAACTTCCCGGTGAAGGCGCAGACCTGGCTGTGGCTGGCCTTCTTTGCCAGCTTCGCGGTGAAGATGCCGATGTGGCCGGTGCACACCTGGCTGCCCGATGCCCACGTGCAGGCGCCCACCGCCGGTTCGGTGATCCTGGCCGGTGTGCTGCTGAAGATGGGCGGCTATGGCTTCATCCGCTTCAGCCTGCCGATGTTCCCGGAAGCCAGCGCCTATTTCGCGCCGCTGGTGTGGGGCCTGTCGATGGTCGCGGTGGTCTACACCAGCCTGGTTGCCCTTGTGCAGCAGGACATGAAGAAGCTGATCGCCTATTCCTCGGTGGCGCATATGGGGATCGTCACGATCGGCCTGTTCTCCTTCAACCGCCAGGGCCTGGAAGGCTCGATGGTGGTGATGCTGGCGCACGGCCTGGTGGCGGGCGCGCTGTTCCTGTGCGTCGGCGTGATCTACGACCGCCTGCATACCCGTGAGATCTCGCGCTATGGCGGCCTTGCCATCAACATGCCGAAATATGCGCTGTTCTTCATGTTCTTCACCATGGCCTCGATCGGCCTGCCGGCCACCGCCAACTTCGTGGGCGAGTTCCTCTCGCTGGCCGGCATCTATCAGGTGTCGACCTGGGCGGCGCTGATCTGCACCACCGGCATCATCCTCGGCGCGGCCTACATGCTGTATCTCTATGCCCGGGTGGTGTTTGGCGCGCAGAAGAACGCCGATGCGGCCGCCATGCCTGACCTTGACCTGCGCGAGTGGGCCCTGCTGGCGCCGCTGGTGGCCGCCACGCTGTGGATGGGCATCTATCCCGAAAGCTTTATCGCGCCGATGCGCGCCGATATCGCCGCGCTGGATGCGCGCCTGGCCTCGGCCCGGCCCGCGAGCGATGCCGCCCCTACGGCCGGCACGCCCGCGCCGAAAACCGAAGCCGCTGCCAATACCGTTGAGGGGAGTGCGCGTTAATGAGCTGGATTGTGTCCCTCAACCTGGTCGCCGCGGAGGAAATCCTCAGCGCGGCGGGCTTGGTATTGATGCTGGTCGCGGCCTGGGCGGGTGATAAATCCGCCCGCGCGATCTCGGTGGCGGCCGTGGCCGCTCTGGTGGCCGCCTCGGCCTTTGTGCTGCAGGGCCTGGGCGCCACCGGCGCGCAGACCTCGGCCTTCTATGGCCAGTATGCCGACGATGGCTTTGCCGCTTATGCCAAGCTGCTGATCTATCTGGCCGCCGCTGTGGCGGTGATCGTCGCCCCGCGCTTCTTCGCCCCGCGCGATGAAATGCGGGCCGAATATCCGGTGCTGGTGCTGTTTGCCGCGCTGGGCATGGGGCTGATGGTCTCGGCCACCGACCTGCTGACGCTTTACATCGGCCTCGAGCTCAACTCGCTGGCGGCCTATGTGCTGGCGGCGATGCTGCGTCGTGACGAGCGTTCGGCCGAAGCGGGCCTCAAGTACTTCGTGCTGGGCGCGCTGGCCTCGGGCATCCTGCTGTTCGGCATGAGCCTGACCTATGGCTTCTCGGGCAGCACCAATTTCGTTGCCATCGGCAAGGCGCTGCATGGCCAGCTGGCCACTGGCGCGCTGTTCGGCGTGGTGTTCATGCTGGTCGGCCTGGCCTTCAAGATCAGCGCCGTGCCCTTCCACATGTGGACGCCCGACGTTTATGAAGGTTCGCCCACCCCGGTGACGACCTTCTTCGCCACGGCGCCCAAGGTGGCCGCGCTCTGCCTCCTCATGCGTGTCACGCTGGTGGCTTTCGGCGCCGAAGTGGTGGCCTGGCAGCAGATCGTCATTGCCCTGTCGTTGCTGTCGATCGTGGTCGGCGCGCTGGGCGCCATCGGCCAGACGAACCTGAAGCGCCTGCTCGCCTATTCGTCGATCAACAACGTCGGCTTCATGCTGATCGGCCTTGCCGCGGCAACGCCGGCGGGCGTGTCGGCGGTGCTGGTCTATCTGTTCATCTATGTGTTCACCTCGTTTGCCGGCTTTGCCGCCGTGCTGCTGCTGCGTGACCGCGAGGGCGAGCAGATCGAGAGCCTGGCCGATATCGCCGGCCTCTCGCGCACGCGCCCGGCGCTGGCCGCGGTGCTGGCGATGGTGATGTTCAGCCTGGCGGGCATTCCGCCGCTGTTCGGCTTCTGGGGCAAGTTCGTGGTGTTCCAGGCAGCGGTGGCAGCTGGCATGGTGCCGCTGGCCGCCATCGGCATCGCCGCCAGCGTCATCGGCGCCTTCTACTATCTGAAGGTCGTCAAGGTGATGTATTTCGACGATCCGGCCGACAAGGTGGCCCCGGCCAGCGATGTGGCGCATAATGCCATCCTGCTGGTTTCGGCGGTGGTCATCTCGCCGGTGGGCTATCTGATGACGAACTGGCTGGGCGGGGTGGCCCAACAGGCCGCCGCAGCCCTGTTCCACACGGCGTGATCGCCGCTTGATCTCCTTTTTCAACGAGATCGATTCCACCAACGCCGAATGGGCGCGCCGGCTTGCTGCTGGCGCGCCTTCGGTTGAGGGGGAATGGCTGGTCGCCCGCCGGCAAACGGCCGGGCGCGGCCGCCTGGGCCGGGCCTGGCAGGATGGCGCGGGCAATTTCATGGGCTCCACGCTGGTGCGGCCGGGGCCGGGCGATCCGCCGCCGGCCAGCCTTGCGCTGTTAACCGGGCTGGCCGTGGCCGAAGCTGTGGCCGGCCATGTGCCGCCGCCGCTGGCCCCCTTGCTCAAATGGCCCAACGATGTGCTGGTGAACGGCGCCAAGCTTGCCGGCGTGCTGCTGGAAGCGCAGGGCGATGCGGTGATCGTGGGGGTGGGGGTGAACCTTGCCAGCGCCCCGCTGCTGGAAGGCCGCGAAACCGTGGCGCTGGCCGATTTCGCCCCGCCGCCCGCGCTCGATCATTTTGCCGGCCAGATGGCGGCGGCGTTTGCCGCGCAGCTGGCCAGCTGGCGCGCGCATGGGCTGGCCGCGCTGGTGGCCCGCTGGCAGCAGGCCGCCCTGCCGCAGGGCACGCCGCTGGGCGTGACAGGGGCCGATGGCCAGCGCATCGAGGGCCGCTTTGCGGGCCTGGCTGAGGATGGCGCCATGCGCTTGCGATTGGCCGATGGCGCAATCCGTGCCATTCATGCAGGCGATGTTGCGCTGCTGTGATAAAAGCCGCAGAGCTTTGCGCATAAACGGGGTGGACCAATGCTTCTGGCGATTGATGTCGGCAATACCAACGTGGTCTTCGCGCTGTTCGACGGCGAGACGATCAAGGCGCGCTGGCGCATTGCCACCGATCCGCGCCGCACGGCCGATGAATATGCCGTGTGGCTGATGCAACTGCTGGCGATCGAGGGGTTTGATCGCGGCGCTGTGGCGCAGATCATCATTTCCACCGTGGTGCCGCGCGCGCTGCACAATCTGCAGGTGCTGGGCAGCAAATATTTCGATGTGGAGCCGCTGGTGGCCGGCCAGGGCAAGGCGGGCTATGCCATCGATATCGATGTCGATGATCCCAAATCGCTGGGGGCAGACCGGGCGGTGAACGCCCTTGGCGCCCATGCCAGATATGCCGGCGATCTGATCGTCGTCGATTTTGGCACGGCGACCACCATCGATGCGATCGATTTCAACGGCGCCTACAAGGGCGGCATCATCGCGCCGGGGCTCAACCTGTCGCTCGATGCGCTGGTGGGCAACACCGCCAAGCTGCCGCGCATTGCCATTGCCCGGCCCGCCAGCCCCAGCGTCATCGGCACCAACACCGAAGACCAGATGCTGATCGGCATCTATTGGGGCTATGTGGCGATGATCGAGGGGCTGATCGCGCGCATGCGCCGGCAGATCGGCCGGCCGGCGACGGTGGTGGCCACCGGCGGCCTTGCCGTGCTGTTCAACGCCGAGACCGGCCTGTTCGACGCGGTGGACCCCGACCTTACATTGAACGGCCTGGCCTTGCTGGCCACTCGCGCGGCGGCGCGCTAAACCACCGCCGAAAACTGTCAGGAGAGGTAAGATCTCAAAGCTTGCGCATATTCCCGGTAACGAATTGCTGTTTTGCGCGCTGGGCGGCTCCGGCGAGATTGGCATGAATGTCAATCTCTATGGCTGCGAGGGCCAGTGGCTGATGGTCGATCTGGGCATGACCTTCAGTGGCAATGAATATCCGGGCGTGGAACTGGTGTTCGCCGACCTTGATTTCATCGAGGAGCGCCGCGAGGCGCTGGCCGGCATCGTGCTCACCCATGCGCATGAGGATCATATCGGCGCGGTGCCCTATTTCGCCGCCGACCTTGGCGTGCCGCTCTATGCCACGCCGTTCACCGCGCGGCTGGTAGCGGCCAAGCTGGAGGAAGCGGGGCTGGCCGGTGAGGTGGAGCTGATCGTTATCGATCATGGCGATCCGTTCCGCGTCGGGCCCTTTTCCATCCGCTATGTGCCGCTGGCCCATTCCATCGCCGAGGGCAATGCGGTGGTGATCGACACGCCCTTTGGCCGCATCTTCCACACAGGCGACTGGAAGCTGGACGACGAGCCGCTGGTGGGCCGCCCGGCCAGCCCCGAGGAGCTGACCCGGATTGGCGACGAGGGCGTGCTGGCGCTGGTGTGCGACAGCACCAATGTGTTCAACCCCAACCCCTCGGGTTCCGAAGGGGATGTGGGCCGGGCGATGCTGGAGGAAGTGCGCCGCCACAAGGGCAAGCGTGTGCTGGTGACGACCTTTGCCTCCAACGTCGCGCGGCTGGAAACGCTGGGCCGGGTGGCGCGCGAGACGGGGCGGCGCCTGTGCGTCTCGGGCCGCTCGCTGGATCGGATCATCGATGCGGCCAAGGCCTCGGGCTATCTGAAGCAGCTGCCCGATCTGGTGGATGTCGACACCGCGATGGAGCTGCCGCGCGGCGAGGTGCTGATCGTGGCCACCGGCGGCCAGGGCGAGCCGCGCGCTGCCCTTGCCCGCATTGCCGAGGGCAACCACCCGATCTCGCTGGAAGCGGGCGATGTCGTGCTGTTTTCCAGCCGGCAGATCCCCGGCAACGAGATCCCCATCGGCCGCATCCAGAACCAGCTGGCCGCGCAGGGCATCACCGTGGTGACCGACCGGCAGAGCCACATCCACGTCTCGGGCCACCCCGGGCGGCCGGAACTGCAGGCGCTGTATGGCTGGATCCGGCCGGAGATCCTCGTGCCCGTGCATGGCGAGGAGCGCCACATGCGCGAGCAGGGCCGGCTGGGCAAGGCCAGCGGCATTGCCCGCATCGTCAACCAGAAGAACGGCGATCTGGTGCGCCTGGCGCCGGGCCGGCCGGGCAAGTTTGCCGAAGTGCGCGCCGGCCGGCTGGTGCTGGATGGCGACATCATTGCCCCGGCCGATGGCGAGGCGGTGCTGATGCGCCGGCGCATGGCGCATAATGGCGTGGTGGTGGTGGGGCTGGCGGGCCTTTCCGGCCATGGCGGCAAGCACAAGAGCCACCTCAGGATCGACGTGCTGGGCCTGGGCCTGCCGCTGGTGGAGGATTACGAGAATTTCGTGGCCGAAGCGCGCGAGGATATTGCCCGCGCGCTCGACAAGAAGCCGGCCCGGCGCGATGTGGAAGAGCTGAAGGAAGCCGCGCGCCTGGCCGCCCGCCGGGCAACGCAGCGCTGGTGCGGCAAGCGCCCGCAGGTGCGGGTGATGCTGCTGGACTGACCGGATAAAGGGGAGGGGGCCGGATGAAGTGGAGCTCGATGCTGGCGGTCTACCTGCTGTTCTGGGTGATCTCCGCTTTGTTCGTGCTGCCTTTCGGCGTGCGCACCCATGCCGAGGTGGGCGAGCCGCTGGTGCCCGGCCAGGCCGACAGCGCGCCGGCCAATTTCCGCCCCGGCCGGGTGGCCTTGCGCGCCACGGCGATAGCGGCGGTGGCCTTCGCGCTGTTCTGGCTGAACCGCCAGCATAACTGGCTGAGCGTGGAGGATATCAGCTTCCTCCACCCGCCCGCCTCGCTGGGCAGCAGCGAGGGCTGAAGGCCCAATCAGCTGCGCAGGCGTTCAATAGCCTGCGCCAGGGCCACATACAGCTTGCCCATGTCGGATGACAGCAGCGTCACGCTCAGCGCATGGCCATCGCGGGTGGAGAGCAACTGGCGCAGCATCCCCTCGAAATCATGGATGAAGCGGTTGACGTGCTCGGCAAAGGCGCGGTCGCGCTCATAGCTCAGCAGCACGGCGCGGGCCTCGGCGGTATCCAGCAGGCGCACCGCGCGGCGGGTGAAGATGCCCCGGTCGCCGCGCAGATAGGCCGCCCAGGCGGTGTCGGCGATATCGGCATCCAGCGCCTTGGCAATATCGATCGCGGCGGAATTGAGCGTTTCGGTGATGAGCGCGGCGCGGCGCGAGAAGTCGTTGTCCACCTTCTCCTCGGCGGCCTCGCGCGCTTCTGTCAGGCGCTGCTCCAGATGGCCCAGCAGATCTTCCACGGCGGCCAGTTGCCCGCGCAGGCGCTCGGCCGTCTCGCTGCCCAGCGTGGCGGCATGGCGGGCGGCCTCGGCAATGCCGGCGCTGATGGCGCGGGCGCGGTCCTCGGTGGCGCTGTCGATCGCCGCGGCGCTTTCGCTGCGCAGCCGCTCGGCCAGCTCGTTCACTGCCCGTGCGCCGCGCAGCTCGATCTGCGCCACCGCATCGAGCACCCCGCCCGACAGCCTGCCCAGCGCCCCTTCCAGCGCCTCGCCAGAAGTGGCGGCAATGCGCGCCGCCTCGCTGTCCAGCCCGGCGAGCGACTGGCGCAGCAGGCCAAGGCTGGCGGCATGTTCCTGCACCCGGGCGGCCAGCCCGTCATGCAGCCCGCTGAGGCCGCCGGCCGCGCTCATCAGCACCTCGCGCGAGGCCTGCACGGATTGCGACAGGGCCGCGCCGCGCTCGCCGGCATCGCGCATGGCATCGCGCAGGGTGAACACGCGGCGTTCATAGGCGGCGAGATCTTCCGCCGCTTGCGCCAGGGCCGCGGGCAGGGCCGTCTGGCTGGCCTCGGCGCCGGCCTCGATGCGGGCCACCAGCGCCGCGCCGGCCTCGCCCAGCCGCGCCAGCGCCGCCTCGGTATCGGCCAGCCGGCTGTCCACCTGGCCCAGCCGGGCGACGAGGCGGCTGTCGAGCGCGGCATCGCTGGCGCCAATGGCGGTCAGCCGCGCCTCGATGTCGGTCAGCCGCTGGCGGGTGGTGTCGAGCGTGGCCGCCAGCGTTTCGGCGTCGGCCAGATGTGCGCGCTGACGCCGGGCGATGTCGGCGGCCATCTCGCCGGCCTCGGCGCGCCACTGGCCCAGCGCCGTGTGTTCCTGATCGCGCAGGGCCCGGCCGATGGTCTGGCTTTCGTCGCGCAGGGCCGAGAGGCGCGCGCGCAGCGAAGTGAGACTCTGCGCCTCCTCGCCATCAAGCGTGGCGCGGGCGGCGGCAATTTCCGCCTGCAGCGCGGCAATCCGCTCGCCCAGCACGGCGCCGGCGGCTTCCTCGCGCGCGGCGATGGCGCCATGGGCGTCGGCCATCAGCCCGCGCATCGCCGCGATCCGCCCTTCCAGCTGGCTGGCCAGCTGCGCCACCCGCGCATCCAGCCCGGCCAGCGTGGCCTCGGTCTGCTCCTGAAAGGCCTGCACATGGCTTTGCCCGGCCTGCCCGAAGGCGTTGAGCTTGGTGAAGCCGTTGACCAGTTCCTGCACGTGGTTTTCCGCCAGCCGCCCGGCATTGCCGATCTGGTTGGCAACATCGCGGGCGGCCTGCGTGAGCACCGGCAGATGCTGGCGCACGCGCTCCATATTATGGGCCGCCGCCTCGCTGACGGTGCCCAGCACCTGCACATGGGTGGCGCTGCCTTCCACATAGCCGGCCAGCCTGGCGCCATGTTCGTTCACCCGCTCCACCGCCAGCCGGCCCAGCGTCTCCAGCTCGCGCGATTGGCTGGCGAGGAATTCGCGGGCCAGGCTCAGCTCGCGGTTCATGGCCGAAAGGCGCTGCTCCAGCCGCGCCGCCTCGGCATCGAGCGCGCGCGTGGCCACCAGCAGGCGCGGCCCGGCGCCGCCCCCCAGCCGGCCCACCGCCAGCACCAGCAACACCAGCAGCAGCGCCGGCGGCGCCCACAGGCCCACAAACGCGGCCCATTGCGCGGCATCTGCCAGCGCGGCCAGATGGGTGGCCAGCGCCAGCCCCGTCCACCCCAGCAGGGCAGCCAGCGCCAAGCCTTGCGCCAGCCGCACCGGCCATTGCGGCGCTTCCAGCTCGGGCAGGTCGGCAGGGCTTTCCGGTTCGGCCACCAGCGCGGGGGCTTCGGGTGTCGGCGCGGGCGCCTCTTCTATCAGCGGGGCCACCAGCGCCGTTTCCGTCTGTTCCTGCGCGGCCATCTTCGCCTTGTCCCCCGGCATTTTCGAATGATCGGCCCTGAATAGCACGTTTAAACCCCGGTTTAACCCCTGATGTGCCACAGCTGTGCAATGGTGTGCGAAACGGGAAGCCTTGATGCGATGATCGCGGCCGCGGCCGGCGACGATGAAGCGCTGTTCCGCGAATTGCGCGCCAGCTTTCTCGACAGCCTTGCCCGGCAGATAGACCTGCTGGGCCGCGCGCGCTGCGATGGCAACTGGCAGGTGGCGGCGCTGCGGCTGCGGGGGCTGGGGGCCAGCTTCCAGGCCTGGCCGCTGATCGAGCTGGCCGAGGAAGCGCTGGGCGGCGCCCCTGGCGAGCCGGGCGTGCTGCGCCGGCTGCGCGCCCTGCATGGGCAGCTGGCCGGCACCGAATAGCTCGCCATCCGAGGCGGTTACCGCTTGGCAGGCGGCGATGCGGCCTCTACATCTCGGCCTCCCGCTTTCCCGCGAGGAGACAGCTGCTGCGTATCGCCTTGCTTTCGATGGTGGAAACGGTGCCCCAGCCGTCTGGCGCGGGGGGGCTGCGCGCGTGGCTGGCGGTGGCCGGCGTGCCGCTGCTGCGCCATCAGCTGGCGCTGGCCCGGGCGCTGGGGGTGCAGCGCCTGCTGTGCCTGCACGAGGCCGATGGCCCGCCGCTGGGCGATGTCGAGGGGGAGGCGGCGCTGTTTGGCCTGCGCGTGCAGCGGGCGGCCAATGCCCATGCCCTGCTGGCGCAGGTGAGCGCGGCCGACGAGGTGATCGTGCTGGCCGATGGCCTGCTGGCCCGCGCGGAGGTGATCGTGCCGCTGCTGGAAGCGGGCCCGGCGGTGCTGGTGCAGCCGGTGGAAACCGGCCTCGCCACAGGTTTTGAACGGATAGACCTCAACCATGCCGCGGCCGGCGCCATGCTGCTGCCGGGCCGGCTGGTGTCGCGCCTGGCGGATTTGCCGGCCGATGTGCATGTGCCTTCGGCGCTGCTGCGGGTGGCGCTGCAGGCGGGCGTGGCGCAAAAGCCGCTGCCGGCCGATGCCGCCCATGGCGGCGGCTGGGCCCTGCTGCGCGACGAGGCCGCGGCCGAGCAGGCAGAAGCGGCGTTTCTGCAGCTGCATGCGCCCGATGTGGCGCGCCAGCCGCCGGGCACGCGCCTGGCCGCCTGGCTGGCGCGGCGCTTTGCCCCGGCGCTGCTGGCCAGCGGCAACAATGGCCTCAGCATGGCGGTGGCCGGCGTGCTGGCGCTGGCGCTGGGGCTGGTGTTTGGCTGGCTGGTGTTTCCCGCGCTGGCGCTGCTGGGGCTGGGGCTGGCGGCGGTGCTGCTGGGCGCGGCAGGCGTGCTGGGGCGCATGGTGGCGGCCGGGCTGAACCCGGGGCGGCCGCTGTG
>DASRYE010000044.1:0-6243 GCA_035653915.1 Novosphingobium sp. | reverse complement strand
GAGGCCGGGTGATGGGGCAGGTGCACAGGATGCAGCACCGGCTGATAGGCCAGCGCCCCCACGCCTGCCTGCGCCGCCAGGATCGCGCCCATGTCGGCCTCCAGCAGCAGGGGCCAGTCTGTCGGGCCAAGGCCCAGCTGGGCCAGCAGGGCGGCGGCCAGGGCGCCTGCCTGCTCGGCCGGCTGGAAGGCCAGCCAGGATCCGCTTTGCACCACGGCGCGATGGAAAAGCCCCCTCGCTGCCGGCATCGCCAGCAACGAGGAGACTTTCCACCCCCCACCGGACTGGCCGAACAGGGTGACCGAGGCCGGATCGCCCCCAAAGCCCCGCGCATTCGCGCGCACCCATTCCAGCGCCAGCACGATATCGAGAAGCCCCACAACGCCCGCCGCCTCAAAGCGCTCATCCGCCCCCAGCGCCGCCAGCCCCAGAAAGCCGAAGCAGGCCAGCCGATGGTTGATCGCCACCACCACCACATCCTGCTCGAAGGCCAGCTGGGTGCCGTCATACATCGCCGCATTGCCAGAGCCGATGGCAAAGCCCCCGCCATGCAGGCACACCATCACCGGCCGCAACCGGCCATCATCCGCCGTTGGCGCAAAGACATTGAGCGTGAGGCACCCCTCGCCAATGCCGCCATCGGCCGGCGCCATGTCGAAATGGATGAGCTGGGCATAGGTGTGGGTGATGGGCGTGGGGATCTGCGGCGCCACATGGCCGGGGGCAAAGCAATCGCGCACGCCTGCCCAGGGCGCGGCCGGCAGCGGCGGCTGAAACCGCGTCGCCCCGCCGGTGGGCGCCCCATAGGGAATGCCGCGAAAGATCCGCACGCCGGCATTCACCAGCCCGCGCACCTTGCCAAGGCTGGTTTCCACCGTGGCGAACAGGCTGTCGTAGAGGGCAGGCGTGGCCATGGGTCAGCGCCCGCCCCAGGCGTATTTCAGCGTCAGCCCGCCGGTGAGCGGCTGGGCCAGCGTGACCGGCACCGGCGCACTGGCCAGCACCGCATTGTTCAGCGTGTTGGCGGAGAGCTGACCGTGGCTGTTGAACAGGTTCTTCACATAGGCGTCCACTTCGAAGCCGGCCGGCAGGGTGAAGCCGATGCTGCCGTTCACCGTGTTGTAGGCGGGCATGCGATAATAGACGTTGGTGGCGCTGCCGTAATAGCCGGAGGTGCGGCTGCCGGTCCAGATGTCGGTCAGCTGGGCGGTGGTGGGCAGGCCCGCCAGGGTGAAGCGATAGGTGGCCCCCAGCGCGAAGTTGAAATGCGGCGAGAGCGGCAGGCGCGCGCCTGTGTAATAGACCCCCAGCACCGGCGCTGTGGTGGTGAGATGGGCATCGGTGTAGGCGGCCGAGCCATTGACCGTGAAGCCGGGCGCTGCCTTCAGCACGAAGCTGGTTTCCACGCCCTGGACGCGGGCATTGCCGGCATTCACCAGCTGGTTGATGCCATTGATGTTCTGCGTGGTCTGGATGCTGCTCCATTCGATGTCGTAGGCGGCGATGTCGAAGGTCAGGTGGTGGTCGAAGAAGCTGCCCTTCTCGCCGATTTCATAGTTCCACAGCTTGTCGGGCTGGAAGGTGGCGGGCAGCGTGCTGCTGCCCAGGAAGAAATTGGGCCCGCCCGGCCGAAAGCCTGAGGACACCCGGCCATAGACCATCACATCCCGGGTGATGTGCAGGCGCGGGTTGATGAGATAGGTCGTGACGCCCTGGCTGGAGGTGCCGGCATGATAGGCCGGCGTGCCATAGACATAGGTGCTGCCCACCAGCGTGGGGCCAAAGCCCAGCCACCAGATGTTCGATTCATACAGCTGATCCTGGTGCGAATAGCGGATGCCCAGGGTGATATCGAAGATCTTGCCGATATAGGCGGTCACATCGCCAAAGCCGGCCACTTCGGTGTAGTGGCTAGGCAGCCAGCCATAGAAGGGATAGGAGGAATAGGGTGCGGGCATGTTGCCGGTGCCGCTGGCGGTGTAGAGCAGGTTGACCTGCTCGCCGGTGAACTCATGCGTGTAATAGGCGCCGGCCACCCATTCGATATGGTGGTTGCTGGGCGATTGCAGGCGGAATTCCTGGGAAAACTTGTTGGTCCGCGTGTCGACATAGAGGTTATAGGGGCTGGCGGGCACATAGCTGTTGTAAAGATATTCGTAGATCGGCACCAGCACGCCATAGAACACGCTGTCGTCGGTATTATAGAAGCCGTGGTTCTTCTGATAGGATGTGACCGACACCGCCTTGGCAAAGCCGAAGTCGTAGCTCACCTCGCCCGACAGCAGGCTGACCGAATTGTAAGACGGCTGATCAAGCGTGAATTGCTGGCTGTAGGGGCCAGCCACCGGCGTGCTGTTGCCAATGTTGTAGAAGCCGATGTTGAGGCCATTGGCCTTGCTGCGCTGGCCAAAGGCGGAAAGGCGCACTTCCAGCTCGTCGGTCGGCTTGAACAGCAGCGCCACGCGGCCGCCGGCGGTATCGGAACTGCCCAGCCGCTTCAGCCCGCGGGCCGGATCGTTGCCCCAGCCGCTGTCGTGCTGCACCATGCCATCCACGCGCAGCGCCAGCATATCGCCCAGCGGCACATTCACCATTGCCCGCACCGCGCCATTGGTGCCGGCATGATCGGTGGCCGATCCATCCAGCTCGAGCTTGGCGGCCAGCTTGCCCAGCTGGGGCTTGGCGGTGATGTATTTGATCGCCCCGCCCAGCGCATTGGCGCCATAAAGCGTGCCCTGCGGCCCGTTCAGCACTTCCACCCGGTCCATGTCGAAGAGGTTGAAGTTGAAGCTTTGCGAGCCCAGGCCAAACTGGGTGCTGGCGCCGATCGGCACGTCGTCGAGATAGATCGACACCGCCCCGCCCAGTTCCGCCGTGGAAGAGGCCACGCCGCGGATGGCGATGAGGTTGTTCGTCGGGCTGTTGGCCTGGAAGCTGAGGCCGGGCACCGAGGTGGCGAAATCGTTGAAGGTGGAGGCGTGCATCTGTTCCAGCGCGGCGCCGCCCAGCGCGGTCACCTGGCCGCCCACATTCTGCAGGCTTTCGCTGCGCCGGCTGGCGGTGACGACGATCGGCACATCGTCGATGATGGCAGCGGGCGGCGGCGGTGCGGTGCTTTCGCCGGCGTGGGCGGCCTGCCCCTGCGCCAGCGCCGCCAGCGCCACGCAGCCAAGCCATGCGGATGTGCTGAAGCCTGCCATGAGATCCTCCCTCGATTGTCGGCAGTTTTTGTTATGCCGCCAGAATAACGCTGGCATGGCCCGGCGAAGAGGACACAAGCGCGCAAAGTGCAGCGGCTGTTTTCGCTCGTTGACAACCGCGTCAACAGGCATAATCTCCCTGTAAAACACAAGTATGCCAGGAGAGGATGATGGCGGGCGGCAGCAAGGTCGACACGGTCTATCTGGCCACGCTGGTGGGCGCCGAAAGGGCCGGCCGGCTGCTGGCCCATGCCGGGCTGGTGCCGGCGGGCGCGGCGCAAGGCTGCTGGCCGGCGCGGATCGACATGGTCGATTTCTGGCGGTGCTGCGCGCAAAACATCCTGCTGACGAATGACGAAAGCCATGGCGTGGCGGCAGAGCCGGTGCCGCGCGGCAGCCTCTCGGTGCTGATCACCGCTGCCAAGGAGGCCGACACGCTGGCCGGCGCCCTGCGCCGCTTTGTGGAAGCGGCAAGGCTGGTGCGCAAGGAATGCCGCCTCTCGCTCAGCCGCGGGCGCGGCGTGCTGCGGCTGACAGTGGCGCCGGCCCGCACCGGCAGCCTGCGCGCCGAGATCTATGTGGAATGCTTTGCCATCGTGGCCCATTGCGCGCTGCGCTGGATGACCGGGCGGCGCCTGCAGCCGGTGCGCGTGCGCGGCGCGGCGCTGCTGCGCGACATGGGCGGCGAATTGCTGGATGCGCTGCACGCCCCTGTGGCGCGCCGGGGCGAGGGGGTGAGCATCGACTATGCGCTGGCAGACCTGACAGCGCCGGTGCTGCCGCAGAAATACAGTGCCTGGGGCGAGGCGGAATTCGCCAATTTCGTCGCCATGCTGGGGCAGGAGGAAGCGCCGCTGCTGCCGCGCGACCATGCCCAGGTGCTGGCGCTGCTGGAGCGCGGGCTTTCCTCGCAGGAGGACGTGGCCGCGGCCCTGCGCATCAGCGTGCCCACGCTGCGCCGGCGGCTGGCTGCCAGCAATCTGTCCTTCCGCGAGATTTCCGCCGATTACCGCACCCGCCGCCTGAAGGACCTGCTGGCCACCAACCTGCCGCTGGCCGACATTGCCGAGCAGCTGGGCCTGTCGGACGAGCGTTCGCTGCGCCGCTTCGCGCGTGATCATCTGGGCACGGCGCCCGCCCACTACCGCGAGGCGGTGGCCTGAGAGCCTTCTATCGACAGCCCGCCGGCCCCCCACTAAACAGGCGCGCGGCAGCGAATCGTCCCTTGTTCTTTCGGGGTTTATCCCGGGCGGCGGGCGATCCGCGCAGGTGAGGTATCTCGGGCATGGCGTATGAATTCGGCAGCGGTGGGCAGGTCTACAGCTATCCCAATCCGCTGAAGGTGCAGAACTGGTTCCTGGCCGGCGCCACCGCGCTGTCGCTGGGGGCGGGCCTTGGCATGCTGCTGCAGATCCGCGCCAGCCTCCACACGATGGGCGCGGGCCATGCGCTGGGCGCGCTGGTGCTGGCCTTTGTGGCGCTGTCTGTGGGCATTTACCTCGGCTTTCAGCTGATGGGGCAATTGCGCTTCCTGTTTGGCCGCGGCCGCCCGCAGGGGCTGGCGCCGCAGCTGGGCCCGGAAGAGCAGGGCAGCAGCCCGGCCGCCGAACATTATGTGAAGGAAGCGCTGCGCCAGCAGGCGCTCGATTATGCCGAGCCCGCCGATCCGCTTTCGGGCCTGCTCTATGCGGTGATGCCCAAGCTGATCTATGCCCCGCCGCCCTTGCGCGGCTTTGCCGAAAGGCAGTTCCAGGCCGGCCTGTTGACCATCAGCCTGATGCTGGGGCTGGGCGCGGCCATCGTGCTGGGGCCGGGCGGCGGCGATGGCGCGGGCGGCTCTGTCAGCGGGTGGATCGCGCTGATCTTCTTCCTCATCGCCATTCCCAGCCTGTGGCGGCCGCAGGCCGGCGCGGGCGCTGCGGGCGGCATCAACCTGCTGTCCGTGCCGCAGATGGCCGGGCTGATCGGCTTTTCGGTGCTGGGGCCGGTGCTGCTGTCGCTGGCCGGCACGCATCTGCCGCGCTGCCCGATCGAGATCACCCCGGGCTGGCTGTTCCTGCTGCTGGCGCTGGCGCTGGTGCTGCATGGGCTGTTCTTTGCCGCAGTGGCGCGCAATGCCCTGCCGGCGCCTTCCACGGCGGTGTCGGGCCTGCAGGAAAGCTGGAACATCTCCACCAATCCGGCGCTGATTTCCGGCGAGGCGATGCGCGCCCTGCAGGAAGTGTGGCGCGACCAGATCCCCAACCGGCGCTACACCCGCATCGATCCGGTGGTGCAGCTGCACCAGCGTTCCGGTAATTTCCGTGGCAGCCTGGTGGAAGAAACCCAGCCGGTGCCCTTCCTGACCGACGCCCCCAGCCAGCAGCCCGGCCATATGAGCGCCGACCCCGTGCTGCTGCTGGCGATCAACGCCTATGCGCTGGCGATGACGCTGTGGGCGGCGGCGGCCAGTTTCGCGGTTGTCTCGGCGCTCAGCCAGCCGGATCTGTTCACGGCCTCGGGCTGGCCCTACACGCTGTTCTACTGGGCGCTGGCGCTGGCCGGTTTCGATGCCGCGCGGCGGCTGGCGCTGCGCTTCGATTTCCGCTCGCAGTTGGTCTGGCTGGAGATGGAGGGCAGCTTCCAGAGCGCGCAAGTGGCGCTGGGCAACCAGTTCCACGCCAACCTCCAGGCCAGCAGCCAGGTGGTGCAGGTGGAAGCGATGACCTTCCGCCTGTGGGCGGCAGACGTTCATTCCATCGCCTTTGGCAAGGATGGCCGGCGCTATATCTACGCGATGATGGGCATCCCCGATTATGCGGCCGGGCTGGCGGCGCGGCTGCGCGGCTTTGCGGCCAATCAGGCGGCGGTGGTGTCGCTGGGCAACAGCGGCGATGTGGAGCGGATGAGCCGCATCCACCAGCTGAACGCGCAGATGGCAACGCCGCCCGCGCCCGGCGGGCAGATCGATCATGGCGGCCAGTTCCCGCTGCCGGGCGGGCCGTTTCCGCCGGCGCGCTAGGCTGCGCTGCGGGCAGGCGCGGGGGCATCCACCAGCGCGCCG
>DASRYE010000043.1:0-4811 GCA_035653915.1 Novosphingobium sp. | reverse complement strand
GGCGGGCGGCTGCCTCAGCTTTGCCGGCTTTGCCGCGGCCGTGCGGCAGCTGGCCAGCGCGCTGGTGGCCCATGGCCTGGCCCATGGCGACAGGGTGGCGATCTGGGCGCCCAACAGCGCGCAATGGATCCTGGCGGCGGCCGCCACCGAAAGCATCGGCGCGATCATGGTGCCGATCAACACCCGCTTCAAGGGCCCCGAGGCCGCCTTCGTGCTGGCCAAGACGCGCGCGCGCCTGCTGTTCACCGTCAGCGGTTTTCTCGGGCAGGATTATGCCGCCATGCTGGTGGCGGCCTGCGGCGGCCCGGGCGATGGCCGCCCCGCCCAGGATCTGCCGCAGCTCGAACAGATCATCCCGCTCGACACGCCCGCGCTCGGCACTTTCAGCCAGCTCCAGGCAGAGCCCGCCCTGCTGGCCGCGCGCATGGCCGCTGTAACGCCGGCCACCATCGCCGACATCCTGTTCACCAGCGGCACCACCGGCCAGCCCAAGGGCGCCATGCACAATCACGGCCAGGCGCTGTGGATGCCGGCGATCTGGAACATGGCCAATGATCTGCGCGCGGGCGAGCGGATGGCCATCGTCAATCCCTTCTTCCACAGCTTCGGCTATCGTTCGGGCTGGGTGTCGGCGCTGATCGCCGGGATCACCATCTATCCGCTGGCCAGCTTCGATGCCGGCGCGCTGCTGGCACTGATCGCGCGCGAGAAGATCAGCGTGCTGATGGGCCCGCCCACCCTCTTTCAGGGGCTGATGGAACATGCCGATTTTGCCACAACCGACCTCTCCTCGCTGAGGGTGGGGCACACGGGCGCTGCCAAGGTGCCGGTGGAACTGATCCGCGCCGGCCACGAGGTGTTCGGCTTCGAGCTTTTCCTCACCAGCTTCGGGCAGACGGAAAGCACCGCCCTGGTGTCGGTCAACTATCCCGGCGCCGATGCGCAGACCATCGCCACCACCGTGGGCCGCCCGCTGCCCGGCGTGGAGCTGCGGATCATCGACAGCCAGGGCCAGCCCCTGCCGCCCGGCGAAAGCGGCGAATTGCTGGTGCGCGGCCCCAATGTGATGCAGGGCTATTTCGAGGAGCCCGAGCAGACCGCCGCGGCCATCGATGCCGAAGGCTGGCTGCACACCGGCGATGTCGGCCTGATCGATGCGGCGGGCAACCTGCGCATCCTCGACCGGCTGAAGGATGTGGTGATCGTTGGCGGGTTCAACGCCTATCCGGCCGAGATCGAGGCGGTGCTGCGCACCCACCCGGCGATCGCCGATGTCTGCGTGATCGCCTGGCCGGATGCGCGCATGGGCGAGGTTTGCGCCGCCTGCGTGGTGCCGCGCGCAGGGATGGCGCTGGATCTGGCCGCGCTTTCCGCCTGGTGCCGCGAGCGCATGGCCAATTACAAGGTGCCGCGCCACCTGTTCCTGGTGCCCGCCTTTCCGCGCACGCCGCTGGGCAAGGTGCAGAAGTTCCTGCTGCGCGATCAGGTGAAGGCGCTGGCCGGGACCTAAAGCGCCGGCCAGCGCTGCCTGAGCCCTCAGCCGGTGTGGAAGCGCCGGTCGTAGGCGGCCTGGCGGGCGGCGATCTGAGCGGCGCGCTCCGCAGCGCTCACCCGCGCCACGCCCGCCGGCAAATGTGCCTCCAGCTCGGCCAGCTTCACCTTGCGGCTTTCCAGCTGCGGGCCGGGCGCTGCCGGATCGGGAAAGCCCTGCCAGCGATAGAGCACCAGCACATCATGCAGGCCGCAAGGATCCAGCCAGTTATACACGCCCGGATCGGCCAGCGCGATGACATGGGTGAAGCGGCCATCGGCATCGGCGCGCATCTGGGCGTTGGTCTGGCTGATCTGGGCATCGCGGTTGGGCAGGCTGCGCAGCCACAGATCATGCAGCACCACATCGCGATAGGTGGCGCCGCCTTCGCTGGCGGTAAGGATCACCGCCTCATCGGCGGCCAGGGTGAAATGGCCAAGGCTGCCCTGCTGCGTCACCAGCCCGCCGACAGAGCCGGCGCCTTCGGGCGGGGTCATCATCTGCGGCCCGTTGAAGAACAGGCGCTGGGCGTAATAGGCATAGAACAGATCCTGCTGGATGTTGCGGATGGCAGCGGCGGCCAGCGCGTCCTCGTCGAGCGGGGCGGCGGTGGGCGGGCTGGTCATGCGGATGCGCAGCGCATCGGGGGCCTGGCTGGCCCAGTCGCCCATCGAATCGCGGATGAAGAGATAAAGCGCGCCGGGCGGAATGGTGAGATGGTTGCGCCGCCCGTCGGCCGGGGTGGAATCGAGCGTGAGGCGATAGGAGCCATCGGCGGCGATCTCCATGTCGAGCTGTTCCAGCGAGGCGAGCGTGGCCGAAGTGGTGGTGTTGCCAACGATCTGGAAGGTGACATAGGTGGCAGGCGATGGCGCCCGCTGGCCGCTCAGCTCATAGCGGCTGCCCGCCTGCACGGGGATGATGCGATAGGCATTGTTCGGATTGTCGCCCCCCCATTTGGCGCCGGGCACACAGTGGCCCAGCCATTGCGCTCCCTCGCTGTATACCCGCAGCACGCGCGGGCGGTTGGCATCGCTGTTGGCCGCCAGCAGGGTGCATTTGAAGCAATAGTCCGAGAGGTGATCGGCAAAGCGGGCCATCTGGTCGGCCGGCATCAGCCGGTCTGTCACGCGGCGCCAGCCGATGCCGGCGCGCGCACAGGCGGCCTCGACATCGGCCCGCGCAAACAGGCGCATGGCCAGCCTCTCAAGGTCGCGCTGGTCGATATTGGCGATGGGGTTGTGGCTGGAGAGGAAATAGCCATCCTCGTTCATCTGCATGGGTCTGTCTCCCTTCAGGCCGCGCTGGTGATGAAGCGCTGGCGATAGTTGCGAAAGGCGCGCTCGATATCCGCCTCGGCAAGGCCGAAAGGTTCGAGCGCGTAGGTGTAGCGGCCATAACGGTCGGGCCGGTTGGCGGGGTTGGCCAGCCACTGGCGCATGCGCGCCTCATGCGCGGGGCTGACGGCCTGGCCCCACTGGCCATAGGCGCGCCGGATCATCGCCACCGGATCGGCCACCACATCCTCGAAGCGCATGTGGACAATGCGCGGATCATCGACCAGCGGATTGTCGAGCGTGGCGGCCAGCGACTGGCTGATGCTATCCACAAAGGCCGGGCCCAGCGCGCGAAAATCCATCGCCCAATCGGTGATCGCGCCATACAGCACCGACGTGATCGCCAGGATCGAGGGGTGCACTTCCAGCGGATCGCGGTGCGGCCAGATGCACAGCGCATCGGGATAGGCGGCAAACAGCGCATCCAGCGCGAACTGGTGGTAGATGCCCTTCAGCGCCCAGCGCCTGGGTGGCTGGTTCCATTGCAGGTGCTGCAGGAACTGGCGGTGGAAGCCATAGGCCTGGCCGGCATTGTGCGCATCCAGCAGCATCGCCAGCGCCGGCACGCGATACAGCAGGGTGGGATAGGCGTTCTGGAAATCGAGCGTGAAGATCTCCTCATCCTCGATCGGGCACAGGCCGCGCTGATCCCAATAGGGGTGCAAGGTGAGCAGGCCCGGCGCCAGATGCAGCATCCGGTCGAGATCCTGCCCGGCCTGTTCGATGCGCGCAGGCACCACCGGCACTTCGCCCGGCGGCGGCGAGGGCGCGTGGCTGTGCCACCACAGGGGCGCCTGCAGCTCCGGGTCCTCGGCCAGCAGCGAATGGAGCAGGGTGGTGCCCGTGCGGCCAAAACCGATGACGAAGACCGGCCGCTCGATCCGTTCCTGGGCAATGCCCGGCAGGCGGGCGCGATCGGCCGCCAGGCGCAGGCGCGTGGCCAGCAGCTTGCGCAATTGCAGCTCCACCTCGGCCTTGCGCTCGGCGGCGAGCGGGGGCTGATCGTTCAACCACTCCACCAGCCGGCCCACCCGCGCGGCCAGCCCCGGATCGATGGCGCCGAAACAGCCGCTGACATAGCGGGCGCTGTCGATCAGCGCGGATGTGGAAAGGGGGCCGGCATCCTGCAGGGCAGGCCTGGCGGCAACAGGGGGCGAGCGCATATCTTCTCCCAATCTGGTGTTCCCGGTTTCGTATATTTTCGAACAGGGCCCCAGGTCTGGCAAGAATTTCCGCAAGTATCGCGCATATCTACACAGATGCGATGTTTAATAGTCCGATCGTTCCTTAATCGCATCGGCAGCGCCCGGCCCGCCCAGCAGGGCATCGGCCCGCGCCAGCGCGGCCGCCAGCGCAGCATATTCCCGATCGGGCAGGGCCATCGGCCAGCAGATATGCGGCGCTGCCTGATCGCGCGCCACCATCCGCGCCAGCGCCGCCTGCCCGGCATCGGTCAGCGCGATCAGCCGGCCGCGGCCATCGCCGGGGTTGCAGGGCCGGGCGATGAAGCCCAGCGCCTCCAGCCGGTCCACCCGCTTGGCAATGCCGGCCAGCGTCATCAGGAAGTGGTGCTTCAGTTCGGTGGCGGTGGCGCGATGCGGCGGCCCCACGCGATAGAGCGCATCGAGCAGCAGCACATCGCCCGCCCGCATCCCCTCGCGCGCGGCAGAGGCGGCCATCTGCCGCTCCATCTCGCGGGCCAGGCGCAAGAGGCGGGTGGTGATGCCATAGGCGCGCGCCAGCAGCGGATCATAACCGCTGGCCCAGCTGTCGAGCGCGGCCTCCAGCGGGTCGCCCTCGCGGTTGGCCGGCGCGGGGGCCCCGGGCGCAAGGGGCGCCGGCGGGGGCGCAAAGGCCGGGCCGGGCGCCAGCCGCCGGTCTGCCGTCCACACCAGCACGCCGGCCGCCACCAGCGCTGCCACCTGCCGCGCCGCCGAGGATTT
>DASRYE010000042.1:0-3791 GCA_035653915.1 Novosphingobium sp. | reverse complement strand
CCGCATCCACAAGGCCAGCCAGAGCGCGATGCTGATGCATGCGCCGCCGCCGCAGGAAGATCCGCGCCCGTTCCTGGCCGTGGGCGGCTGGCTGGCCGCACAGGGCCTGCGCCCGCCCGCCGTGCTGGCCGAGGAAGCGGGCGCGGGCTGGGTGCTGCTGGAAGACTTTGGCGATGCGCGCCTGCGCGATGTGCTGGACGAGACGCCGGCGCTGGAAATGCCCGCCTATGCCGCCGCGATCGACACGCTGGTGGCCCTGCGCGGCAAGGCGCCGGGGCCGTTCCCGCCTTACGACATGGCGACTTATCTGCGCGAGGCGCGGCTGTTTGTGGAATGGTTCTGCCCGGCGCAGGGGCTGGCGGTGGATGCGCCCGGCTGGGAGGCGGCCTGGCAGGAGGCGCTGGCCCCGCTGATGGCGCGCCAGCAGCCCGGCGTTGCCGTGCTGCGCGATTATCACGCCGAGAACATCATGCTGCTGGCGGGCGATCCGGCCGATCAGGGCCTGCTGGATTATCAGGATGCGCTGGTGGGCCACCCGGCCTATGATCTTGTCAGCCTGTTGCAGGATGCCCGGCGCGATGTGGCACCGGCGGTGGAAGCGGCGATGCTGGCGCGCTATCTGGCCGCGGCCGGCCTTGCGGGGGAGGCGGAGAGCGCTGATTTCCTCGCCGATTATGCCCGCCTTGGCGCCCAGCGCAATGCCAAGATCGTCGGCATTTTCGTGCGGCTGTGGCAGCGCGATGGCAAGCAGCGCTATCTGGCGCTGGTGCCGCGCGTGTGGGCGCAGATGGAGCGGGACCTGGCCCATCCGGCGCTGGCGCCGGTGGCGCGCTGGTTTGAAGCCAACATCCCCGCCGCCATCCGCGCCGCCCATGGCGGGAGCCTTGCCGCATGAGCGCGTTGGTTTCCGACACCGCCATGGTGATGGCCGCCGGCCTTGGCAAGCGCATGCGCCCGTTGACCGCCACCCGCCCCAAGCCGCTGGTGAAAGTGGCCGGCCGCGCGCTGATCGACCATACGCTGGACCGGCTGGCCGAGGCAGGCGTGGCGCGCGCGGTGGTCAATGTGCATTATCTGGCCGATCAGCTGGAAGCGCATCTGGCCCAGCGCAAGGCCCCCGCAGTCGTCATTTCCGACGAGCGGGCGGCCCTGCTGGAAACCGGCGGCGGCATGGCCCGGGCGCTGGCGCAAGGGCTGCTGCCCGATCCCTTCTTCTGCCTCAACAGCGACAATGTCTGGCTGGATGGCCCGCGCAATGTGTTTGCCGAACTGTCGGGCGCGTGGGATGCGCAGCGGATGGATGCACTGCTGCTGATGGTGCGCCACACCGGCGCCCACAATTATCACGGCCAGGGCGATTTCCGGCTGGATCCGGAAGGCCGCGTGGCCCGGCGGGCCGAGCGGCGGGTGGCGCCCTTCATCTACACCGGCATCCAGATCGTCTCGCACCGCCTGCTGCGCGATTGCCCAGCAGGCAGCTTTTCCACCAACCGCCTGTGGGACAGGGCGATGGCCGAGGGGCGCCTGTTCGGCCTGGTGCACACCGGCGAATGGTGCGAGGTGGGCGCGCCCGGCCATATCGGTCCCACAGAGGCGCTGCTGACGCATGGTTGAGGGCCGCGCCAGCGCCCGCGCTGGCGGCCCGGCGCATCATTCCCCCGCGGTCTATTCAATCGCCGCCCATCGCGGCTTTGCCGATGCGCTGGTGGCAGGGTTGATCCCGCGTTATGGCGCAGGGCCCATGGGGCTGGCCGGGCTCACCCTGCTGGTGCCCAGCCAGCGCGCCGCGCGCACCATCACCGAGGCGTTCATCCGCGCGATGGGGGCTGGCGGGCGGGTAGCGGGGCTGCTGCTGCCGCGGCTGGTGGCGGTGGGCGATCTCGATCTCGACGAGGCGCTGGGCCCGCTGTTCGACCCGCTCGATGCCGAGGGCATTGCCCCGGCGGCCGATCCCACCCGGCGCTGGCTGCGGCTGGCGGGCCTGCTGGCGGCGATCGAAGGGCCCGAAGTGGCCGGCGGCGCTGCCCGCCTGCGCCGCGCGCGCGAGGCGGCCCGCATGCTCGACCGGCTGCAGGTGGAAGGCATCGCGCCCGACAGCCTGCTGGACGAGGAAGTGATCGCGCTGGTGGGCGAACAGGCCGAGCACTGGCGCGATGCCACGCGCGATTTCCTGAAGCTGCACGCGCTGTGGCGCTTCGATTGCGCAGGCCGCGGCGAGGTGGACCCGCCCGAGCGGCGCAATGCCCTGTTTGCCGCCGCCGCCGCCCGCTGGCAGGCCCAGCCGCCGGCAGGCCCCATCGTG
Source organism: Novosphingobium sp. (assembly GCA_035653915.1). GTDB lineage: Bacteria > Pseudomonadota > Alphaproteobacteria > Sphingomonadales > Sphingomonadaceae > Novosphingobium. The sequence goes on along the minus strand of DASRYE010000042.1, from coordinate 1,489 downwards.
GCCGCGGGCGTCACGAGCGCCTCGCCGGCGCTGGCGCGGCTGCTGCGGGTGGTGGCGGGCCTGCCCGATGGGGCGGTGATCCTCCCTGATTTCGATCTGGCGATGGACGAGGAGGTGTGGGCCGAACTGGGCCTTGCCGGCGCTCCGGCAGAAGCGGGCGGCCCGGCCTTTGGCAGCGGCGATGCCGTCACCCATCCGCAATACCACCTGAAGCTGCTGCTCAACCGCATGGGGGTGGCGCGCACCGAAGTGCAGCCCTGGCACCGCGCCGGCCTTGCCGCGGCCCCGCCGGAACGGGCGCGGGCGCTGTCGGCGTTGTTTCTGCCGCCGCAGGCCTCGGCCCGCTGGGTGGATCTGCCCGAGCCGGCGCGCCGCCTGGCCGGCGTGCGGCTGATGCCCACGGCAGGCCCGGCCGAGGAAGCGCGCGCGCTGGCGATCCTGATCCGCCAGGCGCTGGAAGAGCCGGGCAAGCGGGTGGCGCTGGTCACGCCGGATCGGGCGCTGGCGGGCCGGGTGGTGGCGCAGCTGGGCCGCTGGGGCATTGCCGCCGACGATTCCGCCGGCCAGCCGTTAACGCGCAAGGCGGCCGGCCGACTGGCGCTGCTGCTGGCCGAAGTGGCCGCGGAAGGGGCGCCGCCGGTGCCGCTGATCGCGCTGCTGTCGCATCCGCTGGTGGGCCGGGCGCTGGCCGAAATGCCGCGCGGGCAGTGGCTGGAACAGGCCCGCGCGCTGGATCTGGCGCTGCGCGGGCCCCGGCCCGATGCCGGCCTTGCCCCCTTGCGCGCGCTGGTGGAACAGATCAGCCGGCGCCAGGGCGGGGAAGGGGCTATCCTTGGCTGGTGGCAGGCGGTGGAAGCGGCGCTGGCGCCCTTGTTCGCCCTGCCGCCGGAGGGCCCGCTGGCCGACCAGATCGACGCGCTGATCCTTGCGGCCGAGGCCCTGTGCGGCGAGGCGGTGTGGGCCGAGGCCGATGGCCGCCTGCTGGGCGGCTTGCTGGAAGACTGGCGCGCGGCCGCTGCCGCCGAGGACACGGTGCTGCCCTTGCGCGATCTGCCGGCGGCCCTGCGTGATGGGCTGGAGGAAGTGGCCGTGCGGCCGGCCTGGGGCGGCCATCCGCGCGTGGCGATCTATGGCTTGCTGGAAGCGCGCATGGCGAGGGCCGATCTCATGCTGTGCGCGGGGTTGGTGGAAGGCGTGTGGCCGGGGGCGCCCGCGCCAGAGCCGCTGCTGCCGCCGGCGCTGCTGCGCCATCTGGGCGTGCCGGGGGCGGATTTTCGCATCGGCCTTGCCGCGCATGATCTGGCCGCCTGCCTTGGCGCGCCGCAGGTGGTGCTCAGCTGGGCGGCGCGCGATGCCTCGGCGCCGGTGATCCCCAGCCGCTTCGTGCTGCGGGTGGAAGCGATGCTAGGCGCAGACCTTGCCGCCCGCCACCACGAGAGGCAGGCGCTGGAATGGGCCGCCGCGATCGACAGCCGCCCCGAGGCCCCGC
>DASRYE010000041.1:0-54138 GCA_035653915.1 Novosphingobium sp. | reverse complement strand
GCAGCCGCGAGCCCCGGAACCGGGCAGACAGTTCACGCCGGGCAATGCGCCAGGCCGCCGCCCAGGAGAGGCTCACGCCAGCTCGTCCGCGGCGATGCGGCCATCGGCAATGCGGATGATCCGCTGCGCGCGCGCGGCCAGCGCCTCGTCATGGGTGATGATGAGCAGGGTGGCGCCGGTTTGCGCCCGCCGGGCCAGGATCAGCTCGATGATCGCAGCGCCCGTGGCGGCATCCAGGTTGCCGGTGGGCTCGTCGGCGAACAGCAGCGCCGGGCGCGGGGCCAGCGCGCGGGCAATCGCCACGCGTTGCTGCTCGCCGCCGGAAAGCTGGGCGGGATAGTGGTGCAGCCGGTGGCCAAGGCCCACCGCCTGCAATTCCACGGCGGCGCGCGCTTCGGCATCGGGGGTGCCGGCCAGTTCCAGCGCGGTCATCACATTTTCCAGCGCGGTCATCGTCGGCAGCAGGTGGAAGGCCTGCAGCACCACGCCGATGCGCCCGCGCCGGGCCCGCGCCAGCCCATCCTCATCCAGCGCCGCAAAATCCGCGCCGGCGACGGCAAGGCTGCCGCCGCTCGCCCGCTCCAGCCCGGTGAGCACGGCCATCAGCGAGGATTTGCCGCTGCCCGACGGGCCCAGCAGCGCCACCGTCTGCCCCTGGGGCACTTCAAGGTCGAGGCCCCGCAGGATCTCGGTGGCCTCCCCCCCGCTGCCCAGCGTGAGGGTGAGGTTGCGGGCGAGGATGGCGCTCTTGCCAGAAGGGGGGTGGGTCACGATATCGGTTATGGGTATGCTGCAATGCGGTGGCAAGATGGGCCGCCAGAGAAAAAGGGTGTGCGATGCGAAGCTTGGGCAAGGGCATTATGGCGGGCATGCTGCTGCTGGCGCTGGCCGGGTGCCAGCGGCAGGAAGCGGCGATGCCCGAAAGCCGCGCCAGCAGCGCTGCGCAGGCGGCCGCGCCACAGGGCCCTGCGGTGCATATCGTTGCGCTGGGCGACAGTTTGCTGGCCGGCTATGGCCTGCGCACCGAGGAGGCCTATCCGCCGCGCCTGGAGGCCGCCTTGCGCGCGCGCGGCATCAACGCGCAGGTGGTCAACGCCGGTGTCTCGGGCGATACCACCGCCGATGGCCTTGCCCGCCTCGATTTCACCCTTGCCAGCCAGAACCCGCCGCCTGATCTGGTGCTGCTCTCGCTGGGCGGCAACGACATGTTGCGCGGCCTGCCGGTGGCGCAGGCAAAGGCCAATCTCGATGCGATCCTGACCAGGCTGGAGGACAGGCACATCCGCGTGGTGGTGCTGGGCATGCTGGCCGCGCCCAACATGGGGCCCGATTATGCCGGCCCCTTCAACGCCATGTTCGCCCAGCTGGCGCGCAAGCATCACGCCGCGCTGGTGCCCTTTTTCCTGAAGGCGGTGTATCAGCGGCCGGGCCTGCAGCTGCCCGATCACATCCACCCCACCGCCCCCGGCGTGGAAGCGATGGTGGCCGATACGATCGGCGTGGTGACAGGCGCGCTGGGCTGCGGGCAGAAGGCGGCGGCCTGCCCCTGAGCAGGGCCATTAAGGCGGACCTTGCCAGTTGCCGGGCGGCGGGCTAGATCGTTGCCATGTCAACAATGTCGGAGAGGGGCGCGCCCGGCGATGCCCGGCTGTATGCCCTGACCAACGCCATCCAGCCGGCGCGGCGGGCCTGGCAGCAGGTGGCCGCGGCCGCGCTGGCACAATCGGGCGTTTCGGTGGCGGTGGCAACGCCGGTGCTGTTCGTCTCGCGGCTGGGCGATGGCGTGTTGCAGGCGCGCCTGGCAGAAGAGATCGGCGTGCATCCGGCCGCCCTGGCCCGCGCCCTGGCCAGCGCCGAACAGGGCGGGCTGATCGAGCGGCGCGCCGTGCCGGCCGACCGGCGCGCGCGCGGCGTGTGCCTCACCCCGCGCGGGCGCAAGCTGGCCGCCCATATGGAAGCCCGGCTGACCGAGCGCCGCCGCGCCATGCTGGGCGATCTGCCGGCAGAGGATATCGCCACCACGCTGCGCGTGCTGCGCCTGCTGGAAGAGCGGGTGCGCGCAGGCAAGGGGCGTTGAGCATGCCGCGCATCGGCCGCCCGGAAATCACCTTCTCGCTCACCACCTTTGCGGCGGCCATGCTGGCGCTGGGCATTTCCTTCCTGATCGGGCTGGACCGGCCCTATTGGGCGATGCTCACCGTTTATATCAGCAGCCAGCCGCTGGCGGCGGCGGCGCTGTCCAAGGGGGTGTTCCGCATTGGCGGCACGCTGATCGGGGCGGCGGCATCGGTGCTGTTCGTGCCCCTGTTCGTGCAGGAGCCGATCCTGCTGTCGCTGGTGATGGCGCTGTGGGTGGGCTGCTGCCTGTTCGCCTCGCTGCTTGATCGCACGCCGCGCGCCTATCTGTTCATGCTGGCCGGCTACACCGCTGCGCTCATCACCTTCCCGGCGGTGGACACGCCCGAGCGGATCTTCGACCTGGCGGTGCTGCGCGGGCAGGAGATCTCGATTGGCGTGGCCTGTTCCAGCCTGCTGCACACGCTGATCCCCGCGCATGATTTCGAGCAGGCGATTGCCGCCAGCATCCGCGGTGTGCGTGGCGGGATGAACCGCTGGATTGCCGATGTGCTGCGCCGGCCGGAGGAAAGCGCCCCGCCCGATCCGCCCGGCACCATGGCCGCAGCGATGACCGAGCTGCGCCTGCTGGCCACGCACTTGCGCTTCCATCCGGACAATGGCGTGCTGGGCCGCGATGCGATCATGGCGATGTGGGATCATCTGGTGCTGCTGCTGCCGCTGGTTGACGCCATCGAGGACCGCATTGCCCAGATCCACCGGCTGGGCGGCCTGTCACCGGCGCTGGCGGAGCTGCTGAGGGCGCTGGGCGATTGGGCCAGCCAGGCCCCGGCAGACCTTTCCGCCTCGCGGGCGGATATCGAAGCGGCGCTGGCCACCTGGCACGCCGGTCTGCACCCGCAGGGCTGGGAAGGCCTGCTGGAGCTGAACCTCCACGCGCGCCTGGCCGAGCTGGTGCAGCGGATCGAGGCGGCGAAATGGCTGGTGGAGCACACGCTGCACCCGGCCACCCCGCTGCCCGCCGCGCTGCGCCCGCTGCTGGCCCAGCGCACGCGCCGGCGCTGGCACCGCGATGGCGGGCTGGCGCTGCGCTCGGCGGTGGCGGCGGGGATTGGCGTCTTTGGCTCCTGCCTGTTCTGGATCTACACCGCCTGGCCCGAAGGCGGGGTGATGGCGATGATCTGCGCTGTGGTGTGCAGCTTCTTCGCCACGCTCGACAATCCCCGCCCGGCGCAGACCAGCTGGCTGGTGTGGACCGCGCTCAGCCTGCCGATCGCCGCGCTCTATCTCTTTGCCATCCTGCCCCGGCTGGATACGTTCGAGATGCTGATGGCGGCGCTGGCGCCCACGCTGGTGGGGCTGGGGGTGTTTCTGGGCGTGCCTGCGCTCTATGCGCGGATGATGACGCTGGTGGTGGGCTTTTGCGGCGCGATTGCCCTGACAGACACGCTGAACGCCGATTTCGCCGCTTTCCTCAACAACAACATCGCCCAGCTGGCAGGGGCGGCGGCGGCCATCCTCACCACCGCCATGCTGCGGGTAATCGGCGTGGAGCGGGCGGTGGGGCGCATCCTGCGGCGCAACTGGCGCGATCTGGCGCGGCTGGCCAGCCCGCGTTCCAGCGTAACGCGTGAGGAATGGAACAGCCTGATGGTGGACCGCGCCGCGCTGCTGGCGCCGCGCCTGGCCCAGCTGGAAGCGGTGCCGGGCCATGCGCTGGCGCTCAGCAATGGCCTGCGTGAGGTGCGCATTGGCCTCAACCTCATCCAGATCGGGACGATGTCGCATGAGCTGGGTTCCGCCGGCCGCGCCGCCCTGGCCCAGGTGCAGCTGCGGGCGGGCGCGCTATGCGCCGCGCAAGGGCGCGCCCGGCCGGCAAACCTGCACCAGTGCCGCGCCGATGCACTGCGCGCGCTGCAGGATCTGGTGGCCCTGTGCCGCCTGCCCACCGCCAATGCGGTGGAGCGCGAGCTGCTCAACATCCTTGTCGGCATGACCCGCGCCCTGCTGCCCGACAGCCAGCTTTAGATCAGGGATGGGCGCGGGCCCATTGCGCGGCCTCGGCCACTTGCGCGGGCGATGGCGTCACGCCGGTGTAGAGCGCGAATTGCTGGAGGGCTTGCAAGGTGGCCACTTCGGTGCCGGTGATGCAGCGCTTGCCCATCTGCGCCGCTGCCTGCAGGAAAGGCGTTTGCGGCGGATATTGCACCACATCGAACGCCACCTCGCAGGCCGCGATCATCGCCTCGGGGAAAGCCAGCGCATCGGCATCGGCGCCCACCATGCCCAGCGGCGTAACGTTGATCAGCAGCGCTGCCGTGCCTGCGGGCGCGGCCTGCCAGCGATAGCCATAAAGATCCGCCAGCGCCTGCCCGGCCGCGGCATTGCGCGCCACGATCGTGCCATCGCGAAAGCCGCTGTCGCTGAGGGCGGCAGCCACCGCCTTGCCCATGCCGCCCGCGCCCCGCAGCACGAAGGGCAGCGCCCTGTCGAGCCCGGCCACCAGATCGACGACAGCGCCATAATCGGTGTTGTGCCCGGTGAGCACGCCGGCATCGTTGACGATGGTGTTGACGCTGTCGATCGCGCTGGCCGAGGGGGCAAGCGCGTCGAGCAGGGCGATCACGTCCTCCTTGAACGGCATCGAGATGGCGCAGCCGCGGATATCCAGCGCGCGGATGCCGCCGATCGCGCCGGCCAGATCCGTGGTGGTGAAGGATTTGTAGACATAATCGAGCCCGCACAGCTCGTAGAGCCGGTTATGGAAGCGCGAGCCGAAATTGCCCGGCCTTGCCGCCAGCGACATGCACAGGCGGGTGTCGCGTCCGATCAGCGGCTTCATCGCAATCTCCTTCTTCGGGCCGGCCCGGATGGGGGAAGGGCGGGCCGATAACCACCTGAATAGGGCGGCAAAGATGCCGTGCCTAGGCCCAGGCCTCAATTGATCCTGGCCAGGATGGGCGTGCGGCGTTTGCATCGACATTGCCCGCCCTCAACGCCGATCGATCACGCGAGCGGGCGGCGTGCTTTCTGCTGATGTGGCCGGGTTTTGCGGTTGGTGCTGAGGGTATCTGCTTATGCGAAAGCGGGGCAACTTCGAAAAAAATGAAACAATCTTGACACTAATGATTCGATTCTGTTTTATGTGGAGCAGGCCATTTTGGCGGTTGGACGGACTCGAACCCTTCGGGGCCAGGGCCGCAAAAGCGACGGCGGAGGCGGGCGGGGGAAGGTCTTTTCCCGATCGCCATCCGATCCGGGCAGGCAGATTTTTTATTGTTCCCGGGATGACTTGGAAAGGAAAGACCCGTGTCGAATGCGCCGCTGAATATCCTTCACGTGAGTTCCAGTCCGCAGCCGAATCGATCCGATCAACAGTTTGCCGGTTCCCATTCGCGTGAACTTACCGGATATTTTCTTGATCGCTGGCGCGAAACCCGGCCGAACGACGTGATTGTCGAGCGCGATGTTGGCGTGAATCCGCCGGCCGCGATCACTGTCGACTGGTTGAGGGGGTCGTTTTCCGATCCGGCCGCGCATGATGATGCCATTCGCGCCGCATTGGCGGAAAGCGATGTGCTGGCGCAGGAACTGCTGAACGCCGATGTGATCGTGATCGGGGTCGCGGTCTACAATTTCGGCGTGCCGGCCCAGCTCAAGGCGTGGATCGACAATGTCGTGCGCGTGGGCCTCACCTTTTCCGTCACCGGCGGGGAAAAGGGCCTGCTGGCGCCGGGCAAGCGCCTGGTGATCGCCACTTCGGCAGGATCCCGGGAAAGCGGGGATGTGGAGAGCGGCGCCGGTGCTGCCATCGCCGCTTTGCGCGAGCCCTTATCTCACCTTGGTGTGGCGCATATCGATGCTGTATCGCTCTATGGGGCCCTCTCGAAGAAGGACTATTTCGAGGAATCCCTCGCTGCAGCGCGGGCGCAGATCAGCGCGCTGGTGGCGGATATCCAAAAATCCTTCGCTTGATAGCAATATATTGCTTTGAAAATATATTTCTCTCGGAATGTATCTGTCAGCGTGTGTTTTCAGATGGATGCATTCCGATGCTTCTCCTGTTTTCCTTGTATTGTGACGTATTGTGACGATGCGTTGCCGTGCGGGAGTGAATTTCTGTAAATTATCCGCACTGGTTTCGGTGGAATATTTGGAGGAAGCCGAAAAACTTATCTGCGATGCGCATTTTGTCGGAGCTGTAGCCGTCCGGCGATTTGGCATGTCGCGTCCCAGCGTTCTCAAAATATATGTAATGCAGAGAATTAATGGCATTTATTTGGATGCGTAAACCGTGTCGCTGCGAAAGTGATCTGTAAACGCGCTGGATGCTGTATCGATCGTGCGAATGGGCAGAATAATAAAAAGCGATGTTCTCACGCCCATCTCCCTGATGTAATGATGTTTGTGGAGGATCGGACGTGAATTTCGGGCAAATACCCTTGTAAATAAGGGTCCGTATTGCGTCCGAAGAGACTTATGTGCTCGAGGGTTGGAGTCGCCGAACACACTGCATCTTCAATAAAACAAAATATGAGGGAAGAATGAAAAACATTACGCGATCTTCGCTGTCGGATGGAGTCTCTGTCGCGGCGGTGCTTGTAGCTACCATGCTCGTTTCCTGGTCCTCATCTGCCATTGCCGAGACTGCGGTTGCCGAGACTGCCGCGACGTCGACCGCCGAGGCGGCGCCTGCCGTGGGCGAGATTACCGTGACGGCCCAGCGCCGCAGCGAAAATCTCCAGAAAGTGCCGATTTCGGTGACCGCGGCCACGGCCGAAACGCTCGAGAAATCGAATGTTTCCAGCGTTGCGGATCTGAATATGCTGGCGCCCAGCCTCACGTTTGCCGAGGAAGGCGGCTGGTCTCAGCCGCATCTGCGCGGGATCGGCACAACGGCGACCGGGCCTGGCATCGAAAGCGCGGTCGCGGTTTATATCGATGGCGTTTACCAGGCCTCGATGGTGGGCGGTGCTGCCGATTTCGGCAATGTGAAGGCGGTCGAGGTCATCAACGGGCCGCAAGGCACGTTGTTCGGGCGCAATGCCACAGGCGGCCTGATCCAGATCCGCACCCTCGATCCCTCGCACACGGCCAGCGGCAATGCCACCCTGGGGTATGGCTCCTATGAAACGCTGACCGCCAGTGCCTACCTGACCGGGGAAGTGACGAAAAACCTCGCGGCGAATGTCGCGGTGGATTTCAGCGATCAGGCCTCCGGCTACGGCCGCAACGAGGCGACCGGCAAAGACATCGACAAGACGCGCAAGATCTTCATCCGTTCGAAACTGCTCTGGGAACCGGGCAGCAATCTGAAGTTCACGCTTGCCGGCAACTACGGCTATGTCCGGTATGACCCGGTTCTGGCCTCGGCGCCGGGCACCGTTTCGCTTGGCGGCACGGGCACGAATCTTCGGCCGCATGATCTCAATGGCTATTACGATCCCTATGGCTACATTCGCAGCTATGGCGTGTCGTTGACGAGCGAATGGGATCTCGAAAAGGTTCATATCGAGAGCATCACCGCCTTCCAGAGAACCGAATCCCTTACGGTGGAAGATGGAGCGCTCACGCCCAATCCGTCTTATGCGGAGAATATTTCTCTGAACGAGCCGCATGAGCAATTCAGCCAGGAGTTGCAGTTCTCGTCGCCATCCGGTGGAGCTGTGACATGGACTGCCGGCCTGTATTATTTCCACGAAACCGCAAAATACGATCCGGTCCATCTCTACGGGGGGCTTTACTATCCGGTCACGGATCTGATCGACTATGCGACGATCAAGACGGATTCCTTTGCTGCCTATGGGCAGGCCACTTGGGCGATCACGCCCGAAACCCACCTGACCGGCGGTATCCGCTTTACGACGGAGCGGCGGTCGGCTTTTCTCGACTCCCAGACGCTTGAGGTCGGCTCCACCGTTCCTGACGTGACGGCCAGCGGGCACAAGTGGTTTCATGCGCCAACCTGGCGGGTGTCGCTCGATCACAGCTTTAGCCCGCAGATTCTGGCATATGCTTCCTATAACCGTGGCTATAAAAGTGGCGGGTTTAACCCCGGCATCACGAATTATAATGCCGTAACGGGCAAATATGAGGTGGTGCCATATGAACCGGAAAAGCTCGACGCCTATGAAATCGGCGTGAAGGCTCAGACAAGGGATAAGCGGTTTCGGTTGAATGTCGCGGGGTTTCTCTACAATTACAGCAATATCCAGGTGCAAAGCTTCCAGACCGGAATCCTGGATATCAGCAATGGGGCAAGGGCCCGCTTCTATGGTGCCGACATCGCCGCCGATGCGGTTTTGACGCCCCGCTTCAGCCTGCATGCGGGGGCAAGCCTGCTGCATGCGACCTTCACCTATTACCCGAATGCCGATTACACCACATCGATCCCCCTGTCAGAAGGAGGGGGTACGGCATATTCGACCGGCGATGCGACAGGAAACCGGGTTCCGTTTGCACCGAAACTTACCATTACGGCTTCGGCGACGTATACCATTCCAAGCCAAGTGGGCGATTTCCAGATCAACACCACCTACAATTACAACAGCGGTTGGAATGCCGAGCCTGATGGCCGCCTGAAGCAGGCTGCCTATAGCTTGCTGGGGGCGCAAGTGGGCTGGACGTCGAAGGGCGGAAAATTCGGCATCACTCTCTGGGGCAAGAACCTGCTGAACACCGATTATGCGGTTGCGCTGTTCTCGCAGTATCAGGGCGATGTCATCCAGTGGGCGCCGCCACGCACCTTCGGCGCGACTGGCAAGGTGAAGTTCTAGGAGAGCTCTGGCTTCCCGAACCGTTGGCATAATTCTTGAGAGAAGGATGTAAGATGAAAAATCTTTACATGTTCTTCGTGGGAGGTACGGCGCCCGGCGCGAATATCGAAATTCACGATGTTCAGTTCGCTGTCGTCGAAAAACCGGAAGAAGCCTTTGCGGGAATAGCAAATCGTTGGTTTGCGGACCAGGAGCTTTTGCACATCGATGTCATCCGTCGCGTCAACTGGGTGGATGGCTATGATGTGACCATCGGTTCGGGGCCTTCGCAAGGCGAGGCCAGGCTGTTTTTCGTCAATATGGGTGGGTATTTCCGGGAGGAAAGCTTCGAGCGCCATGCGTTTGAAGTGATCGCGGCGAAGAGCGAAGTGGAAGCCAAGGCCATCGCCAAATCCCGCTTCTTCAACGACCATGAAATACCGCACCGCGATTTCCTGATGGATATCGACGGATTTCTGGCGCTGGACAAGGTTGGGGAGGAGCACATTCACTTGATTGCCAACCAGTATGGCGCCGCAGAGCTGCCTTCTTTTCAGGGGTATTTGAAAATCGGCGGCAACAAGTTCGTTTACGACGAAACGATCGACGATCTTGTCCATGAGGATGAAGCCAGGTTGCGAGTGGAAGGAATAGGCAATGAGTGACGAACGTGGCGCGATCGAGACGGTCGTATTCAAATACATCAATGGCATTCGCGACTCCGATCCCGATCTGGTCGCCAGCGCCTTTCACGCGCAAGCGGTGATGACGGGGCATTTCGGCGGCCAGTTCATGGTGATCCCCAATGCGGGCGCCTTTGTGGCCGATTACATGCGCAAGGCTCCGCCGACGCATGAGAGCAGCCCCGATTTCGAGGGCAGGATCGTCCGGGTCGATCAGTATGGCACGCTTGCCAATGTCGCGATCGAGGAAAACGGGCTGGAGGGGCATGACATGCGCAGCGTCTTCATCCTCCACAAGATCGATGGTGCATGGCTGATCGTTCAGAAGGGCACCTGGAGCCCGGGTGGCGGCAGCTGACAGAGGCGAGGTGATATCGATGGCAAGTATAGCGATGGAATCTCCCCGGACCTTTGGGTCGAGTTGGGCCGCCTATATCCTTTGTCCGCTGTTGTTGACGATCGGGGCCTGCGGATTGTTCGTGGCGCCGTTCGTGATCGAGGTGGCGTCGCGCATCTATCGGCTGTCGGAAGCTGCCGCTGGTGGCATCGTCACGGCCGAGGTGATTTTCTCGGCCTTCACCGCTCTGGGGCTGGCCAATGTTTTCAGCCGCATCGACGTGGCGCGCCTGTGCTTCTGGGCTCTGGTGATCACCGTTGCCGGCAATATCCTGTCTTGCCTTTCTTATGGTGTGGCCTGGTTCGTTGTCTGCCGGATCGTGGCGGGCCTCAGCAGCGGCGTTCTCTATGCTTCGGCGGCTTATTGGGCTGCGCAGCATCATGCCGGTGTGCGGGTGATGAGCGCGTCCTTTATCGTTGCCAGCGTTGTTTATGGCCTTGGCTTTGTGGTCTGGCCATCGGCTGTGCTCAAATACGGCTTTGTGCCGATCTATGGGCTGCTGGTTGCGCTGTGCCTGGCGGCGGCGGCGGCGCTTGCGGTCTTTGGCTGTCCCAGGCCTTCGCTCACGGCCGAGTTCGAGCAGCATGAGCTGGAGCCCAAACCGGCTTACGCGCTGTGGGTGCTGTTGCTGATGTGTGCGCTGGCCAACGGCGGCCTGCAGATGTTGTGGAGTTTCTCGCTCAGTGTCGCGGCGATCAGGAAGTTCGATGTCGATACCGTCGGGATCGTGCTTGGCCTGTCCGGTGTCTTCAACATCATCGGTTCGCTGTTGGCCGGTTTTCTCGATCGCAGGTTCGGAGTGGCGTTGCCGCTCGCGCTTGGCATTTTGCTGGGCTGCCTGGCGGGGCTGTCGATCGGCGCGAGCGGCGCGATGGTCTGGTTCGCGACGGGCATCTTCCTTTACGGCATGTCGGCCTTCTTCGTGATGCCCTATCTGTTCAGCGCCGGGGCCGCGCTCGACAATCAGGGGCGCGCGGTAACGCTGTCGGGCTTTGCGGTTTATTTCGCCGGTGCGCTCAGCCCGCTGCTGGGCGGGGTGATCGCGGACCGGATCTCCCTGGCGGCCGTGGGCTGGGTAAGCGCAGCCGCCTGCTTCGGCGCCGCGATCTGCGCGCTTGTATTGCGCTCCAGCCTGGATTGAGCCGATGCCTTCGCTGACCGATGGCGCCGACTGGATCCAGGCCGTTGAAAGCCGGGTCCGTGATGGCCATGCACCCGGGATGGTCGCGCTTGTCGAGCGTTCCGGGCAAGTGCGGATCCATGCCGCCGGCTGCAAGGATCTGGCAAGCGGCGCGCCGATGCAGCCTGATACGCTGTTTCGCATCGCCTCGGTCAGCAAGCCTGTGACGGCGGTTGCGGCGCTGATGCTGGTGGACGATGGCCTGCTGGCGCTTGACGAGGACCTGGGGCGGTGGCTGCCCGAACTGGCCGATCGCAGGGTGCTGCGAACGGCCGCTGCCCCGCTTGCCGATACGGTGCCCGCGAAAGGGCCAGTCACCTTGCGCGGGCTGCTGAGCCAGACCTTCGGCCTGGGGTTCGATTATGCCGGGTGGTCCAGCGTGTCGTCCCGCTTGCAGGCGCTGCACATTTCGGCGTTCAATTTCGCAGGAGACGGTGATGAATATATGCGCCGCATCGGCTCGCTGCCTCTCCTCAGCCAGCCGGGCGAGCGCTGGCTCTATCATATCGGCATCGATGTCGCCGGTATCCTGATCGAGCGGGTTGCGGGGGAGCGCCTGGGATCGTTCATGGCGCGGCGCATTTTTGAACCCCTGGGCATGCACGACAGCGGCTTCCGGCTCGACCCGGCGCGTGAACGGCGGCTGGCGAGCCTCTATGCCGCGCAGGGCGGGCGCTATTACCAGATCGCCGATGCGCCGCGCCGCACGCAGGCACGGCCGATGGACCAGGGCGGATCCGAGCTGATTTCCACCGCGCCAGACCTCGCCAAATTCGGGCGGATGCTGCTGGATGGCGGAACCTTCCAGGGGCGGCGCCTGCTTGCGCAAGGCCTTGTTGCGGAAATGCGGCGCGACCATGTTGGCCCGCAGGCCAAGCAGCGGTCGCCGCAGTTTCCCGGCTTCTGGGATGCGCTGGGCTGGGGGCTGGGCCTGTGCGTGGTGCAGGCCGCAAACCATGTCTCGCCGCATCCCGGCCGCTTTGGCTGGTGGGGCGGAACCGGCACCTCGCTGTTCATGGACCCTGCCACAGACAGCGTGCTGGTGATGCTGTCCCAGCGGATGATCAACGACATTTCGGACTCGGCGAATGCGGATGCCTTTATGCGCGCAGCTTTGGCGGAATTGCGATCAATACATTGTAATTAAATAATAATAATGGGCGGATTGGCAATTTTGACGCCCCCAACCGCGGAAAGACGGATAGAGCCATGACGAAAACACAGCATGTAAACTCCTTCTACGCAGCGAGTGTCGCATCGCGGCTGGTCGATTATCCGCGCCTGGCCGGGGATATCCGCGCCGATGTCTGCGTGCTCGGCGGTGGCTTTGCCGGCCTGTCAACGGCCCTGCATCTGGCGCAGAAGGGCACCAGGGTGGTGCTGTTGGAACGCAACCGCGTGGGCTGGGGCGCCTCGGGGCGCAACGGGGGGCACATGGAAAGCCTGTTCGGCCACGATCCGGACGATTTCGAGAAGCCGATCGGCGCGGACCGGGCCAGCGGCATGTGGGAATTGAGCAGCGAGGCCTGCCGGCTGGTCGGCGAGATCATCGCGCGCAACGCCATCGAGTGCGATATGCGCAAGGGCGTTGGCCATGTTGCCCACAAGCCGAAACATGCCGAACATTTGCGGCTGGGGGCGGAAAAGTTCCTGGCGCGCGGATATCGTAAGAACGTCAAATATTACGATCGTGCGGAACTGGCCGATCTTATCGGCACCGAAGCCTATTACGGCGGTTTTTTCGATATGGACATGGTCCATCTCAATCCGCTGCAATTCGCGGTGGGCTTTGCCAAGGTGGTCGCTCAGGCCGGCGTTCAGATATTCGAGGATAGCGATGCGCTGTCCTACGATGCCTCTGGCGCTGGCGTCAAAGTCAGGACCGCTACCGGCACGGTGATGGCCGAGAAGCTGATCATCGCGACCAATGCCAATATACATCGCATCGATCGGCACATCGCGCAGAAGATCTTCAACGCCTATGCCTGGGTGATCGCGACAGAGCCGCTGGGAAGCGCGCGCGCCGCTGCGTTGATGAAGGAACGGCTGGCGGTCAACGACACCCGCATGTTCATCGATTTCTACCGCCTGAGCGGGGACAATCGGCTGGTTTTCGGCAGCGTTTCCCCGATCAGCCTGGATACTGAGGAAAAGCGCAAGCATGTGCTGCGCAAGCGGATGCTGGCGATCTATCCCGAACTTGCGGATGTGCAGATCGATTATGCCTGGGAGGGCAAGGGGGCGGCCGACCTCAAATTCCTGCCGCATATCGGCGAGGCCAGCCCCAAGGTTTATTACACGCTGGCCTCCAACGTCGCCTGGGCGGTGCTGAACGGGCAGCTTATCGCCGAGGCGCTGCATGGTGACCGGTCGCGCTTCGAGCTGGTGGCGGGGATCGAGACCCCTGCCGTTCCCATTGGCGTTCGCGGGCGTGAGGCGCTGGTCGATGCCTATAAATTGTATGAGCGAACCTTGGGCTAGGCCGTGTGGGCTGGCCCGGATGATTGCACCTGTTGTCAAGGGAATGGAACGATGAACGCTATTAATGCGGTTCTGGTCGGGGTTGGCTTCATGGGCCGTCTGACCGCGCGGTATATGATTGAAAACGGCATCCATATTGTCGGCGTGGTGAGCCGGACCTCGTCGCAGGGCGAGGATATCGGAACGCTGGCCGGATTGCCGGTGCCGGCAGGGGTGGCGGTGACCAACGATCTGGCCGCAATCCTGGCCAGGGGCGGGGTGGATATCGTGGTGGTGACGACCAGTTCCGATCTGGAATCGCTGTCGCCGATTGCCGAACTCAGCTTGTCGCATGGGGTGAATGTGGCGACCATCTCGGAAGAAGCCTTCTTCCCCGGGACCGCAGGAGTGATCGGCCAGGCGCTCAACGCTGTCGCGCGGGCCAATGGCGCCACCCTGGCGGCAACCGGGGTGCAGGATATCTTCTGGCTCAATCTGCCGGCCCTGCTCACAGGCGCGGTGCATCGGATCGGCGAAGTCCATTGCCGCTCGAACGTCAATCTCGATGTCTACGGCCCGGCCCTGATCGGCCAATATCCGATCGACCTCACGCCCGAGGGCTATGCAAAACAGGCCGCCGAGGGCGAAGCCAAGGCCCTGATCCCCTTTTCGGGCATCGCTCTGGAGGCGATGGTGGCAAAGCTGGGGTGGACGCCAACCGAGCGGAGCGTGCGCCACGAACCGATCTATGCCGAGCGCGAGATCGTATCCGAAAGCCTGGGGAGGACCATCCTGCCCGGCCGCACTGCCGGTGTGACGGAAATCTATCAGATCGAAACCCGCGAGGGGATCAAACTCGAGATGGAGTTCGTCGAGAAGGTCAATGCGCCGGGAGAGACTGAAAAGATCACCTGGACTTTCAGGGGAGAGCCGGAGCTGACTTTCGTGACGGACAATTTCCCCGGCGTGGAAGTGACCTGCGCCACGCTGGTGAACCGGCTTCCGGATATCATCGCGGCCCCGGCCGGATATCTTTCGCCGAGCGATCTTGCCAATTCGGTCATCAAGGGCTGACGATGGCTGCTTTTGCGCGAAAGCTGTGGGATATCCTGGCCGGGGGGGAGGCCTCGCTCGTGCCCGGGGTGTCCCGGGCGCATCCTGTCGAGAGCGACAAGGCGTTGCCGTCGTCCGTTGATGTCGCGGTGATTGGCGGCGGCATCATCGGGGTTTCGGCGGCGCTGTATCTGGCCAAACGCGGGTTCTCGGTCGCAGTGTTCGAAAAGGGCGCGATTGCCGGCGAAGCCTCCGGTCGCAACCATGGGCTGATCGAGGGCAAGCACCAGGATTTGCGGCTGCAGCCCTTGATCGAGTTGTCCAAGCAGTGCTGGCGCAACCTCGACACGTTGACGGGGGAGGAAACCGGCTTTCGCGAGCATGACATCGTTGAATTCTTCAACGGTGAGGAAGAGCTTGCGGGCGCGCAGCATTGGATAGACCAGGCGGCAACCATCGGTTTGAGCGCCCGGGTTGCAAGCGCAAGCCAGGTCGACGACCTGCTTTGCGGCGCCTCATCGGCTTACAAATACGCATTCCATGCAGCTGGCGAAGGGATTGCGGAACCCAAGCTGGCCGCGCCGGCGATCGCGATGGGCGCGCGCAAACATGGCGCCCTGATTTTCCAGCAATGCGCGGTGCGCGGGTTTGAGCGGCTGGGCCGCGGGATTTGCGCGATCGTCACCGAACGCGGCACGGTTCGGACCGGCAAGGTGATCCTGGCGGGCGGTGTCTGGACCCCCACCTTCCTGCGCAGCCTGGGTATCGAACTGCCGATGTTCGGGGGCTATGCCTCGATCATGAGCCTGGCGCCCTTCGCGGGTGGGCCCGACCTCGTCGGCGTGCTGCCACCGGTTGTGGTGCGCCGGGAACTGGACGGGGGCTATGCGGTGGGGGCAATACAGGGGGTGGCCCCGATCCTGCCCAGCCAATTCAAATATATCCGTCAATTGCTGCCGCTGCTGGCGGCGGGCCCGCCGATTGCGCCGCGGCTGTCGTGGAGCAATTTCTGGCGCGATCTGACCACGCCTGCAACCTGGCGGCTCGACCGGCCGAGCCCCTTCGAGAAAGTGCGGATCCTGCAGCCCGAGACTCAGCAGCCGCTCCTCGACCGGTTGCTGGCCGAACTGCGCCGCCAGCGGCCAGAATTTATGCAAGCCCAGGTGCGCGAGGCCTGGTCGGGCGCGCTCGTCAGCACGATCGACGATCTGCCTGTCCTGTCCGGCGTCAGCGAGGTGCCGGGTCTCTTCGTCGGCACCGGCTTTACGTATGGCTTTACCATGGGGCCGGGCGCTGGCGCTGTTCTGGCGCAGCTGGCGGCGGGTGAAGATCCCGGGATCGATCTCTCTCCATTCCAGCTTTCCAGGTTCGCGCAGGCGTGACGGGGCGCAGTGTCCCGATAAGTCTGGTTAAAAAAGAGAATTATCCGGCGTTATGCGTGGAATTATGCAATTTCATTGGTTTAATCACCCGTAGTGGATCAATAAAGATGTGAGCAGTGTATTTCCGTGGAGCGGATTTGTAATGGCGACCAAAATTCTGGAAACTTCGACGGATGGCAAAATAAATGCCTCGGCATTCAACGAAGTTGCATTT
Organism: Novosphingobium sp.; assembly: GCA_035653915.1. Taxonomy (GTDB): domain Bacteria; phylum Pseudomonadota; class Alphaproteobacteria; order Sphingomonadales; family Sphingomonadaceae; genus Novosphingobium. Next base: position 37,938 of record DASRYE010000041.1, on the reverse strand, counting down.
GATCATCTGCTGCGGGTGATTGAGGCGCGGCGCGACGAGTTCGATGCGAAGTCGCATGTTCCTCGCGACGTGGTGCAGCTGATGAAGGCTGCGGGCCTCTATCGCGCTGCCACGCCTGCCTGTTTTGGTGGTGCCGGGGTGCCGCCGCATGTGTTTCTGGAGCGGATCGAGCGGATCGCCCGGGTCGATGGCTCGGCCTCCTGGGTGGCGGGTTTTGGTTCGGCCAACACGTATTATGCGGCGCTGCCATATGAAACGCAGCGGCATATCTATGCGAGCAGCCCGGATCAGGTTTTTGCCGGCGGGCTCTATCCCGCGGTGCCAGCCAAGCGGGTCGATGGCGGCTGGAGGGTCTCTGGTCGCTGGCGCTTTGCCAGTGGTTGCATGGGGGCAGACTGGGTTGCGATCGGTCTGGCGGATGAGGGAACGGGCCTTGTCCGCATGGCGGTGAGCCCTGCTGCGGAAGTGAAGATCATTCCCAATTGGGATATGGTCGGGATGCAGGGCACGGGCAGCTACGACACCGAGCTGACCGATCATTTTATTGCCGAAGACTGGACCTGCCTGCGCGGCACGCAGCCAATCTTCGACGATCCGCTGTATCGTTATCCGCTGCTTGCCTATCAGGCGCAGGTTCATGCCGCGTCCAACCTGGGGCTGGCGCGCGCGGCAATCGAGGTTGCGGCCGAGATGTCGGGCGGCAAGAAGCTGATGCCGGGGGCGGCCAAGCTTGCCGACAGGGCCTATTTCCGCACGGGCCTCGCCAGGGCCGAGGCCATGCTGCAAAGCTGCCGCCTCTATTACTACGATGCCGCCGAGCAGGCGTGGGACGTGATCTTGCGGGGGGATGAGTTGTCCACCCCTCAGCGCAACGCGCTGCGCCTCAGCGCCACCCATGCAGCGCATACTGCGGCCGAAGTGATCCAGCTGCTTTATCGCATCGCGGGCATGGCGGCGGCGGCCCGGTCGAACCGCCTGCAGCAGTTGCTGCGCGATTCCCTGGTGGTTACGCAACATGCGTCGCTGAGCGAGGCGACGTTGGAACTGTCTGGTGGGGCACTGGCTGGCGTCGAGCTTTCGCCCGGTTTCCTTTGAACGAATTTGGAGGCGAATGGTGGGGTATCAGGGCAGCTTTGAAATCGATGCCGCGACGCGTGCGTTTCTGGAACGCGCGCCGGGCATTGTGGTGGGGGGCAAGCGCATCGCGGGCCGGTCGGCCGCGCGCATTCCCGTGTTCGATCCCGCCAGTGGCTTGCCCATTGCCGAAATCGTCGATGCCGCGCCCGAGGATGTGAACGAGGCCATCGAGCGTGCCCATGCTGCTTTCCAGGATGGCCGCTGGCGCCACAGGACGCCCGCCGAGCGCGAGCGCATCCTGTTCCGCTTTGCGCAACTGATCGAGGATAACGGCGAGGCGCTGGCCCAGCTGGAAACGCTGGAACAGGGCAAGTCGATCCATCTCTCCCGCCTGTTTGCCAGTGCTGGCTCGGCCCAATGGCTGCGGTATGCCGCCGGGCTCACCACCAAGATCGAGGGGCGGACGATGGAGCTGTCGATGCCCCCCGGCCCCGACCATTGGACGGCCTATACCCGCCGCGAGCCGGTTGGCGTGGTGGCGGGCATCGCGCCGTGGAACTTTCCCATGGCGATCGCGACCTGGAAATTCGCCCCCGCGCTTGCGGCCGGGTGCTCGGTGGTGCTGAAACCGTCGGAAGTGACCCCGCTCTCGGCGCTGTGGCTGGCGGAGCTGGCGCTGGAGGCAGGGGTGCCGGAGGATGTGTTCAACGTTGTGACCGGCACCGGGCAGGGCGCGGGCGCGGCGCTGGTTTCGCACAAGCTGATCCGCAAGATCACCTTCACCGGCTCCACGGCGACGGGCAAGGCCATTGCCCGTGCCGCGCTGGAAAACATGGTGCCGACCGGGCTGGAGCTGGGGGGCAAGAACCCGGCGGTGGTGCTGGCGGATGCCGATCTGGCGGTGGCCGTGCCCGGGCTGATGGGCGGCGGCTTCTTCAACCAGGGGCAGGTCTGTTCGGCCTCCTCGCGGATCTACGTCGAGGAGGCGATCCATGACGAGCTGGTCGAGGCGCTGGCAGGTGCCATCAGGTCGCTGCCGGTGGGGGCAGGGCTCGATCCGGCCGCGCAAGTGACGCCGCTGGTGTCCAGGGAGCACAAGGCCAAAGTCACTCGCTATCTCGACGATGCCAGGGCCAAGGCGCAGGTGATCGCGGGGGCGCCGGTGCCCGAAGGAGAGGGCTATTTCGTCAGCCCGCATATCGTCCTCGATCCTGCCGAGACCGTTGCCCTGAAGCGCGAGGAAGTGTTCGGCCCGGTGATCGCGATCACCAGGGTGGCAAGCCGGGAAGAGGCCGTGGCGCTTGCCAATGATACCGAGATGGGCCTTGCCGCCAGCATCTGGACCCAGAACCTGAAGGCGGCGATGGATCTGACCCGCCAGCTCGATGCAGGCACTGTCTGGGTCAACACCCACAGCTTCATCGACCCGGCGCTGCCGTTCGGCGGCACCAAGCAGTCCGGCCTCGGGCGGGAGTTCGGCACCGATTGGGTGAACGCTTATACCGAGCTGAAATCGGTCTGCATCGCGCACTGAGGCGGCCATGACCATCTTTGTCGAAACGCTCGAACTGGGCTCTGCGGGTGGCTTGCGTGTGGCGGTCAAGGATTCGATCGATGTGGCCGGCTGCCGCACGCGCGATGGCAGCAGGGCAATGGCGAATGTGGCGCCGGCCACGACCAATGCCGAAGTCGTCGCCCATGTTCTTGGGGCTGGTTGCCGGATTATCGGCAAGACGGTGATGCATGAGTTGGCCTTTGGGCTTTCCGGGATCAACGATTGGGCGGGAACGCCGGTCAATCCCGGCTATGCGGACCTGATCCCCGGAGGCTCCTCAAGCGGCAGTGCGGCGGCCGTTGCCGCCGGCCTTGCCGATTTTGCGATCGGCTCGGATACGGGCGGCTCGATCCGCGTTCCCGCCGCCTGCTGCGGCATCTGGGGGTTGAAGCCCACTTTTGGTCGCGTCAGCCGCAAGGGCGTTGCCCCGGCGGAAACCTCTCTGGACTGCGTTGGGCCTTTCGCCCGGACGATTGGCATGATCGAGCAGGCGATGGCCATCATCGACCCGGGCTTCGCGCCGGCCAGCGTTGTCGCGCCGCGCGTGGGCCTGGTGGAGGTTGATGCCGATCCTGCCGTTACGGCCGCCTGTCGCGGCGCCCTCGTCAGCGCGGGCCTGGCGATGGCGCCAGCCCATCTGGCGTTGCTGGAGGAAGCGTTTGCCGCCGGATTGGTCATCATCAACGCCGAGACCTGGGCGGCTTTTGGCGGGCTGGTCGAGACCGGCTTGCTGGGGGCTGATGTGGAAGCGCGGCTGCGCGCGGCAGCTGCGGTGACGCATGAACAGGTTGCCGAGGCCGAGAGCGTTCGCGCCGCCTTCACCGCGGCGGTGGATCGGCTGCTCTACGACCATGACGCACTGGCGCTGCCAACGCTGGCCGGGCCGCCGCCCACCGTGGCTGCCGTTCGCTCCTCGGGCATGGACCTTGCCTTCTCGCGCTTTGTTCGCCCCTTCAACCTGTCGGGCCATCCTGCGCTGAGCCTGCCCGTGGCGGGGCCTGCGGGATGGCCGGTTTCGCTCCAGCTTGTCGGCCGGAAAGGCGAAGAGGCGCAGCTTTGCGCGATTGCCCGGGCCCTTGCCTGATGGTTGCGCGATCCACAGCGGGAAATATGGTGGTTGACGAATGGGTTGTGGACATGCCCTCTCCGTCCAGGAGAAATGACATGCCGCAACACAAGGGCCTTCGGACATTCGACCTAAATCTGCTCAAGACCTTTATCGCGATCTGGGATGCGCGCAGCCTGACTGTCGCGGGCGAGCAGCTTGGCCTTACCCAGCCGGCGATCAGCCATACGCTGAAGCGCTTGCGCGAACAGTTCGACGACCCGCTGTTTGTGCGTGTGGGCAACGAGATGGTGCCGACAGAAGTCGCGGTCCAGCTCTATGCCCCGTTGACCGCATCGCTCCAGATCGTTGAGCAGGCGTTGCTTGGGCAGCGATCATTTCGGCCTGCGGAAGCCAACCGCACCTTCCATCTGGCGATGACGGATGTTTCGGAATATTATTTTCTTTCGGAAATTCTGAGGATTGTTCGCAGCCAGGCGCCCAATGTGAAAATCGAGACGATCAATCTCGATGTCACCAGTATTCATGCGCTTCTTAAATCCGGCAAGACCGATATCGCCATCGGTTATATCCCCGAAACCGAAGACTATACGATGGTGCCGTTGATATACGACCGGCATGTCTGCATTGTCAGGAAGGATCATCCTTTCCCTGGCGATGAACTGACGGTTGAAGATTTTGCCGGGCTGACTTTCGTGGATGTGTCCAGGCGGGTTCCTGGCTATGGTGTGATCGAGCAGCATTTGTCCGATCTCCACTTGGAGCGGAACGTTGCGGCGCGGCTCAGCCATCTTTCCGTGCTTCCGGAAATGGTGCGGAACACAGATCTGGCTGCCTTGTTTCCGGCCAGTGTCGTTTCGCGCTTCGTCAGCGCGGGCGATTTTCGGGTGCTGGGTTTGCCTTTCGATCTGCCGCAGATTCCGATCAGCGTGCACACCCACAAGCGTTTTGCGGCAGACCCGGCGATCGCCTGGCTGCGCAATGCGATCTCTATTGCATTCGGTGGAAGTAATGCGGCCGGCGGAGAACGCTGCCCATCCGAACGGAATTAAAGTGGGTAATCCATGTAATTACCTATATGCATTTGACGCATGGGGGTGATGGCATATTATGCCGTCGGGCATGTTTAGCAATATATCGTCCGGAATGTATATTTTGGAACGATAAATACAAGGGCGGAGCGTTTTATGGTTCAGTCAAATTTGTTCACACAAGACGAAATCAAAGGCATTCGTGACGGGTTTGATGGAGTTCGCAGCTCTCTTCCGCCAAGGTTTTATTATGATGAAGATTTTTACCAGTGGGAAGTCGAGAACATCCTGAAGAAGCAGTGGCTGATCGTCGGCCGCCAGGAAGAGGCGCTGAACCCTGGCGATTATTTCACCATTCGGATGTTCGACGAGCCGATCGTGATCATCCGCGGGCGTGATGGGGTGCTGCGTGCGCTGATCAACGTGTGCCAGCATCGCTTTGCGCAGATTGTCGAGGAAGGTCGGGGCAATACCAAGCTGATGGTATGCCCGTTCCACCGCTGGACCTACAATCTCGATGGCACGTTACAGGGCGTCTCGGTTGAGCAGATCCCCGGGTTTGACAAGAAGAACTGCCGGATGCCCGAGCTTCGTCTCGAGATCTGGCAGGGGTTTGTCTTCATCAATTTCGACCCGGATGCCGAACCGCTGGCACCGCAATACGCCCCGATCGATCCGATTTTCGATGCCTGGAAAGTGGCCGATTTTCAGCACAGCTATACGTATGAGTTCGAGGCGCCGTGGAACTGGAAGCTTACGGTTGAGGCCGGCATGGAAGGCTATCACCACGTAGGTGTCCATCATGACCGGATCGAGGGTGAGATTCCCGCCAAGAACACCGAAGAGGCCTGGGGGGGCAAGGCCTGCTGTTCCTATCACATGTGGTGGAAGGATGGCGTGCCGCAGGAGTATCTCCAGCCCTTTGGCACTCCGCCGGGCGTGGAAGGTGTCGATTGGGACAATGATCCGCGGGTGCTGTTCGGTTTTCCGACGATGGGAACGTGGCTGAACAATTACCAGAGCACCTATCTCATCTTCGAATTCGGCAATCGCGTCACGGCCAATCGCGGCAAGATTTGCCAGGCGTTTCCCAAATGGGCGCTGGAAACGCCCGGGGCGGAAGAAGCTGTCAAGTTTCAGACCGATTTTGCCTACCAGGTGCAGCTCGAAGACGAATACGCCTGCAAGATGGTGCAGAAGGGCATCACTTCGAAGACCAATGGTCGGGCGGTTCTGCACCCGCGCCTCGAAGTCCAGATGAGCAAGTTCTACAACTGGTATCTCGATAAGGTGCTCGAGGCGGAAGGTGGCGCGCCGCTTAAACTGGCGGTGTAAGGCTAGGCTTCGGCCGCTTATTCTCCAGCTCCACGATGCGATGAACCGGACTTGCGCTCTGCAAGTCCGGTGATGGCGGAGCTTTGCACTGAACATTGGAAGGAAGTTTAACGTGGCACTCCTCAGGCTGGAAAACGGTGAGATCTTTACCGACATCGCCAGGATCAACGCTTTGATAGGGCCGATGGAGATCGGCATCTTTTCTGCACCTGCCGATTTTGTCGCTTATGCCAACGATCCGTCCACCCGGTACGATCGGGCGTTCGCCAATCGGCTTTATACCGATGTGGCGCCCGCGCTGGAGGCCTTGCTCGACGAGCATGGCTTCGGCTTTCAGGCACGGCGCATCGGCGTCTATGTTCCGCCGGCCCAGCCCGGTGACGCGCACCAGTTCATTGCCTTGTTCAACGGGGATGGTGAAGCAGAACCGGCCCCGCTGCGCGACGAGGATTTCAAGGCCTATCTGGTGCCGCACCGCTTTCCCGTGCTCGACTTCCACTTCTGCTTTGGCGGCACCATGGCAAAGGGGCTGAAGCTCGAAAATGGGCAGGAAGCGGTCATCTATATTTTTACCGGCGAATGGATGCGCCTGCGCCCCAGCGTCCTCAATTGGCCGATTTTCCAGTCCGGCAGCCCGATTGTCGGTGTCAGCTATTTTGCCGAGAAGGAAAATGCCCACGGGGCTTACGACATGGAATTGCACCCTGAATATAAACCGAAGGATGTCGCAAGCTTCTGACCCGGTTTGATTGAAGGAGAATGAGAATGGGTGTGGTCAGCGAAAACGCCGGCGCGCGTGATTTCGGATCGCTGGTTCTCGAGGACCGCGTTCATACTTCGCTTTATACCGATCCGCAGATCTTTGAGGTGGAGGTGGACAGAATTTTCAAATCCACCTGGGTCTGGGTTGCGCACGAAAGCGAAGTGCCGGGGCCCAATACGTTCAGGAGTTCATGGGTCGGCACCCAGCCGGTGATCGTGACGCGGGACAAGGCGGACAAGATCCATGTTCTCCTCAACCGTTGCCGGCATCGTGCGTCGAGTGTTTGCGAAAAGAAGCAGGGCAAAACCAGCGTCTTTGTCTGCCCCTATCACGGGTGGAGTTATGATATGAACGGGGCCCTGCGCAAGGTGCCCTATGCGGATGGCTATGCCGAGGATTTCGACAAGTCCCGGTTCGGCCTCGTGTCGCTGCGGACCGAATCCTATAATGGCATGATTTTCGCTACCTTTAACGATGATATCATGCCGCTGGCGGATTACCTCGGGCCGGCGCGCAAATGGATCGACCTGTTCATGAAGCAGGGGGCCGGCTTTGGCGTGACAACGCTGGGCGAGCACAAGTTCCGTTTTCCGGGCAACTGGAAGATCCAGTTGGAAAACACCACCGACTCCTATCATTTCCCGATCGTCCACAAGACGTTCCTCGATTCACTCGACACAGAGACGGAAAACCTGATGGACCTGATCGGTTCGGGTGGCTGGGTCGAGGATCTGGGCAACGGCCATTCGGTCGCGGTGATGATGCCCGACCTGATCGATCTGGAGGAAAACCTCGACGCGCCGATCCCGGAACGTTTCGCGGATCTTGCTGCCGAACTGGCCGCCGAAGGGCGCGATGATCTGGACGTGCGCAGGATCGTGCGCGCGGTCGGGGGTGGGGGCTTCAACCTCAACATGTTCCCCAACATTGCCTGCTCAATGGCTTTTTTCCGCGTGTTGCGCCCGATTGCGGTCAATGAAACGGAAATCCGCCATGTGGCCATCGGCATGAAAGGGGGGCCGGCCGCGGCCAACCGGATGCGCATGCGACTGCACGAGCATTTTCAGGGGCCGATGGGCTTTGGCACGCCCGATGATGCCGAAGGCTGGGAACGCGTCCAGCGCGGCGCGCAGGCGGGCGATGATGTCTACATCATGCTCAATCGCGGGGTTGCGGCGCCGGAAGGGGGGCCAGAGCCCGGGCACAATGCCGGCGATGCCTCGTCCGAGGTGGGGATGCGCGCCGCCTACCAGATGTGGAAAAGGATGATGACGGCATGAGTGCGGTGATCGAAAAAGCGCCGGTGATTACCCTTGAGGAGGCAGCCCGGCTGATCTGGCGGGAGGCGGAACTGCTCGATCGCCACCAGTACAAGCCCTGGCTCAAGCTCTGGACCGCAGGGGGGCTCTACATCATTCCGGCCGATGTCGCCGCTGTCGACTACGCCGAGGTACTCAATATCGCCTATGATGATGGGCCGATGCGCGAGATGCGGGTGAAGCGCCTGCTCTCCGGCTTCTCGATGTCCTCAGCGCCGCCCGCGCGCACCGTGCGCACGCTGTCCCGCTTTGTCGAAGGCGAGGCTGCCGGCGCGCAAGCCATCGCATTGCGCGCGGCGATGATCATCGTCGAATACAAATACGATCGGACCCGCGTGCTCGCCGCCGATGTCGATTATCGCATTGTGCGCGAAGCCGGCGAGCTGAGGATCGATCGCAAAGTGGTAACCTTTATCAATGCCGATGATTTTCTGCATGGCATTGGATATTTGCTGTAATTTCTGGAGTAATGTCCATGCCTGCCGAAAAAACCAACGAGGAACTCTGGAAGGTAATCTCTGAACTTGTGGCAGAAGCCGGTGCCCGGCGCGTGATCGCCCGCTACATGTTCCTCTGCGACGTGCCCTATCCGGTCTATGAGGGCACACTGGACGAGCGGATCGCGGCCATTGGCGATTGCTTCACCGAAGATGCGGTGTGGGAAGGTGTCGGTGGAGCGCATGCTGCAAGCTTTGGCCGCATGGAAGGGCGCGAGGCGATCAGGGCGCACATGCGGCGTTTCTACGCGGAGGTGAATGCTACCCAGAACTTCAACACCCATTACGTCTGCCTGGGTCAGGTCTGGGCGACGGCGGAGGGCGCCGAAGGGATCTGGCCGCAGTTCCAGCCGTGGATTTATGAGAACGGCACTTCGCTCCTGCGCTCCAGCCGCGTTCGCGTGCGTTTCCGCGAGGTTGGGGGCGAGTGGAAGATCAGCCATTACCGCACCGAAAACCTGTTCATCGCAGATCTGCCGGACAATTGGACCAAATCGCAGATCGAGAAGGTTCTGCTGACACAATAAGCCATAAAGGGGCAGGGGATGCAGATGGGAGAGACTTGCGCCGACGTGGTGATCGTTGGCGCCGGGCATGGCGGGGCGCAATGTGCGATTGCGCTGCGTCAGGGGGGCTTTGCCGGTTCGGTGGCCATGATCGGCCGCGAGCCCGAGCCCCCCTATGAGCGGCCGCCGCTTTCCAAGGAGTATTTCGCCCGGGAAAAGACCTTCGAGCGGCTCTACATCCGCCCGCCGCATTTCTGGGCCGAAAAGGGCGTGGAGCTGCATCTCGGCCAGGAAGTGGTCGCGGTCGATCCCGTGGCCCGGTTGCTGACCCTCGCAGATGGCGCGACCTTTGGTTTTGGCAAGCTTGTCTGGGCAGCCGGCGGCGATCCGCGCCGGCTGTCCTGCCCCGGTGCGGGGCTGGACGGCATCCATGCGGTGCGCACTCGCGCCGATTGCGATCGGTTGATGGGCGAAATCGATGGTGGGGTGAGGGATATCGTCGTTATCGGCGGTGGTTATATCGGGCTGGAAGCGGCGGCGGTCCTCACCAAGCTCGGCTGCCGGGTCACTCTGCTCGAAGCGCTGCCGCGCGTGCTTGCGCGCGTCGCCGGGCCGGAACTGTCCGATTTCTATGAAAGGGAGCATCGCGCGCACGGGGTGGACTTGCGCACCGGCGCTGGTGTCGAGGCGTTGCTGGGCGAAGGGCGCGTCTCTGCGGTCAGGCTGGCAGATGGCAGCGAAATTCCCGCCGACGCGGTGATCGTTGGCATTGGCATTGTGCCGGCCGTGGCCCCGCTGATCGCCGCCGGCGCGCAAGGGGGCAACGGCGTTGCGGTGGATGAATATTGCCGCACCTCGTTGCCCGGGGTCTATGCCATCGGCGATTGCGCGGCCTTTGCCAACCCTTGGGCCGGGATCTCGATGCGGGTCGAATCGGTCCAGAATGCCAACGACCAGGCCCTTGCCGTTGCCAGATCCATCCTCGGCGACCCGCAGCCCTACCGTGCCTTCCCCTGGTTCTGGTCCAACCAATATGATTTGCGCCTGCAAACAGCCGGGCTCTCCGTTGGTTATGACCAGACCGTGCTGCGTGGCGACCCCATGAACCGCAGCTTCTCGGTGATCTATCTGAAGGGCGGCAGGATCATTGCCATCGATGCCGTCAACGCCACCAGGGACTATGTCCAGGGCCGGAAACTGATCGAGGCCGGACTTTCGCCCGATCCCGGCAGGCTTGGCGATACGCATACTGCCCTCAAGGACCTGTCTTGCCTCAAGGAGCTGTCTTGAAAGCGATGCCTGATATGCGAGCCTTTACCTATCGCGGAAACCCTGCCCATGTGATCTTCGGGCAGGGGAGCCTGTCTCGCCTGGGCGAGGCGATTGCCATGGTGGGCGGCACCAGGGCGCTGCTGCTGTCCACACCGCAGCAGGCGCGGCAAGCCGCCAAAGCCTGCGCGGGCGCCTCGGCCATCGTTGCGCACTATGACGGCGCCACCATGCATACGCCGACGGATGTCACGGCCCTGGCGCTGGAGGTCGTGCAGGCCAATGGGGCCGATTGTCTCGTCGCCTTTGGTGGCGGGTCGACCATCGGTCTGGCCAAGGCGCTGGCGCTGCGGACCGATTTGCCGCAGGTTGCCATTCCCACAACCTATGCCGGTTCCGAAATGACCCCGGTGCTGGGGCAGACCGAAAATGGCGTGAAGACCACGCTTTCCAGCAGCAAGGTGCTGCCTGAACTGGTGCTCTACGATGTCGATCTCACGCTTGGCCTGCCGGCGGCGATGTCGGGCACCAGCGGGATCAACGCGATCGCCCATGCGGTGGAGGGGCTTTATGCCCGCGACACCAATCCGATCATGCAGATGATGGCGGGGGCCGGGATCAAGGCGCTGGCCGGCGCGCTGCCGAAGATCGCGGCCAATCCTGGCGATGGCGAGGCGCGCAGCGATGCCCTCTATGGCGCCTGGCTGTGCGGGGCGGTGCTGGGGGCGGTCGGAATGGCCTTGCATCACAAGCTGTGCCACGCGCTGGGCGGCAGTTTCAATCTGCCCCACGCCGAGACGCATGCCATCGTCCTGCCACATGCCTGGGCCTACAACGCGCCCGCCGTGCCGCAGGCGGCGGCAGCGCTGAAAACGGCGCTCGGCACAGAGGATCCGGCGCGCGCCTTGTTCGAGCTTGGCCGCGCGGTTGGTGCCCCCAGCGGGCTCAAGGCGCTGGGGATGCCCGAGGCAGGGATCGACAAGGCCGCGGATATTGCCGTGGCAAACCCTTACTGGAACCCGCGCGCGATCGAGCGCGGCGCGATCCGCGAGCTGATCGCGCGGGCCTGGTCCGGCTTGCCGCCAGAGACGGCAGGGGCCTGAGGAGCGCTGCAATGACGACACCGATTTTTCCCGAACTGACCGAAGCCGTGATTGCCGCGATGGCCGATGCGCCCGATCCGCGCCTCCGGCAGATCATGACATCGCTGATCCGCCATGTGCATGCGGTGGTGCGCGAAACCAGGCTGACTGAAGCCGAATGGGGCCAGGCGATCGCCTTTCTCACCGCCGCAGGCCAGATCAGCAACGACAGGCGGCAGGAGTTCATCCTGCTTTCGGACACGCTGGGCGTGTCGATGCTGGTCGATGCGATCAACCATGATGATGGGCCGGAGGTGACGCCCTCGACGGTGTTCGGGCCGTTCTATTCGGGCCTGCAGCCGGGGCTGGCGATGGGCGCTTCGATCCTCATGCGCCCGGAAGCGGGCACGCCGACGCTGGTTTCAGGCATCATCGCCGGCCATGATGGCATGCCCATCGCCGGCGCCCTGATCGAAGTATGGCAGACGGCCCCCAACCAGCTGTACGATGTGCAGGACCCCGATCAGCCCGAGGGCCATCTGCGCGGCACCTTCCGCACCGGCGTGGATGGGGCCTACAGCTTCCAGACCGTGCTGCCGGTTTCCTATCCGATCCCGGATGACGGCCCGGTGGGCAAGATGCTGGGGGCCTTGGGGCGCCACCCCAACCGCCCGGCGCATATCCATTTCATGATCTCGGCGCCGGGGCATCGCCGGCTGGTGACGCATATCTTCATCGCCGGGGATGCCTATCTCGAGGGCGATGCGGTGTTCGGCGTGAAGCCCGGCTTGATCGTGGCCCCGGAAAAGACCGCCGAAGGGGCCGTGATCCACTATGATTTCCGCCTGGCACAAGGCGCCTGACGGGCGGTTGGGGCCTTGCCGCGGGTTAATCCTGGGTGGCGGCCGCCGGATCCTGTCTGGCCCTGGCCCCGCCCAGGAAGGATTCGATCACGAGCGGTTCGGCCTGGGCGCTGGCCAGCCTGCCTGTCCGGATGCCTTCCGAGGCGGCCTGGGTGACGTGATCGTAAAAGAGAACCAGCCATTCCGTCGGGACATCCTCGCGAAAATAGCCCTGCTTCTGCCATGTGCCGAAGAATTCCCGCATGCGGGACTTGTATGAGTCCTCGATGTCGACGGCGGGTTCCCCGTTGGGCGTGTTCATATGTGCAGACATTGCGGAGAACGTGCACAGCGTTGGATATTGCAGAAAACCGCGCGTCAACGACGACAGGACAGCCAGCGGTTCTCCGGTCTCCAGAGCGGCACTGTCCATCACCAGGTTGAGCGTTTCCTTCACGAAGTTGCGCAGGTGCACAACCAGTTCTTCTCGTGAGCTGGCGATCCGGTAAAGCGTGCCTCGGCTGGTTTCGGCCATTTCCGCCAGCCATTCCAGGCTCGCCCCCGGAGAATCGACCAGCGCGCCGGCCAATCGCAGGAGCATCTTGTTCTTTTTATTCGAGGGGTTGGCGGTTGATGTGCGCCGGGCGCGCTGGCCGTTCCCGCTACTTGCATTGGGCATTTTGCTGCAATCCACTCCTGTGGAACATTGTTTGTTCTGTTTGGGGCATATTGGTTCAAATGAAACTCAATTGCCTCATTCTATCACCGGGCGAGGTTTGTCAACGATGCGCGCCTCGGCCAGCGCCGTGATCGACGGGGGCGCCGATCATCAGCTCAGCCATGCTCTTTTCCCCGCTTGCGGTAAGGCGCGGGATCCATTTCGCGCACATCGACGGTAATCTGCTGAATGTCTGGAAAGTGCGATGCGATGGTGCGGAACAGGTCCGTGGACAGCTCGTTGATCGATCGCGCATCCTTGCCACGCATCAGGGCAACCGTTGTGTGAATGAACGGGGCATGCCCGCCGCCGACACGGTAGTGATGGATGGGCGTTGCGCGCAGTTTCAGGCTGTCGATGTCGATTATGGGCGATTCCCTGACGCGCGCGATAACCGCATCGAGCAAGCCATCGATGGCTTGCTGGGCGGATGGAGTATGCGCGTATTCGATGACGATATGGGGCATTGCGGGCCTCGTCCTGTTCGTTTTTGCGGCGTTATATCTGCAACGGGTTGGTGGGAGTGCGGGGGGCCGCTTGAAAGCCAGCGTGCGGGCGGTGTGTGGCCTGGCCGACTCTCATGAACCCGCGCCTGCATTCACCTTGGATGCGGGGGCTCGTCAACAGGTAATGTATATATGAACAATAATCGGTCATTTCCGATGTGTTGATTTGGTTATTTCGATAATCAATGGGTGCCTTCATGCCAATGCATCGCTCCATTAGTTCGGATAATTTTTAAAATAATTAATATAAATTTGAATTATATGCCCATGTGCCGGATTATACGGCTTCGAAATGGCTGGCGATATCGAATTTTTCGGTATTTGGCACAAGGCACCCGAATGATGGGTGCATAATACATTGAAAGTGTTTTTTGAATTACACCTCAGATATATAAAATATATTGGGAGCGGATTTTTATGAACGCGCCAATGGATTCCCCCCTCTTTCGCGAGGCAATGTCCCGGCTGGGGGCGGCGGTCAATTTGATTACCACGGATGGCCCGGCAGGCCGGGCCGGATTGACGGCGACAGCGGTGTGCAGTGTTACCGATGCACCGCCGACGCTGCTGGTTTGCATCAACAGGCGTTCCGGCTCATTGGCGACGATAATGGCCAATGGGGCATTGGCTATCAATGTGTTGCGTGCGCATCATGCCGGCATGGCAGCCCGCTTTGGAAACCGCTCGCTTGCCGTCGATGAAAAATTCGCAGGTGGTGACTGGTGTTTCGGCGAATCGGAGCCGCCCTTTCTGGGCGACGCATTGGTCAGCTTTCTATGCCATATAGCCAGCACCGTGGATGTTGGTAGCCACTGTGTCATGTATTGTGTGGTCAACAGGGTGCATATATCCGACGAGGATGACGGATTGTTTTATTTTGGAAGACACTATTTCGGATTGTCTCGTGAGAAGGTTTCCCTGCCAGAACAGGGGGCGTGATCACGGTTTTAGCCCCGGTCTTGATCCTGCTGCGCCAGGCGGCGTGTAGGGCGCAGTCAGCGATGCATGTGGCTGCCGGGCGCTGCCATTGTGGATGGCGGCCATCAGGCAGTCCGGCCTGACGAGACTTCAGATCGTCTGCGCGAACACCGTTCGGAACGTGGCACATGCCCGAAGGCATTTCGTGCAGAGGTCTGATGATTGGTGGTGGTGCCCGGGGACGGAATCGAACCGCCGACACCGTGATTTTCAGTCACGTGCTCTACCAACTGAGCTACCCGGGCATCTGGCTGAGGGCGTTTGGAGCCGCCTGTCAGCGTTTGGTCGGGCGCCTATGGCCAAGCGCGGCGCTGTTGGCAAGCAGGAAAATCACTCTGTGGAAAAATCCTTGGGGGCAGGCTGGGGCAGGCCCTCGGAATCATCCTCGGCGGCAGGGCCGGGCAGGGCATAGCCATCCTGCAGCCAGTGCAGCAGATCGCGGTCGCGGCAGCGGGTGGAACAGAAGGGGGCGTGGGCGGCGCTGCGGGGCTGGCCGCAGATGGGGCATTTGCGGGCAGGGGCGATCATGGCAGCAGATCCTCGGTAAGGGGCTGGGCATAGGCGGCGTCGAGCGCCAGCGACGGGTCTTCGCGCCAGATCAGGCGGCGGCCGGTGCGGCGGGCCAGTTGCGCTTCCATATCGCCCGGCAGCAGCGCCAGCGCCGCGCGCAGGGCAGGCGGCGCCACCAGCAGCAGGGCGCCGGGCCCTTCGGCCTGTTCGGCGCGGCGCAGCAGCAGCAGGGCAGCGGCCCGCGCCCGCCCCCGCGCCAGCCGCGCCACCAGCGAGGGGCCCTCCAGCCGGGCGATGATCTGCACAAAGCCAAAGCCGTTCATCGCCGTGCGCTCATGCGGCCAATCGGCCAGGGCTGCGGCCAGCGCTTCGTCCACCGCGCGGCGCTGGGCCTTTTCGGCCAGCGTCGGAAAGTCGATGCCGATCGAGCCGGCGATATCCAGCCGGCGGATCGCTTCGGCCACAGCGCCTGCCGCTGCCAGCGCCAGGGCAGGCGGCGGCAGGGTGCCGTCGATATCGATCAGCGTCATCGCCGGGGTGGGCGAGATGAGCAGGCCGCCGCCGGTGAAGGGCACCTCGCCGCTCCACCCTTGTGCAAAGACCTCTTCCCACAGCCCCGCCGGAAAGCGCCGCACCACGCGCACCGGCAGGCCCTGGCCGGCCAATGTTTCGGCCAGTGTTTCGGCCAGCGGGGGGGCGGGGCGCAAGGGGGCGTCTGTCGGCCGGGCGAGGGCGCGTTTCAGCCGGCCCTGTTCGGCCATGGCGGCGCGGGTGATGGCAAGGCGCATGGTGGCGCCCTCGCTGGCATCGGGCGGCAGGCGGTCCACCAGCACTTCCTCGCCGTTGGCGGCGCGGGCCAGGCCCCAGCGGGCGCCCTTGGGGCGATGGAACAGCGGCGCCTCGATCACCGCGCCGGCGGCCAGAGCGCCCGGCCAGGCCAGCCTTGCGGCCACCGCCTCGCCATGGGCGATCAGCAGGGCGCGGGTCTCGCCCAGCCCTTCCTCCACCTGCCATTCCACCGGCATCAGCCCAGCGGCAGGCCGGCAGCGCGCAGCAGCGCGCGCGCCTCGAACAGAGGCAGGCCCATCACGCCCGAATGGCTGCCGGCGATAAAGCGCACCAGCGCCTCGGCGCGGCCCTGGATGGCATAGCCGCCGGCCTTGCCCAGCCCTTCGCCACTGGCGACATAGGCCTCGATCTCCTCGGCCGAGAGCGGCTTGAAGGCGACGACGGTTTCGTTGAGGCGGCTGCGCTGGCGCCCTTCGGCATCGATCACGCTGATCGCCGAGATGCAGCTGTGCCGGCGGCCCTGCATCAGCTGCAGCATGGCGCGCACATCATCGGCGCTTTCCGCCTTGGGCAGGATGCGCCGGCCCAGTGCCACGGTGGTATCGCCGGCCAGCACCACTTCGCCGGCCGCGCGCGCCACCGCCCGGGCCTTTTCCTCGGCCAGGCGCAGCGCATAGGCGCGCGGGCGCTCGCCCCTGGCGGGGGTTTCGTCGATATCGGGGCTGGCGATGCGGGCGGGCTCAACACCCAGCCGGCCGACAAGCTCGCGCCGGCGCGGGCTGGAAGAGGCCAGAACCAGCTGCAGGGGCGCCGCTGGCGTGGTCATCGGCCCGCTCAGTAGGAGCCGGGGCCGCCGCGGCCGGGCATGAAGCGATAGGTGATACGGCCCTTGGTCAGGTCGTAAGGGGTGAGTTCCACCAGCACTTCATCGCCCACCAGCACGCGGATGCGGTTCTTGCGCATCTTGCCGGCGGTGTGGCCGAGGATCTCGTGATCGTTTTCGAGGCGCACGCGGAACATGGCGTTGGGCAGCAGTTCCACTACCGTACCGCGCATTTCGAGAAGTTCTTCTTTTGCCATCCGGTCTGTCGGTTTCCAGGGTCTGTCAGGGAGGTTCGGGGCTGCCCATAGACGCAAGCGGTGCAAAAGGAAAGCCTTGGCTTGGCCTTAATGACCCGGCGATGAATCGCCCCGGCAAAACCGTATCAGCGATGCGACAAAATGATACGCGCCCCTGTCTTGCCGCGGTCATGCGCATGGCCCATCCGGCAGGGCGGGATCGGGGCCTGAACAAATCAATATTCAAGGGAGTGTCGCGCCTTGCGCAGGCCATATCATCTGTCGGTTTCTTCGGTTCTGTCGGTGCTGCTGCTGCCCGGGGCCGCCTTGGCGCAAACGCAGGGCAGCAGCGCTTCTGCGGCCGACACTGCCTCTTCTGCCGACACCACCTCTTCCGCTGACACCACCTCTTCCGCTGACAGCAGCGCGCAAGGCGGCGGCAAGCGGCCGATCGTGGTGGTGGCAGGCAAGATCGCCGGCCAGGTGGATGCCCCCCAGGCGCCCATCGTCACTTTCGACGAGGAGGATATCGCTTCCTATGGCGTCAGCTCGATCTCGGATCTGATCGATGCGATTTCGGCCGAGACCAATTCCGGGCGCGGCCGCTCGTCGGATGGGCCGATCATCCTCGTCAACGGCCAGCGCATCGCCTCCTTCCGCGAATTGCGCGACTATCCGCCAGAGGCCATCCGCAAGATCGAGGTGCTGCCCGAGGAAGTGGCGCTGCGCTATGGCTATGCGCCCGATCAGCGGGTGGTGAACATCATCCTGAAAGAGCATTACCGCGCCAGCTCTGTGGAGGCGGAATATACCCAGCCCGATGCCGGCGGCACTTCCACCGTCAAGGGCTCGGCCCGCTATGCCAAGATCGACAAGAACCGCCGGCTGAACATCGCCGCCTCGGTCGATCACACCACGCCGATGACCGAGGCCACCCGCCATGTGGCAGAGGCCGCCAGCAGCCAGTCGAGCGTGGCGACAGACCCCAGCCAGGCCGATAACCGCACGCTGGTCTCCGACACGCGCGACTACAAGCTGAACGCCACCTACACGATCCCCATCGGCTCTGGCCCCACCGGCGGCTCGCTGGCGATGAACGGCGCGCTCACCCGCACCGAGACGGATGCGAAGAACGGCCTCAACACGCTGACGATCACCGGCGCAGGGGCCGGCGGCGCCGATGTGGTGCGCACCTTCCCCGGCGCGCTGGGCACTTTCACTCGCACCGACGAGATCCAGGCCGGCACCAGCTTCAACAAGAATGTTGGCGGCAAGTGGCAGCTTTCGGCCACGGTCGATGGCAGCCACACCGATGCCGTGACCCGCACCGACGACCGCGCCGACACCAGCGGCATCACCCTGGCCGATCCCTATGGCACGCTGCCCGCGCTGCCCTATGCGGGCCTTGCGGTGGCCAGCACCCGCACCGACACGCTGACCAGCCTGGTGACGCTGATGGGCCGCCCGGTGCATGGGCCGGCCGGCGATATCGCGCTGACGGTGAAGGCCGGCTTTGCCTATACCTGGCAGGAAGCCACCAGCACCGGCAACACCAATGCCGCCAACAACACCTCCACCCGTTTCCGCCGCGGCGATGCCTCCACCGGCTTCAACCTGGCGATCCCTCTCACCAGCACGCGCGAACATTTCGGCGAGGCGCTGGGCGATCTCACGCTCAATGTCTCGGCAGGGGTCGACAAACTCTCCGATTTCGGCTGGCTGACCAACTGGTCCACCGGCGGCAACTGGGCGATCACCAAGCGCTTCAGCCTGCAGGCCAGCTATATCAACAATGAGGCGGCGCCCTCGCTGGCCAATCTGGGCGCGGCGGCGGTCACCACCTACAACGTCTCGACCTATGATTTCACTACCGGGCAGACGGTGCTGGCCACCGTGCTGACCGGCGGCAATGCGGCGCTGAAGAAGGAAAGCCGCCACGACATCAAGCTGTCGATGAACTGGACGCCGCCCTTCCTGTCGAAGAACTCCAATTTCGTCGTCGAATATTTCGACAATCATTCCAGCAATGTGTCCGCTTCCTTCCCGCTGCTGACAGCCGCCGTGGAAGACGCCTATACCGACCGCGTGACGCGGGTGAACGGCACCATCACCCAGATCGACGAGCGCCCGGTGACGATCGCCAGCGAGCACCAGTCGCGCATTCGCTGGGGCATCAACCTGTTCGGCAACATGGGCAAGGTGGTGCAAAGCCGCAGCCGCTTCGGCATGGATGGCCCGCCCCCGGGCGGCCCGCCGCCGGGCGAGGGCCATGGCGGCGGCGATGGCGGCAGCAAGGGGGGCAGCGGCGGGGGGCATGGTGCCGGCGGATCCGGCGGGCCGGGGGGCGGTGGGCCGGGTGGCCCCGGCGGCCCGGGTGGTCCTGGTGGCCCGGGCGGCGGGCCCAGCGGGCCGCGGCATGAAGGGCGCTGGAACCTCTCGCTCTATCACACGGTGCAGCTGATCGACCGGGTGCAGCTGGTTGATGGCGGGGCGGTGCTCGATCTGCTGCATGGCGATGCGATTGCCAGCACCGGCGGCGTGGCGCGCCACTCGCTGGAGATCGACGGCGGCTTCTTCTACAAGGGCTTTGGCCTGCGCACCAACACCACCTGGACCGCGCCGACCCATGTCGATGGCACCGGCACCAGCGCCGATCTGCGCTATGGCGCGCTGCTCAAGATCAACGCGCGGCTGTTCCTGGATTTCAACCAGCAGCAGCGGGTGATCAAGGCAGTGCCCTTCCTCAAGAACAGCCGCATGTCGATCATGGCGAACAACCTGCTGGGCTCGATCCAGAAGGTGACGAATGCGGCGGGCGAAGTGCCGCTCAGCTATCAGGCGCCCTATATGGATGCCTATGGCCGGATCATCGGCTTCGAGCTGCGCAAGATGTTCTGAGGGCCCGGCGGCGCCGGCGGGGCATCAGCCCGGCCGGCGCAGCTATCAATCAGGCCGGCGCAGCCATTCGATCGCGCGGATGCCCCTTTGTCCCTGCGCGCGGTCCAGCTGCACGATCACATCGATCATCGTGCGGGCATATTCCAGCGTGTCGTGCCGGCTGAGGCCAAGGCCGGCCTGCATCGTCATCAGAGCCAGCTGCTCCAGCGCGCCGGCGGGCGAACTGGCATGGATGGTGGAGAACGAGCCCGGATGGCCGGTGTTGATGGCCCTGAGGAAGCTCACCGTCTCGCGCCCGCGCAATTCGCCCACCACGATCCGGTCTGGCCGCAGCCGCAGCGAGGCCTGCAGCAGATCGTCGGTAGAGACCTTCGCCTCGCCCATCTCGCCCTTCACCGCCACCAGGCCCAGGCTGTTGGCATGGCGCAGGCGGATTTCGGGCGTATCCTCGATCACCACCACGCGCTCTTCGGCCGGCACCGCGCCCAGCAGCGCGTTGAGGAAGGTCGTCTTGCCGCTGGAGGTGCCGCCCGAAACCAGCACCGTCCACTTCGCCTGCACCGCATGGTGGAGAAAACCCACCGGATCGGCCGCGGGATCGGGCACGCCGGCCAGCGTGGGCGGCGGCGGCAGGGGGCCGTGATCATAGGCCGAAAGCGGCAGTTCGACCATGCGGTGGCGGCGGATGGCCATGGCCCAATGGGCCCGCGTGGCAGAGGGCGCCACGAACTGCACGCGCGCGCCATCGGGCAGCACCGCGCCCAGCAGCGGCCGCTCGCGGTTGATGCCCTGGTGGCTGACGCGGGCAACCTGCTCGGCCAGGCGCTGCAGGTGGCGGTCGTCGATAGCGGGGGCGGCATGGCGCAGCATGCCTTGCCCGGCCGCCTCGATCCACACCTCGCCCGGGCGGTTGACGAGGATCTCGGTCACATCCTCGCGTGCCAGCCATTGTTCCAGCGGCGCCAGATAGGCGTTGAGATAGACCCCGCCCGGCGGGCTGGCGGTGTCGCTCGCGGGCAGGTTCACGGCTTGCGGCCCGCGCCGGTCACGCTGGAAAAATCGAGATCGCGCGCCATGAACACCCGGATCGGCGAGCCGGCGGCCACCTTGATCGTCGGCGGGATCTGGGTGTCGTGCTGGGCGGCCACGGAAGAGGCGGTGTTGCCGGTGGAAACCACCACCGAATTGCCCGACTGGGTGGCGAGCCCCGTTAGCACCGAGAGCACGACAGAGGGACCATAGCGCTGCAGGTAATGGCTGTAGACCTTGCCGGTGAGGCCCGACTGGCCGCCAAAATCAATGCCCGGCGAGCCCAGCGCCACCGACACGCCATCGGGCCGCAGGAGCCTTGTCCACACCACATAGGCGCGCTGCTGGCCGGTGGCGAGGCCCGACTTGTATTGGCCGATCAGCCGCGAATAGCGCGGGATCAGCACCCTGGAGCCATCGAAGCTGCGCACATTCTCGGTGACGAGCGCGCGCACATAGCCGGGCAGGTCGGAATCCAGCGCGGTTTCCAGCACGGCCGAGATCAGCGTGCCCTGCGTGATGGTGTTGGCCGGATCGCCCATCTTCTCGGCGGTGGCGGTATCCACCGCGCTGTTGGCCTTGGTGAGGAACTGGTCGGTGTCCTCGCTCTTGTCCTTGCCTTCGCCCTCGCCGCCGTGGGCGGCGGCAGGGGCTGCGGCAGGGGCGGCCACCGCAGGCCCGCTCGGCCCGTCGTACACCATCGCCGGCGAGGCGGCCCCGGCAATCGCCACGGCCGAAATGCCCGCCATCGCCTTGGCCGGCGTGACCGGCAGCGGCAGGGCAATGGGCGTGAAGCCGGGGTGCGGCGTGGCGCTGGGCGCGGGGGTGGGCAGGGCGGTGGCCAGGCGGTCGGCCGCAGGCGCGGTGCGGTGGCGGCTGAGTGAGACCAGCGTGACCGCGCCCAACAGCACGGCCACCAGCGCGCCCAGCGCCAGCCCCATCGTGTCGGAACGGCGCCGGGCCTGCGCCACCACCGGGAAAGCGTTGCGGCTGGCCATGGCCAGTGCCTCGTCATCCATCTTCAGGCGCGGATCGCCCTCGCCGGCAGGGCTGGGTAGCGGGCGGTTGGGCAGCGGGCGGTTCGGCGGTGTGGGGGCGGGGCTCATGGGTGGGGGCCTGTGCTGGCGGCGGCGGGGGCAGCGCTGTCCTTGCCGGCCTCTGCTGCTGGCGGAGGGGCGGCCACGGTGCCTTGCGGCTTGTGATGGCGCGGCGTTTTGCCGGCGGGGGCATCGCTGCCGGGCACCAGGCGGGCGGGGGCCATCAGCGTGGCGGTCTGCTTGCCGCGCTTCAGGGTGATTTGCGCGGGCACCCCGTCCACCACGATGTAATCGCCCGCGATGCGATAGTTCAGCGGCCCGTCGCCGCCGGCCGGATCGTGGCGCAGGATGGCGGGCGGCTCGGCATCGCGGGGCCAGCTCAGCCAGACGGACTGGCCATCATCGAACAGGCGGGCCGGCCACAGGCTGCGCATGCCGCTCATCACCCAGTTGAAATGGAGGTCGGCCGGGCTGCTTTCGGGCGGCGGGCTGCCGGCCCGGGCAATCTCGGCCTCCACCGGCAGCAGCGTGGGCGGCGGCGGCGGCACCGGATCGGGCGCATAGGAAAAGCGCAGGATATAGGCCGGCGCCAGCCCGGGCCGCGCCACCAGATCGAACAGATAGGTGCGCCGGTCGGTGATGACGGTCATGTTGGTGTGGCTGCTGGCCTTCATCGGCTTGACGAAGACCAGCGAGGCCCGCTTGTTGGGCGTCACCTGCCATTCGGTGGAATCGCCCACGGCGATATTGTCGATCCGCTCGTCGGCGCGGAACTCGATCGTCGTCTGGATGCCGGTATGGCCGCGCACGGTGACGATCACGCCCGGATCATAGAGGCGGCCCACGATCCGTGCATCATGGGCACCGGCAGCCGGCACCAGGCGCGCATCGTGGCGTGCATGGCGGGCGCTGGCAGCGGGCGCCAGAACGGGCAAGGCAGCTGCCAGCAGGGCAAGCGCGGAGGAAGAGAGCGGATCAAGCTTCACGGGTGGGCCTTGGCGGAAGGGGTGGAGGCATCGGGGCGGGGGCGAAAGCGGCTGCCCACGCCCTGCAGGCGGCGATCGCCGGGGCTGGCCGCGGCACTGGCTGCCACAGGCGCCAGCCCCATGACCAGCGTGCGCGCCCTTTCGGTGCGTTCGGCGCTGGTGCCGGCGCTGTCGGCCGCCTCGCGGGCAGAGGCCTGGAGGCCGGCCATCATGGCGCGCACACGCGGGTTGGCGGCCTGCGCAAAAGAGGGGGCGATGCCGGCGGTGATGGCGGGCGCGGCGGTGGCCGCTGCCGCTGCCGCCACCACTGTGGCCGGCGCCGGGGGCTGGCCCAAAGGCAGCCGCCAGCCCGAGACGATCATCGCCGCGGTGCGCCCCAGCAGCACCATCAGCGCCACATAGACGCAGGCCGACAGGAACAGCATCATCGCGCCGCGCGTCGCCTGCTCGGTGGAATCATTGAGCGCATCGCGGATCAGCGGCGCGATCATCGAGAGCATCGCCCCGCCCACCAGCACCGTCAGCAAGGGCACCAGCGCGCTGGCGACAGAGGCCTTCAGCCAGCCCTCGAACAACCCGCGCGTGGCCGGAAATAGCGCCATCACGATGAACACCGGGCCCAGCGTCAGCAAGGCGGCCAGCACGATCTTGGCGGTAACCATCACCCCCACCGTGCCCACCAGCAGCATCAGCCCGGAAATCCACAGCATGCCCTGGGGCGAGAGGAAGGAGACCGTGCGCGAGGCGCCATCGGCGGTGGCCTGGCTGGCCGCCACGGCGCCGGCCGCGCTTTGATGCGTGGCATCGGCAATGGCGGAAAAGATGATCTCGATCTTGTCGGCAAAGGCGTTCATCGCCGATCCGTGGCCGCCGGCGATCACATTGGCGATCTGATCGGGCCCGCCCACCGCCAGTTGCCACACCACGTTCTGATAGGCCATCCACGAGGTGGCAAAGGTCATCACCAGGCCGATGGTGAGCATGCGCGGGGTGAGGGCAGACAGGCCCAGCCGGGTGCGCCCGGTAAGCAGCCCCCAGCCGAAGAAGCCGACATAAAGCGTGAGCAGCCCGGTCAACGCCGGCATCAGCGCGCCATGGCTGCCAAACAGGCGGGAAAAGGCCGTGGCCGTGCCCGCCCCCATGGCGCAATCCAGCCCGCGCAGGGTTTGCGCAAGGCTGGCGCCATCCAGCTGCATGGCGGGGCAGGCGTTCATTCGGCAGCGCTCGGCAGGGGGGGGGCCTGCACGTCTGCGCGGCCGGGCCAGGGGGTGCCGGTCAGCGCCTCGAACCAGGCGGCGGGTGCATCGCCCAGCCGGGCGCGCAGGCCATCCAGCCGGCGCACGCTCGCCTCGCGGCCCGACAGCACGGTGAGGATATCCGCCTCGCCGCCCAGATCCAGCCGCGTCACCACCGAATGATTGGCATGGCGGATGAGGAAGCAGCGGCTGTGGGCGGGCAACTGGCGCACCAGTTCCAGCTCATGCGCGGAAAGGCCGAAGCCTTCGCAATAATCCTCGGGCCGCGCGCGCGGGTTGGGGGTGAAGATCATCGTCGCGGTCTGCTCGACGATGGCGCTGGCGATGCGGCTGTCGAGCGCATCGCGCGCGCTTTGGGTGGCAAAGCCCACCAGCGCGTTGCGCTTGCGCAGGGTTTTCAGCCAGTCGCGGATGCGCGCGGCAAAGACAGGGTCGTCCAGCGCCTTCCAGCCCTCGTCGATCAGCACCATGGTGGGGGTGCCATCCAGCCGCTCGTCGATGCGGTGGAAGAGGTAGAGCATGGCGGGCGTGCGCAGCGCCGGCGTGTCGAGCAGCGCGGTCATGTCGAAGCCCAGCGTGCGGGCATCAAGGTCGAGCGCGTCATGGGCGTTGTCGAACAGCCAGGCGTGTTCGCCGGTGTTGATCCAGGGATCCAGCCGGGAGGGCAGATCGCCCGGTTCCGGCCGGCGCGCGCCGCCCAGCAATTCGCGGAAGTGGCGCAGGCGGCGAAAGGCGGGCTCTGCCTCCATGCAGGCATCCACCGCCTGGGCAATGCTGGCCAGTTCCTCGGGCCCTTCCGCCGCCAGCATCACCCCCAGCCAGTCGCGCAGGAAGGCGCGGTTCAGCGCGGTGTCGGGCATGGCCAGCGGGTTGAAGCCGGTCGGCTCGCCGGGCTGGATGCGGGCATAATGGCCGCCAATGGCGCGCAGGAAGATCTCGGCGCCGCGGTCCTTGTCGAAGAAGACGGTGCGGGGGGCGAATTTCTGCGCCTGGGCGGCAAGGAAGTTCAACACCACCGTCTTGCCCGAACCCGAGGGGCCGATGACGGTGAAATTGCCGAGATCGCCCTCGTGGAAGTTGAAGAAATAGGGGGTGGCGCTGGTGGTTTCGAACACGGTGGCGGCCGGGCCCCAGTGGTTGCCCTCTGGCCGGCCGAAGGGCATGCCATGCAGCGAGAGGAAGCCGGCGGCATTGGCCGTGGAGATCAGCGCGCGGCGCACCACATAGCTTTCGTTGCCGGGAAACTGGCCCCAGAAGGCGGGCTCTGTGTTCACATCCTCGCGCACGGCCACAGCGCCCAGATCCGCCAGCGCGGCGCCCGCTGCCGCCGCTGCCCGGTCGAGCGCGGGCAGATCGCCGGCGCGCACCATCAGCGAGAGGTGATGATCGCCAAAGCCCACTTGCCCTGCGCCCAGCGCATCGCGCGCGGCCAGCATCTCGCGCCGTTCCGCGCCCGCTTCCTCGTCGGCCGAGCGCAGGCGGCGGATGGCCAGATCTATCCGCTCGCGGGCGATCTGGCGGTCGGCGGGGGCAAAGCTTTCGGTCAGCACCAGCTCGTGCGGCAGGCGCAGGATATTGTCGATCAGCCCGGCGCGGGTGCTGTCGGGATAATCCTTCACCGCCAGCATCGCGGCAAAGCTGCGGCCCGATGGCTGCGCCACCTCGATCGCATCCAGCCCGAAGGAAACCCGCGCATAGGGCAGGTGATGGCCGATATCGGTGCCCTGGGGCGGCACGGCCACCGGGCGCATCTCGCCATTATACAGCGCCGAGAGGATTTCCAGCGGTTCGGAAAACAGGGCGCCGCGCGGGCCGGCATAGCTGCCCAGCACGCGCGCGCCATAGGGTTCCAGCGCTGCCACCAGCGCGGTAACGGCGGCATCCAGCGCGCGCCGGTCGGCCGGATCGGGGCCGGCGCTGGTGCCGGCCAGGCGGCGCCTGATCTTTTCGGG
Source organism: Novosphingobium sp. (assembly GCA_035653915.1). Lineage (GTDB taxonomy): Bacteria > Pseudomonadota > Alphaproteobacteria > Sphingomonadales > Sphingomonadaceae > Novosphingobium. The sequence continues at coordinate 11,878 of DASRYE010000041.1, read as the reverse complement.
CCAGCCGGTTTTGCCGCGGGCCGGGCGGCGCAGCACGGTCAGCACCTGCTCGTTGACGAACAGCCGGCGGGTGGAGAGGCGATCCTGCCAGCGGCTATGCAGCAGGGCGGCAAAGGGATCTGCCGGCGCGCCATGGCCGGGGGTGTCGAGCGAGACCTCCACCCGCCGCCGCAGCACATGGTGATAGACCACGAAGCGGGCATCCAGCGCAGAGCGCAGCATCGTCTCGCGCACGCCCAGATGATGGTCGAGCGCCTCGTCGTCTTCTGTCTCGAACGGCAGGCCCGGCACCTGGATCATCGCCATCAGCGAGCCATCGCGCAGGCGCAGCGTGGTGCCATCGGCCAGCTCCGCATAGGGCAGCCGATCCCCTGCGCGCGCTTCCCTGGGCCCCCATGCGGCCGGGCCCTTCCAGGCCGGCGCCTTGGCCCGGCTGGCGGTTTTGCCCCCGCTCATGGCGCGTAGCTGTTGCAGCCCCAGCGGGCCCAGTTGCGCACCCGCGGGCAACGGCTGACCCGCGTCAGCCACAGATCGAACACGCGCGGTTCGCGCAGGCACGCCACATAGCCCACCCCATGCACCACCAGCGCCAGCGGCAGCGCCCAGAAGCTGTGCGAGATGAGGAAGGCCTCGGTCGTCACCGCCATGTTGATGACGAAGAAGCTGTAGGTGACCCCGCCGAACATCTGTGGCCGGGTGAGGGCGCGGAAAACCGGAGCGCGGTTCATCAGCTGTCAGCCCGGCTCAATGGGTGGCCTGGGCGGTGGCCTGAATGCCCGAGACAATGGCACTGGCCCCGAACAGGATGAAGCAGCCGATGATCACCGTGGCGCCAAAGCGCCAGTTCATCCGCCCGGTCAGCATCATGAAGCCCACCATCGCCACCGCGATCACCGCCACGGCCGTGGCGACATTGCCCAGCAGCGTGCCCTGCAGCCAGCCCATGGCGGCAACGATGGGGCCGGAACCGGCCGGATCGGTGCCGCCGGCCGCCTGGGCAAGGGCCGGCGAAGAGGCCAGAAGGCTGCTGGCGGCAGACAGGGCCGCCAGCCGGGCGCGAAGGGCAAAGCGCTTGATCATTTGAGCAATCCTGTGGTGGTGGTGGCCGTTACCCGGTTGAGGATATTGGCGACATACGAACGGGTTTCGGCAATGGCGGGCACGCCGCCAGCGCGCGCCACACGGGCCGCGCCGGCATTGTAGGCGGCAAGGGCGCGCACGACATCGCCGTCGAACGTGTCGAGCATCAGCCGCAGATAGCGCGCCGCGCCATCGATATTGGCCTCAGGATCACGCGGGTCGACAGCCAGGGCGCGGGCGGTGGCGGGCATCAGCTGGCCCAGGCCCACCGCGCCCTTGGGGCTGATCGCCTGCGGGTGCCAGCGGCTTTCCTGCCAGATCAGCGCGGAAAGCAGATGCGGGCTGACATTGTAGCGGCTGGCCGCCGCCGCGAAGGGCGCGCGCCAGATCTCCGGCACGCCGGCAGCCTCGACGGAGCCGGCGGGTAGGGAGGTGGCAGCGGGAAGAACACTGGCAGCGGGCAGGGCGCTGGCGCCATGGCCCGCGCGGGGGGCGGGGCGTGCGCCGGGGGCGGGCAGGGTGGTCCAGCCCACGGCGGCGGTGTTGCTGCGCTGGCGCACCACGCCATCATCGCCGATCTCGATCACCTGGCCATGCGCGCGGGGGGCAGCGATGGGCATGATGCTGCAGCACAAGGCCAGCATGCCTCCCAACGCTGTCGATCCTGTGCGCACGAGATGTCCTTGGCGAAAGGGTGTGGGGCAAAAGCGGTGAGCAGGTTGCGAAGAACCTGGGCGAGCGGGCTATGCGACGGTTTGGTGACGGTTTTATGTCGGCCGCCGCATGCCGGATTAAGGTCTTTCACCTGCGCGGCCATTTGCGTTGCAAGATTTGTAATGGCCGAATGGGTCACTATTAAGACAATGGAAAACTTGGGAAATCGTCATTGCCCTGTCATCTTGGGCTGCTGGATCGGCGCGCGGGCGTGGCCCGATTTTCCAGCGGCTGACCGGCGGGGCTTTCAGATCACCGGCGCGCCGCGCTAGCGCATCTGGAGTCTATTCACATGAAACGCAAAACAGGGCTTTTGACGACACTCGCCTTGACCGCAACCGCAGGCGCCGCCCTGCTGCTGGCCGGCTGCCACGACGATAACAAGAACACCAGCACCGACAGCAACACCACCGCGCAGGACAAGCTGACCACCACCACGCCGATCAAGCATCTGGTGGTGATCTTCCCCGAGAACCAGTCGTTCGACCACTATTTCGGCACCTATCCGCAGTCGGCCGACCCCACCGGCGAGCCGACCCAGAGCTGGACCGCGCCCTCCAACGTTGCCTATGTCAACAACTACCTCAAGCACCCCTCGCTGCTGAACGCCAACCCCAACATGACGAACAGCCTGAACACCAGCCTTGGCTATCAGGCGAGCTATCTGAACCCGTTCCGCATCGATCGCGCGCAATATAACGTGACGAGCATGAACCATGCCTACCTGCCCGAGCAGGAAGCCAGCGACAACGGCCTGATGGATGCCTTTGTCTATTACACCGGCAAGGCGGCCACCAGCGGTTCGGCCCAGTTCGGCACCAAGGCGCAGGTGCTCGGCTATTTCGACGGCAACACCGTTACCGCCCTGTGGAACTATGCCCAGAACTACGCGATGAGCGACAACGCCTGGACCGACACTTTCGGTCCCTCGACGCCGGGCGCCATCAACGTGATCTCGGGCCAGAACAATGGCGCGGTCACTTCCACCGGCTCGGCCATTGCCAGCAGCGCCATTGCCGATGGCAACGGCAGTTTCTCGGTCATCGGCGACCCTGATCCCACCGGCGACAAGTGCTCGAGCACGACCAGCGCCACCGTCAAGATGAGCGGCCAGAACATCGGCGACCTGCTGAATGCGGCCGGCATCACCTGGGGCGGCTTCATGGGCGGCTTCAACCTGGCCACCACCAACAGCAACAACACCACCGGCTGCGCGCGCTCGACCGTGTCGCCCAACACCAGCTCGACGGTGACGGACTACATCCCCCACCACGCCTGGTTCCAGTATTACGGCACCACCGCCAACATCAACCACACCCGCCCCAGCTCGACCGCGATGATCGGCTATACCGAGACCACCGACAGCTCGTATGGCGCCACCGCGATCAACCACCAGTATGACTACAACGACTTCGTGACGGCGGTCAGCGCGGGCAACTTCCCCTCGGTCAGCTTCATCAAGGCGCCCGCCTTCCAGGATGGCCACCCGGGCAATTCGAACCCGCTGGACGAGCAGACCTTCATCACCACCGCCATCAACTTCATCATGCAGCAGTCGGACTGGAAGAACACGGCGATCATCATCGCCTATGACGATTCCGACGGCTGGTACGACCACCAGTCGCCGACGATCACCACTTCCTCCTCGGATGCCACCTACGATGCCTTCACCGCCGCCGGCAGCTGCACCAGCAGCAGCGCCACCGCCGGTGTCGGCCTTTCGGGCAAGACCGTGAACGGCCGCTGCGGCCCGGGCACGCGCACGCCCTTCCTGGTGATCTCGCCCTATGCGCGGCAGAATTATGTCGACAGCACGCAGATCTCGCAGTCGTCGATCGTCCGCTTCATCGAGGACAACTGGCTGGGCGGCAAGCGCCTGGGCAATGGTTCGAACGATGCCGCCGCCGGCGATATCCGCAGCCTGTTCGACTTCACCTCCTCGCCGCGCACCGGCACCTATCTGCTGAACACCACCACCGGCGTGCGCACCACGAGCTGAGGCCTGCCGGTTTCCACCCTACTCTTCTCCCGCCGGCCAGCGCGCCGGCGGGAGATCTCTTTTTTGCAAAGCCCTGCCATGACCGCGACCGAGCCTGACACCCAACCTGCCGCCAGCCACAACGCCCCCCGCGCATCGGGAGGGAGGCGCGTCTGGCGCAAGGTGGCGCTGGGGGCTGCCGCGCTGGCGGTGGCGGGCGGCGCCACGCTGGGCTGGTTCCTCGCCTTTCCCGCCCAGGCGCCCGCCGCGATGGGCCGCTGGATCGAGGATACGACCGGCGCCAACCCCCACCCCGTAAAGCTGCTGCGCCCGGCCGAAAAGCCGCTGAGCGTGCTGGCCCAGGTGGGGCAGAAACTGTTTTTCGATCCGTCGCTGTCGGCCTCGGGCAAGCAATCCTGCGCCAGCTGCCATGATCCGGCCCGCGCCTTTGGTCCGCCCACTGCCCGCGATGTGGAGCTGGGCGGCATTGCCATGGATCAGGAAGGGCTGCGCCCGCCGCCGGGGCTCACCTATCTCTATCGCCAGAAGGGCTTCACCATCGGCCCCTCCACGGCCGATCTCGATGTGCCGATCCCGCTCGACCAGCTGGCCGACAAGGCGCAGACGCAGGCCAGGCAAGTGAAAAGCGCCGGCACCCCTGCCGAGGCTTCCGCCCTGGTGCCCGCCGGCGGCCTGTTCTGGGACGGGCGGATCGACATGCTGATGGACCAGGCGATGGGGCCGATGATGAACCCCGCCGAAATGGCCAACAAGGACCGTTTCGCCGTGGTGGATAAGCTGCGCCGCCTGCCCTATCTTGCCCAGCTGGGCCGGCTGTTTGGCCAGCACACGCTGGATCGGCCCGAGATGCTATTCATCGAGGCGATGTCGGCGCTGTCGGCCTATCAGGTCGAATCGGGGGCGTTCCACCGCTTCAACAGCAAGTATGATGCCTGGCTGGAGGGCAAGGAACGGCTGACCCATGCCGAAATGCGCGGCCTGCGCCTGTTCAACGACCCGGAGAAGGGCAATTGCGCCGCCTGCCACCTCAGCCAGCCCGCCGCCGATGGCCTGCCGCCGCTGTTCACCGACAGCGAATTCGAGGCGCTGGGCGTGCCGCGCAATCCGCGCCTCAAGGTCAACCGCGATCCGGCCTTCTTCGATATGGGCCTGTGCGGCCCGGCGCGCCAGGATCTGGCCCGGCAGACGCAATATTGCGGCATGTTCCTCACCCCCACCTTGCGCAACAGCGCCAGGCGCGGGGTCTATTTCCACAATGGCGTTTATCATAATCTGCGCGACGTGCTGAATTTCTACAACCAGCGCGCCGCCCATCCGGAGAAGGTCTATCCGCGCGATGCGCAGGGGCGCCTGCTGATCTACAATGATCTGCCGGCCAAATATCATGGCAACATCGATGTAGCCGATGCCCCCTTCACCCAGAAGCGCGGCGACACGCCGCCGCTGAGCGATGCCGATATCGACGACATCATCGCCTTCCTCCACACGCTGGACGATCGCTGAGCCCGGGGCTTTTTCCGGCGCCGGGGCCTGTCTGCCGGCGCCGGCGCCTTTGGGCCTCTCCCCAAAGGCGCGGCTTGCGTCTATCCGGGGCGCATGTCGAAGCCCACAGACCCCCCGCGCGACCCTGACAGCGCCGAGCGTTTCAACGAGGATGCCGCCACCAGCCTGGTGCGCGGGCGCGAAAAGCCCGATCTGGACGCCGGCGTTGCCGCCATCCGCGAAGTGCTGGCCACGCTGCCGGCGCGGCCGGGTGTTTATCGCATGCAGGATGCGCGGGGCGATGTGCTGTATGTGGGCAAGGCGCGGGCGCTGCGCAACCGGGTGGCCAATTACACCCAGGTAGACCGGCTGCCGCTGCGCCTGCAGCGCATGGTCAGCCAGTGCCGGGCGATGACCATCGTCACGACCAATTCCGAGGCCGAGGCGCTGCTGCTGGAAGCGCAGCTGATCAAGCGCTTCCGCCCGCCCTACAATGTGCTGCTGCGCGATGACAAAAGCTTCCCCTTCATCCTGCTGCGCACCGATCATGCCTTCCCGCGCATCCAGAAGCACCGCGGCGCGCGGCGTTCGGCCGGCCATTATTATGGCCCCTTTGCCAGCGCGGGCTCGGTCAACACCACGATCAACGCGCTGCAGAAGCTGTTCCTGCTGCGCTCGTGCACCGACAGTTTCATGAGCCGGCGCGACCGGCCGTGCCTGCTCTATCAGATCAAGCGCTGCGCGGCGCCTTGCGTCGAGCGGATCAGCGCGGCCGATTATGCCGAGCTGGTGCGCCAGGCGAAGGATTTCCTCGGCGGCAAATCCTCGGCCGTGCAGCGCGAGCTGGAAGCGCAGATGGCTGCCGCCGCCGAGGCGCTGGATTTCGAGCGCGCCGCCTTGCTGCGCGACCGGCTGCGCGCGGCCACCTTCATCCAGGGCAGCCAGGCGATCAACGCCGAGGGCCTGCCCAATGCCGATATCTTCGCGCTGGCCGCCAAGGCCGGGCAGATCGCCATCCAGGCCTTCTTCATTCGCGGCGGGCAGAACTGGGGCCACCGCGCCTTCTTCCCCGCCCATACCGACGGGCTGGAGGAGGGCGAGGTGCTGCAAAGCTTCCTGGCGCAATTCTACGAGGAAGTGCCGCCGCCGCGCGTCATCCTGCTCGATCGCGCGCTGCCCGAGGCGGAACTGCTGGCCGAGGCCCTGCGCGAGGGGGCCGGCGGCAAGGTGGAGATCGCCACGCCCCAGCGCGGCGATCGCAAGCGGCTGGTGGAACAGGCCGCCCGCAACGCCACCGAGGCGCTGGAGCGGCGCATGGCCGAAAGCGGCAGCAAGGCGAAGATCTGGCGCGAGATGGCCGAATTCCTCGAACTGCCCGAAGCGCCGCAGCGCGTGGAAGTGTATGATAACAGCCACATCCAGGGCGCCCATGCGCTGGGCGCGATGATCGTTGCCGGCCCCGAAGGCTTCCAGAAGGGCCAGTATCGCAAGTGGAATGTGAAAGAGGCCGACAGCAACGATGATTTCGCCATGATGGCCGAGATGATGACCCGCCGCTTCGGCCGGGCGATGGAGGAGGACCCGGACCGCGATCGTGGCATGTGGCCCGATCTGGTGCTGATCGATGGCGGCAAGGGGCAGATGAGCGCGGTGAAGGCCGCGCTGGAGGAACTGGGGGTGGAGGATGTCAACCTCATCGCCATCGCCAAGGGGCCGCACCATGGCCGCGAGGGGCGCGAGGTGTTCCACTTCCCCGACGGGCGCGAGAAGATGCTGCCAGTGAATGCGCCGGTGCTGTTCCTGCTGCAACGCCTGCGCGACGAGGTGCACCGCTTCGTCATCGGCGCCCACCGCGAGAAGCGGTCGCGCGCCATCACCGCCTCGCCGCTGGACGAGATCCCCGGCATTGGCCCGGCCCGCAAGCGCGCGCTGCTGCTGCATTTCGGCACCGCCAGCCGGGTGCGCGCGGCAGCGCTCGACGATCTGATGCGCGCCCCCGGCGTGTCAGCGGCGGTGGCGCGCACAGTGTATGATTTCTATCACCCCGGCGGGTGAGGGCGGGGGCCTTTCACCCCCCCGCCAGCGCCGCCAGCAGCAGCAGCGCCACGATATTGGTGATCTTGATCATCGGGTTGACGGCCGGGCCAGCGGTGTCCTTGTAGGGGTCGCCCACGGTGTCGCCGGTCACGGCTGCCTTGTGGGCGTCTGATCCCTTGCCGCCATAATGGCCATCCTCGATATATTTCTTGGCATTGTCCCAGGCGCCGCCGCCGCTGGTCATCGACAGCGCCACGAACAGCCCGCCCACGATCACCCCCAGCAGCAGCGCCCCCAGCGCGGCAAAGCCATTGTCGCGCCCGGCCACCTGGCTGATGAGGAAATAGACGAGGATCGGCGCGAAGACCGGCAGCATGCTGGGCGCCACCATTTCCTTGATCGCCGCTTTCGTCACCAGATCCACCGTGCGGGCATAATCGGGGCGGCTGGTGCCGGCCATGATGCCGGGGTTGGCGGCAAACTGGTCGCGCACATCCACCACCACATCGCCGGCCGCCCGGCCCACCGCCGTCATCCCCAGCGCGCCGAACAGATAGGGCAGCAACGCCCCCAGCAGCAGGCCAACGATGACATAGGGGTTCTCAAGGCTGAAATTCACCGACAGACCGGGGAAGAATTCGCGCAGGTCCGTGGTGTAGGCGGCAAACAGCACCAGCGCGGCCAGCCCCGCCGAGCCGATGGCATAGCCCTTCGTCACCGCCTTGGTGGTGTTGCCCACGGCATCCAGCGCATCGGTCTTCTCGCGCACGGCATCGTCAAGCCCGGCCATTTCGGCAATGCCGCCGGCGTTGTCGGTCACCGGGCCATAGGCATCCAGCGCCACCACCATGCCGGCCAGCGCCAGCATCGCGGTTGCCCCATAGGCAATGCCGATAAGGCCAGCCAGCTTGTAGGCGATGATGATGCCGGCAACGATCACCAGCGTGGGCAGGGCCGTGGCCTCCAGGCTGATCGCCAGCCCCTGGATCACATTGGTGCCATGCCCCGTGACCGAGGCCCGGGCGATGGAGCGCACCGGGCGAAAGCCGGTGCCGGTGTAATATTCGGTGATCCACACGATAAGGCCAGTGATCACCAGCCCCACCAGCGCGCAATAGAACAGCATCCGCCCGTTGAAGGCATTGGCGCCGATGGGGCTTTCCATATCGCCGCCCAGCGCTGCCGAAATGGCCAGCCAGATGGCCACTACCGAGAGGCCGGCGGTGACGAGGAAGCCCTTGTACATCGCCCCCATGATGTTCTGGCCGCGGCCCAGCCGCACGAAATAGGTGCCGATGATCGAGGTGACGATGCACACGCCGCCGATCAGCAGCGGCAGGCTCATCAGCGGCAGCAGCAGGGCATCGGCGCCCTTCAGCAGCAGGGCGGTCAACACCATGGTGGCGCCCACCGTTACCACATAGGTCTCGAACAGGTCGGCGGCCATGCCGGCGCAATCGCCCACATTGTCGCCCACATTGTCGGCGATGACGGCCGGGTTGCGCGGATCATCCTCGGGGATGCCGGCTTCCACCTTGCCGACGAGATCGGCCCCGACATCGGCCGCCTTGGTGAAGATGCCGCCGCCCAGCCGCGCGAAGATCGACACCAGCGAGGCGCCCAGCGCCAGCGCCGTGAGCGCGGTGATGACCACCCGGCTGCCCGGCGCGGCGCCGGCCACCGCCACCAGATAATAGAAATAGCCCGAGATGGCGAGCAGGGCGAGGCCGGCCACCAGCAGGCCGGTGATGGCGCCGGCGCGAAAGGCCAGGGTGAGGCCCGCCTGCAGCCCATTCTGCGCCGCGGCCGCCGTGCGCACGTTGGCGCGCACCGACACATTCATGCCGATAAACCCCGCCGCGCCCGACAGCAGCGCCCCCAGCACAAAGCCCGTGGCGCTGATCAGCCCCAGCGCCGCGCCGACGATCGCTGCCACCACGATGCCCGCAATGGCGATGGTGGTATATTGCCGCTTGAGGTAGGCCTGCGCGCCTTCCTGGATGGCGGCGGCAATTTCCTGCATGCGGGCATTGCCCGATGGCGCGCCCAGCACTTGCCGGCTGGTAATAAAACCATAGACTATGGCCAGTAATCCCAGCCCTATTGCTAAAATGACAAGAGTCACAGGCAATCCCCTTTTGTCGCCGGCCTTGCGGGGAATGCGAAAACATGGCCCCCCGCAGGGCATGGTCGCCGTTGCATCCCGGGTCTGTTCTTATTGGCGAACAATACCCATGCGGGCGTGATGCTAGGGGGCGGGGCCGGCGGGCGCAAGGGTGTTCGCCGGGGGTGGACGCTTTGTCCCAGTTTGTCCCGGTTCAGCCCCGGTGCTGATAGCCCAGCGGGGCTTCCTCGCCGGCTGGCGCGCCATCGACCAGCAGCGGGGCAGGGCCGGCATCCAGCGCGCGGCCGATGGCAAAGGCGGGCACCGGCAGGACCACCCCTGCGGGCGCGGTGAACAGCAGCTGGTAATCATCGCCCCAGCGCAGCGCTTCGGCGCGGCGGTTTTCGGGCGTGGCGATGGGCACGGCGGCGCTGTCGATCGCCAGGGTGATGCCGCTGGCCCGGGCCATGCGCGCGGCATCGAGCAGCAGCCCGTCCGACACATCCATCATCGCGGTGACGAGCGGCGCCAGCGCGCGGCCCTCGGCCATCAGCGCCTCTGGCCGGCGATAGGCCAGGCTGGCGGCCGGATCGGGGGTGCCGGCGCGGATCGCCTCCAGCCCCAGCATGGCGGCGCCCACAGGGCCGGTGATGTAAAGCCCGTCGCCCGCCCTTGCCCCCGTGCGCGAGGGCACGCGCGGGCAAGTGGCGCGGCCAATGGCGGTGAGCCCGAGCACCCTGGTGCCGCCGGGCACGGCGATCGTGTCGCCGCCCAGCAGCGGGGCATGGTAATGGGCCAGCGCCTCGCCCAGGCCGGCCAGGAAGCGGGTGTCGTCCTCGTCCAGCATGTGGCCCAGCAGCACGCCCACCGGCTCTGCCCCCTTGGCCGCCAGATCCGACATGTTGGTGGCCACCAGCCGCCAGGCAATGTCGGCCGGATCGGCATCGGGCAGGAAATGCACGCCGGCGGCGATCATGTCATGCGTCAGCACCAGCGTTTCCGTGCCCAGCGGCAGCACCGCGCAATCATCCAGCAGGGCGCGCGCGGAAGGGGTGCTGACAAGGCCGCGCAGGGCCTCGATAAAGGCGGCTTCGCTGGTCAGGGCCGCCTCAGCGCACCGCCTTGGCCAGCGCGTCGAGCACGCCGTTCACGAATTTGGCCTCGCGCTCGTCGAAGAAGGCATGGGCCACATCGACATATTCGCTGATGACCGAGGCAGTGGGCACATCGGCGCGGGCGATCAGCTCGTAGGCGCCGGCGCGCAGCACCTGCAGCATGGTCTTGTCCAGCCGCTCCAGCTTCCAGCCGGTGGCCAGCTTTTCGGCCAGCTTGCCGTCGATCTCCTCGCGGCGGGCGAGGAAGCCTTTCACCACATCGTCGAAGAAGGCGGTTTCGGCCTCGTTATACTGCACATCCTCGATCTCGGCGCCGAGGCGGTGGCGGTGGAATTCGTCCAGCAGGCTGGCGAGCGGGGTGCCCTCCATATCGTGCTGATAGAGGGCCTGCACGGCGGCAAGGCGGGCGGCGGCGCGGGCGCGCGGGTTCATCGCATGGGTTCCTTATTGTCCGAGCCGCACCGAGATGGAGCGGCCATGGGCGGGCAGCCCCTCGGCATCGGCCAGTGCCACAGCGGCGGGGCCGATGGCGGCAAGGGCGGCATCGTCTAGCTGGATGAAGCTGGTGCGCTTCAGAAAATCGAGCACCGACAGCCCGCTGGAAAAGCGCGCGCGGCGCCCGGTGGGCAGCACATGGTTGGGCCCGGCGACATAATCGCCCACCGCCTCTGGCGTGTGCCGGCCAAGGAAGACGGAACCGGCATGGCGGATTTCGTCGAACAGGGCCTGGGGCGTGTCGGTCGCCACTTCCACATGCTCGGCGGCAAGGGCATTGGCAAGCGCGGGGGCTTCGGCGGCAAGATCGGCCACGGTGATGATCACCCCATGCGTTTCCCAGCTGGCGCGGGCGGCCGCTTCTGTGGCCAGCAGCTTCAGCTCGGCCTCCACGGCATCGGCCACGGCATCGGCAAAACCGGCATCATCGGTGATGAGGATCGATTGCGCGGCCGGATCATGCTCGGCCTGGCTGAGCAGATCCACCGCGATCCAGCGCGGATCGTTCCGGCCATCGGCAATCACCAGGATCTCGCTGGGGCCGGCCACCATGTCGATGCCCACCACGCCATAAAGCTGGCGCTTGGCCTCGGCCACAAAGGCATTGCCCGGGCCGGTGATCACATCCACCGGGCGGATGCGCGCGGTGCCATAAGCCAGCGCGCCCACTGCCTGCGCGCCGCCCACGCGCCAGATCTCGTCCACCCCGGCGATATGGGCGGCGGCCAGCACCAGCGGGTTCACCTGACCCCGGGGCGTGGGCGTGGTGACCACCAGCCGGCCAACGCCTGCCACCTTGGCGGGAATGGCGTTCATCAGCAGCGAGGAGGGATAGGCCGCCCGGCCGCCCGG
>DASRYE010000040.1:0-19298 GCA_035653915.1 Novosphingobium sp. | reverse complement strand
CGGGCAAGGGCGGCAAGCTGTGCCGCCACATCGGGCGCGGCGGCCGCCGCCAGCCCATCGCCTGCCGCCAGAATGGGGCCATAGCCGGTGCAGCGGCACAGGTTGCCCTGCAGCACATCGCCGGTGCTGGCCTGTTCTGTGCCCAGCGCGCCAAAGGCCTTGGCGGCCAGGCTCATCACGATGCCCGGTGTGCAAAAGCCGCACTGGCTGCCATGATGGGCCACCAGCGCTGCCTGCACCGGCGCCAGCGCGCCCCCTTCGGCCAGCCCCTCCACAGTGAGCACCGCCTTGCCATCCAGCATCGGCAGGAACTGGATGCAGGCATTCACCGCCCGCCACTGCACCGCGTCACCCTGCGTCCGTTCGCCCACCAGCACCGTGCAGGCGCCGCAATCGCCTTCCGCGCAGCCTTCCTTGCTGCCCGTCAGCCGCGCGTCATAGCGCAGCCAGTCGAGCAGGGTGGCGGTGGGGTTGGCATCGGCGATGGCGCGCTGTGTGCCATTCAGCAGGAAGCGGATCTCGCCCATCTCAGCTGCCCCGATAGGTGGAGAAGGCATAGGGGGCGATCAGCAGCGGCACATGGTAATGCCCTTCCGCCCCGGCGCCGAAATGGATCGGCACGATATCGAGGAAGGGCGGATCGGCCAGCGCCACGCCGGCCGCGCGGAAATAATCGCCGGCGTGGAAGGTGAGCACATAGGCGCCCGCCGCCAGCGGGGGAAAGCCCCTGAAGCGCCCGTCGGCATCGGTCAGCCCCTCGGCCAGCACTGTGCCGCCGGCGCTGAGCACAACCCTGAGGCCGGCCGCCGGCTGGCCGCTGGCGGTATCGAGAACATGGGTGGACAGGCTGCTCATGGGCGTGCTCCTGCCGCGATCCAGGCGCCGATCTGTGCGCGTTCGGCCTTGGTCATGCCGGTGGAATTGCCCAGCGGCATCACTACGGCCTCCACCGCCACCGCCTTGATGCGCGGCGCAACAGCGGCGACATGTTCGGCCGTATCCAGCTTAACCCCAAGCGGCGGCGAGGGGAAGGCCGGGTTCGTCGGATGGGCGCCATGGCAGGCATAGCAATGTCTGGCGAGGATCGGCTGGATATCGGCATAGGTCACATTGCCGGCGGTGCCTTCCTCGTGGCTGGCCTTTTCGGCGGCCACATAGGTCACGCTGGCCAGCGCCAGCACCACGGCCAGCGCGATCCAGCGGCCGGTGGGGGCATGCTTGTGGCGCAGGGTGAACACCTGGCGGATGGCAACGCCCGTGGCCCCCAGCAGCGCCAGCACCAGCCACGGCCGATCGGCGCCATAGGTCATCGGATAGTGGTGGCTGATCATGATGAACAGCACCGGCAGCGTCATGTAGTTGTTGTGCACAGAGCGCAGCTTGCCCGCCGCGCCTAGCGCCGGATCGGGCGTTTCGCCGGCCACCAGCGCTGCCACCACCTTGCGCTGGTTGGGAATGATGATGAGGAACACATTGGCCGCCATCACCGTGCCGATCATCGCGCCCACATGCAGATAGGCCCCGCGCGCGTTGAACAGCAGGTTGAGCGCATAGGCCGCCCCCACCAGCACGGCAAACCAGATCGCCCCCAGCAGCCGGGGCGAGCGCGCCAGCGTGCGGCACAGCCCGTCATAGACCAGCCAGCCGCCCGCCAGGAACGCCAGGCCAATGCCGATCGCCTGCGGCTGGCTGAGCGCCACCTTGGCCGGATCGATGAGGAAGCTTTTCGCCCCCACATAATAGACCAGCACCAGCAGCGAGAAGCCGCTCATCCAGGTGAAATAGGCCTCCCATTTGAACCAGTGCAGCTCGTCGGGCATCCGGGGCGGGGCGACGGGGTATTTCTGGTTGTGATAGAAACCGCCGCCATGGACCGACCACAGCTCGCCCGAGGGGCCGCCCGGCACCGCGCCGCCAGCCGGCGGCTTCAGGTGGTTATCCAGCCAGACGAAATAGAAGGACGCGCCGATCCAGGCGATGCCGGTGATGACATGCAGCCAGCGCAGCGCCAGATTCAGCCATTCCAGAAGGTCGATATGGGAAAGGAGGGTCATGCAAGGTCCTCAAGGCGCAGGGCAACGATCTTGCCGATCTCGGCGATGGCGGTGGCGATCTCGTCGTCTGTGGCAAGGGCGGTGCGCGCGGCCATGGCGGCCAGGATGCCGGCCTTGTCGGTCAGGCGCACGCAGATGATGAAAGGCATGGCATGGGCGGCCCTGTAGGCCGCGTTCAGCGCATGGAAGCGGGCATATTCCTCGGCCGTCAGCCGGTCGAGCCCGGCCGAGGCCTGCTCGGCGGTGGAGGCATCGGTCAACTCCTTGGCGATGGCGGCCTTGCCGGCCAGCTCGGGGTGGGCGCGGATGAGGGCCAGCTGTTCGTCCCGGCTGGCTTCATGCACCGCGCGCATCAGCCCTTCGTGGAGATCGGCAAAGGGGCGCAGGCGGGCGGCGCGTTCCACCACCCAGGGCGAATGTTCGAACAGCGCGCCATAGCGGGCGATGAAATCGGCGTCAGACAGGGCGTTGAAATCCACCGGCATCAGTGGCTGTTCCCTTCCAGGCTGACATGGGCGGAAACCACCTTCCAGCCATCGGCGAATTTCACCCAAGCCTGGCTCTGGCGCCCGCGCCGCTCGCTGTTCTCGCGGAAGAACTCCACATCGGCGGTGGCAAAGGCGGCGCCATCGGGGGTGGAATAGGTGGTGATCGCCAGATGGCCCAGCCGCCGCTGGGGCGAGCCGCCACGGCCCTTGCGGAAGGCGCGGATCGCCTCGGCGCCCCACAGCACCTCGCCCACGCCGAAGCGGTTGGTGGTGGGGGCATCGTGGAACAGGGCATCCATCGCCGGCACGTCGTCGGCCATCAGGGCGCGTTCGTATTCGGCAAAGGCGGCCTGCATTTCGGCCAGCAGGGTGGGGTCGTTGAGGATCATCAGGCAAGCTCCGGGGCGGGGTGGGTGGCGGCCCAGTGGCGGGCGATATCGCAGCGCCGGGCCACCCACACGCCCTGTTTGGTGGCGATATGGTCGAGGAAGCGGGCAAGGGCGGCCGCGCGCGCCGGCCGGCCAACGATGCGGCCATGCAGGCCCACGCTCATCATCCGCCCGCCTTCGGCGTGGAGGTAGTCGAATGTGTCGCGCAGGTAATGGAAGAACTGCTCGCCCTCGGTAAAGCCGTTGAGCGCGACCATCTTCATGTCGTTGGCATCCAGGCTGTAGGGTACGATCAGCTGGGCGCGGCCGTGGCTGGCATCCCAATAGGGCAGATCATCGGCATAGGAATCGGCATCGTAGAGAAAGCCGCCTTCCTCGGCGACAAGGCGCGCGGTGTTGGGGCTGGTGCGCCCCTGATACCAGCCCTGCGGCCGGCTGCCGGTCACTTGCGTGTGCAGCGCGATCGCCTCGGCGATATGGGCGCGCTCCACTTCCTCGGGGGTATATTGATAGTCGATCCAGCGCAGGCCATGGCTGGCGATCTCCCAGTCGGCGGCCTGCATGGCGGCGACGGCCGCCGGGTTCATCGCCAGGGCCCTGGCCACGCCGAACACGGTGACCGGCAGGCCGCGCCCGGTGAACAGCCGGTGCAGCCGCCAGAACCCGGCCCGGCTGCCATATTCATACAGGCTTTCCATCGCCATCGCACGATCGGGGTGGCGGGCGGCGCCCACCATGTCGGAAAGGAAGCCTTCCGACAGTTCATCACCATTGAGAACGCAGTTTTCCGCGCCCTCCTCATAGTTGATGACGAAATTGACAGCGATGCGCGCGCCATCGGGCCATTGGGCGGCCGGCGGCGTGGCGCCATAGCCCACCAGATCGCGCGGGGTAGTGTTGGGCGTGCTCACCGGCTGGCCTCCCAGGCGGCCAGCGCTGCCGGCACCGCCGCGCCCCGGGGCAGGCTGAAGCCCTCGGCGGCAAGGCAGGCTTCCAGCGCGGCCAGGGTGATCAGCACCTTGTGCTTCATGGCGTTGTAGCCCATCGCCCCCAGCCGCCAGATCTTGCCCACCAGCGGGCCAAAGGCGGTGCCCACCTCGATCTCGAAATGGCGGCGCATGGCGGTGCGGATCGCCTCGCCATCGACGCCGGCGGGGATGTAGACGCCGGTGACATTGGTCATGCGGTGGGCATCATCGCCAAACAGGGTGAGGCCCATCGCCTGGAGGCCCGCGCTCATGGCAGCGCCCGCCGCGCGGTGGCGGGCATAGCGCGCCGCCAGCCCCTCGGCCAGCGCCACGCGCGCGCATTCGCGCGCGCCATAAAGCATGGTGGTCGCCTCGGTGTGGTGGTTGAGGCGCTTCTCGCTCCAGTAATCCATGATCATCGCCAGATCGAAATAGTTGGAGCCGATCATCGCCCCCTCGCCATCCTCGGCATCGGCGGCGCGGATGCCCTTCTCGATGTGGCGGCGGGTGAAGATGTGGGCGGCGGCGGCATCCGAAACGGTGATCGGCGAGGAGCCCGAGGGGCCGCCCAGGCACTTCTGCAGGCCGCCGGTGAGGATATCGGCGCCCCAGCGGTCGGCCGCCAGTTCCATGCCGCCGATGGTGGCCGTGGCATCCACATAGACCAGCGCGCCCACTTCCCGCGCGATGGCGCCAATGCCGTCGAGCGGCTGGGCCATGGTGGTGGAAGTGTCGCCATGAACGGTGGCGATGACCTTGGGCCCCACCTTCTGCGCTGCCGCGCGGATCGCTTCCAGCGGCACCACCTCGCCCCAGGGCGCATCCACCGTGGCAATGCGCGCGCCGATGCGGGTGAGGATTTCCTGCAGCAGCAGGCCAAAGCGCCCGAAATTGACCACCAGCACCGTATCGCCCGGCTGCACCAGGCTGACCAGGCTGGCCTCGATGCCGGCGCGCGCGGTGCCATCCACCAGCATCGTCCAGCGGTTGGCGGTGCCGAAGATGGGCCGGTACAGCGCCATCACCTCATTCATGTAGCCGGTCATTTCCGGGTCGAACTGGCCCAGCAGGTCGGCGCTCATCGCGCGCAGCACGCGCGGGTGGGCATTCACCGGGCCCGGGCCCATCAACAGGCGCTGGGGCGGATCGATCTCGCCGAACAGGTCCTGCGGCAAGGTATCAGTCAAAGCGTGTCTCCCAGGGAATCGATAAAGGCCATCATCGCGGCAAAGCCGGCGGCAACATCCGCCACTTCCACGTTTTCGGCCGGATTGTGGCTGATGCCCTTCTCGCAGCGGATGAACAACATGGCCACAGGGCACAGGGCCGCCATCACCATCGCATCATGGCCGGCGCCCGAAACCAGGCGGAAGGGGCGCTGGCCGGTGCTGGCGATGGCGCTGTCCATCAGCGCCATCAGCGGCTCTGCGCAAGGGGAGGCGGGCAGGTTGTTAATCTCTTCCCACCGCGCGGCCAGCCCCCGCCGGCCGGCAATCGCGCCGATGGCGGCCAGGATGCCGGCGGCGGCGGCATCGCGCCGGCCTTCTGCGCCCGAGCGCACATCAATGGTGAAGCGCACCGCGCCGGGGATGACATTGGCGGCCCCCGGGCGCGCCTCGATCCGGCCGACGGTGGCCACCACATCGCTGGCGGCCGCGCGGGCGATCTCCTCGATCGCGGCGATCATTTCGGCAGCGCCCGCCAGCGCATCGCGGCGCAGCGGCATGGCGGTGGTGCCGGCATGGCCGGCCTGGCCTTCCACCTGCACTTCATAGCGCAATTGCGCGGCAATGCCGGTAACGGTGCCCAGCGCCAGCCCTTCGGCTTCCAGCACCGGGCCCTGCTCGATATGCGCTTCCAGATAGGCGATCGGCGTGTAGGGCAGGCGGGCCTCGGCCGCGCGGGCGATATCGAGGCCGAAAGTGGCCAGCGCCTCGGCCACGCTGGTGCCCTGCGCATCGGCAATGGCAAGGTCTGCTGTGTCCAGCGTGCCGGCCATGGCGCGACTGGTCAGCATGGCGGCGGGAAAGCGGCTGCCTTCCTCATCGCCAAAGGCGGCCACCTCGATGGCAAAGGGCAGGCGGCGCCTCGCGGCATGCAGCGCGCTCACGCATTCCACGCCCAGCATCACGCCCAGCGGCCCGTCGAAACAGCCGGCGTTCTTCACGCTGTCGATATGGCTGGCGATGAGGAGGGTGGGCGCATCGGGGGCGGTGCCTTCATAGCGGCCGATGCAATTGCCCATGGCATCGATGCGCACGGCCATGCCGGCCTCTGTCATCCAGCCTTCCAGCGCGCCCAGCGCCGCCTTGTGGGCCGGGGTCAGCCAGGCGCGGTAGAGCGCATCGGCAAGGTCGCTGTAGGGCGCGATGCCCAGCGCCCGGCAGCGCTGGGTGGCGCGGGCGCCGGCGGCGTGATGGGCCGCGCTCAGCATGCCGCGGCCATCCCGTCGCAGCGCGGATCGCTGGCGCCCTCGATCAGCCCGTCGGGGTGGCGCAGCACGGCGCCGGCATGGCCCATGGTGGAATTGCAGGCGGGCAGGATCTCCACCTGATGGCCGGCCGCGGCCAGCTGGGCATAGAGCTCGGGCGCAAAGCCTTCCTCCAGCTTGAGGCTGGTGCTGTCCTCGCCCCAGGTGCGGCCCAGCAGCCAGCGGGGCGCGGCAATCGCGTCTGCCAGCGGCAGGCCATGCCACACATGGCGGCTGAAGACGGCGGCCTGGGTTTGCGGCTGGCCCTCGCCGCCCATCGTGCCATAGGCCATCACCCGCCCGTCGTCGAAGCGGGCCAGCGCCGGGTTCAGCGTGTGGAAGGGCTTGCGGCCGGGCTTCAGCGCGTTCCACCCGCTTTCGGCCAGGCGGAAGGAGGCGCCGCGGTTCTGCCAGGTGATGCCGGTTTGGGGCAGCACCAGGCCAGAGCCGAATTCGAAATAGGTGGACTGGATCAGCGAGACGACCATGCCGTCCTTGTCGGCCGCGCCAAACCACACGGTATCGCCCTGCTGGCTGGGCTGGGGCCAGGGCAGCGCCCGCGCCGGGTCGATCGCGGCGGCCATGGCGGCGATGCGCGGCTCATCGTCGAGCAGGTCCTGCGCGGCCTCGTCCATATAGGCCGGGTCGCCGCAATGGCGGTCGCGCCACAGGAAGGCCTGCTTGGTGGCCTCCACCAGGGCGTGGACATGGGTGAAGCTGCCCTCGCTGCCCTTGGCCAGCCGGTCTGCCAGGGTGAGGATGAGCAGCGAGGCGATGCCCTGCGTGGGCGGGCGGTGGTTGTAGAGCGTGGCGCCGGCAATGCGCGAGGCGAGCGGCAGGCTTTCCTCGGCCACGTGCGCTGCCAGATCCGCCGCAGAAACGGGGCTGCCCAGCGCGGCCAGATCCGCGGCGATATCGGCCGCCAGCGCGCCGCGATAGAAACTGTCCAGCCCCTCTGCCGCCAGCCGGCGCAAGGTTTGCGCCAGGGCCGGCTGGCGCAGGATCTCGCCTTCGCGCAGGGGCCGGCCATCGGGCTCGAAGATGGCGGCATAGGCGCCGGGGCAGGCGGTCAGCTCGGCGCTTTTGGCCGCCGCATTGGCAGCGCCGCCAGCGGTGACGGCAATGCCCTCTTCGGCATGGGCGATGGCGGTGGCCAGCAGGCTTTCCAGCGGCAGGCTGCCGCCGGCAATCTCCAGCGCCCTGGCCCAGCCGGAAAGGGCGCCGGCCACGGTGTTGGCCGCCAGGGGCCCGCGCCAGGGCACCGTGGCATGGCCAGCATAGAGGGCAAGGTCAGCTGCCGCTGCCGCGCGCCCGCAGGCGTCCACGCCGGTCATCGGCTGGCCGGGGCGGTGGATCAGCCAGAAGCCGTCGCCGCCGATCGAGTTCATGTGCGGATAGACGACGGCGATGGTGGCAGCCACTGCCACCGCCGCTTCCACGGCATTGCCACCGGCGGCCAGCACGGCCCGCCCGGCCTCGGCGGCGGCGAAATGGGGGGCAACAACCAGCCCCTTGGCGGAAGACGCGGACAATGTGGGCATTCTTGGTCCTCAGGCGGCAGAAATATAGGCGAAACGGATGACGAACAGCAGCGCCAGCACGAACAGCAGCCAATCCCTGGCGGCCACTTCGCGCTTGATGATCTTCACCAGCGCATGGGCGGTGATGCCAAAGGCCAGGCCATTGGCGATGGAGAAGGTGAGCGGGATCATCGCCAGCGTCAGGAAGGCGGGCACGGCTTCCTCGGCCTTCTCCCAGGCGATTTCGGTCAGCGGCGCCATCATCAGCGCGCCCACCAGGATCAGCGCCGGGGCCGTGGCCGAGAGCGGCACCAGCTGGGCATAGCGCGCCAAAGGCAGCGCCAGCAGGAACAACAGGCCGGTGACGATGGCGGCAATGCCGGTGCGCCCGCCGCTTTCCACGCCCGCCGTGCTCTCCACATAGGACGTGACGGTGCTGGTGCCCAGCAGGGCGCCGGCCAGCGTTGCCAGCGCATCGGCATAAAGCATGCGGTTGAGCGCGGGGATGGTGCCATCGGCCTCCATCAGCCCGGCCCGCTTGGTTACGGCCACCAGCGTGCCGATATTGTCGAACAGATCGACGAAGAGGAAGACGAAGACGATCTCCACCAGCCCCAGCCCGACAATGCCCGCCCCCTTGCTGCCGATATGCAGCGCGCCGGGAATGTCGAGCGCGAGGAAGGTGGCGCCAAGGCCGGCGGGCGAGGGCGCGGTGGCGGGCGCGGTGGCAAGGCCGGTCAGCCAGCCGATCAGCGTGGTGGCGATGATGCCGATGAGGATTGCCGCGCGCACCCGCAGCAGGCTGAGCACGGTGATCAGCACCAGGCCGATGACCGCCAGCAGCGCGCCGCCTTCCCGCAGGTTGCCCAGTGCCACAATGGTGGCCGGGCTGGCCACGATAAGGCCGGCGTTCTTCATGCCGACAAAGGCGATGAACAGGCCGATGCCCGCCGCCACCGCCGCCAGCAGATAATGCGGAATGGCCGCCACGATCATCTGGCGGATGCCGGCCGCGGTGAGCACCAGAAAGGCCAGGCCCGACAGGAACACGCAGCCCAGCCCCACCTGCCATGGCACATGCATCTGCTGCACCACGGTGAAGCTGAAATAGGCGTTGAGGCCCATGCCCGGCGCCAGCGCCAGCGGCACATCGGCGATCAGCCCCATGAGGATGCAGGCCAGCCCCGCCGACAGGCAGGTGGCCATCGCCACAGAAGGCACCGGCAGGCCAGCCAGCCCCAGGATCGAGGGGTTCACCACGATGATATAGGCCATGGTGAAGAAGGTGGTGCAGCCGGCCAGGATCTCGGTGGGCAGGCGGGTGCCGCGCGCGGCCATGTCGAACAGCCGGTGGGGGCGCGGGCCGGAAAGGGAGGGGCGGGCGATCGTCATGCGGGAGAGCCTGTGTTGTGAAAGGTGGAGCACTTCATGCAGGGGTTGGCGGGGGAGGTCCACCGCGGCGGGAGCTGGTGCCGCGGTGGACCGGGGGAAAGGCTCAGAAATTATACGCGGCAGAGACGATCAGCCGGCGCGGCGGCGCATATTGGCGAGTGATCTCGCCGCCGAACTGGTTGGTGAACTGGCCCAGCACCGCGCCCGAATTGAAGATGTTCTTCAGCGAGGCGGAGAATTTGAAATGCGGGTTCACCGGCTGCCAGGTGAAGTTCACATTCCACAGGTTGTAGGCCGGCGAGCGATAGACGTGGACGCCATTGATCACCATGTCGCCATAGACCGCGTTCACATAGCTGGAGCGATATTCGCCCTGCAGGCTGCTGGTCAGCGCACCGCCCCAGGGCAGGTCGGATTTCTGGCTCAGCGTGCCGGTGGCGCTGACGTGCGGCAGGTTGGGGGCCTGGTTGCCATACACGTCGAAATAGGCCGCCGTGCGCGCGGCGATATCGGCCGAGCGACCCGGATCATAGAACACCGAATTGCCCGAGGCGAAGATCTGCTTGTCGATGTTGTAGCCGGTGACATTGTCGAGGGCCATGTAATGCGAGGTGATCTTGCTGTCCTCGATCGTCACATTGCCATCGAAGCGCCAGCCGCCGCCCAGCAGCGCCGAGGCTTCCGCTTCCACGCCATAGATGTGCAGCTTGGGGATATTGGCAACGCCGCCCTGATAGGCCACGGCATCTTCCGCCTCGAACTGGGTGTTGCTGTAGTCGTAGTAGAAGCCGGCGACGTTGAGGCGCAGGCGCCCGCCCAGCATGGTCGATTTGGCGCCCAGTTCGTAGGCGGTCACGGTTTCGGGCTTGAAGGTATAGCCCAGCACGATGGGCGTGGGGCTGATGTTGCCGCCGCCCGGCTTGAAGCCGGTGGACCAGGTGAAATAGGCCATGGTCTTGCGGGCCAGATCATATTCCACGCCGGCCTTGCCGGTCCAGGCATTGCTGCTCTGCTGCACGAAGGTGGGCGTGTCGCAGGCATAGTCGCAGATGCTGGTGGAATTGTAGTCATGCGTGTAGCGCACGCCGCCCGACAGGCGCAGGCGGCTGCTCAGATGCAGCGTGGCCTGGCCATAGAGCGAATAGGATTCGCGCGTGAGATAGGAGATCGAATAGAAATAGGGGTAATAGAAATTGCCGTCAGCACCCTCGAAGCCCAGGTTGTCGCCATTGGTGACGGCGGGGAAGATCTGGTTCTGCAGCGAGGTGGGCTGGCCCGAGACCGGATAGCTGTCCACCGCATACTGATCGTAAGAGACGCGATAGTTCGACGACAGGTAGAAGCCGCCGACGATCCATTCCAGCATCTGGTTGGCCGGCGAGGCGAGGTCGATCTCGCCCGTTTTCGCGGTGGAGCGGTGGTAGAGATATTCGATGTCGTGCACGCTGTCGAAGCCGGTGACGCCATAGGCGGCAATGGCGCCGGCCAGATCCAGCCCGTCCTCGTTCACCGAGCCGTTCTGGCGCACCATCTGCCAGCTGCCCAGCGCCTTCAGCTTGGCCCAGCCCATGTCGTAGTTCAGCGTGCCGGTGAACATCGAGTTGTCATATGCGATCTTGCCCGGCCAGTCGGAGCTCTGGTGCCAGGGGTTGGGATCGGTGTCGTAGATGCTCTTGCCTTCGGTCTCGTGGTTGTTGGCATGGGCATATTCGGCGCGCAGCATCAGCGAGAGGCGGTCGGTGGGCGCCCACAGCAGGCTGAGCCGGCCATGCATCGAATTCTCGTCCGACAGGCCATAATGGCCATTGGTGCCCGGCACCTTGGTGGCCACGGCATAGCCATCGTGGTGCACCGCCTGGATCGCCGCGCGGATCGCCACGGTATCGCCCAGCGGCACATTGGCCGCGGCCTCGAACTGGGCCAGCGCATAGGTGCCGGTGTCGAACTTGACGAAACCGCCGAACTTGCCCAGCTGCGGCTGGTTGGTGACGACATTGACCGTGCCGCCGGTGGAGTTCTGGCCATAGACGGTGCCCTGCGGCCCGCGCACCACTTCCAGGTGGTTCACATCGAGGAAATTGGTGTTCATCGCCACCGGATTGGCAATGTAGACGCCATCCACATGGTAGGACACCGAGGGCTGCGCGGCATCGTTCTGCGGCACGTTGAAGCCCACGCCGCGAATGGCGATGTTGCGCTCAAAGCCTTCCGACGTGGTGATGACGAGGCTGGGCACCAGCCCGTTGAGGTCGACCGCATCGGTCACATGGTTGGCGGTCAGCGTGTCGGCGGTCAGCGCGGTCACCGCCAGCGGGGTCTTCTGCACGTCGGTCTCGCGCTTGGAAGCCGAGACGACGATATCGCCCAGCCCCTGCACGGGCGCGGCATCGGCCGCCGCTGCATCAGCCGCATTGGCCCCTGCCGCATGGGCCGTGCCCGCAAGCGCCAGCGCCGAGCCCAGCGCCGCCACCAAAGCGCCCCGGGCCACGCCCGAACCGCCAGCCACGCGCCACAACTGCCGGCGCGCCGGATTTTGGAATTCCCTCATGATAGCCCCCTTTTCGATGATCTGCTCTGTTGTCTGATCGGTATTCCCTGTTGCGCCAGCGAGGCCACGCCGCGGAAGAGGAGGGACAAGGTCGGACGCGGCTTCGCTGACGGAGCAAAATCTATCTGGCGCTGCCGTTCAAATCCATTACAATAGATCGGGAAAAGTGATCTGATTTTTAGAACGGTCGGCGCTGGCCCTCCCGCCTGCCGCCCGCCGGCACAGGAGGCTCGCGATGTTTTCCCGTTTCGCGCTCTATTTCGACGAGGTCGTGCGCGCCGGCTCGATCCGCCGCGCCTCGGAAAGGCTGCGCATTTCGCCCTCGGCGATCGATCGGCACATGCTGCTGATGGAAGAGGAACTGGGCGTGCGCCTGTTTGAACGCATGCCGCAGGGCCTGCGCCTGACGGCCGCCGGCGAAGTGCTGATCACCTATATCCGCCGCTGGCGCCGCGAATGGGGCCATGCGGTGGCGCAGATCGACGACCTGCTGGGCCTGCGCCGCGGCGAGGTGACCGTGGCCATGGCCGAGGGCGCGGCCGATTTCGTTGCCCGTGCGATCGCCCCTTTCCGCGATCAGTATCCCGGCATCGATCTCAATTTCGTCACTGCCGGGGCCTCGGTGGTGGGCGAGAAGGTGCTGGAAGGGCAGGCGGAAATCGGCCTCACCTTTAACGCGCCGGAAGGCCAGGCCTTCCGTGTGGAGCGCACGATGGTCTATCAGCTGGGCGCGGTGGTGGCCGCCGGCCATCCGCTGGCCGGGCGCGAGGAAGTGAGCTTTGCCGATTGCGCCGACCACGGGCTGGTGCTGCCCGATGAAACGCTCTCCTATCGCCAGGTGCTCGACACGATCTGGGCGCGCACCATCGGCGGGCGTTCGCGCGGGGCGGTGAATGCCGGCAGCATCAGCCTGCTGAAGGCGCTGGTGAAGGGCGGGCGGGGCGTGGGCATGCTCACCCGACTGGATGTCTCGGCCGAGGAGGAGGCCGGCACGCTGGTCTTCGTGCCGCTGGCCGAGCCGAATATTCCGCTCTCGGTGCTCTCGCTCATTTCCGCTTCGGGGCGCACGCTGTCGGTGCCGGCCTCGCTGCTGCTGCAACACATGGCGCAAACCATGCGCGACAGCGGTGTGGGGGGGATTGGCGGCTAGGCAGTGTTATAAAAATTCGAACGCAAATGCCATAAATCTGTGTTTGCTTCGATCCCCCTGATCGTCGATCCATGACGCATTGCAATATCGGGGCGGGAACATGGCCGAGATTTTGACTGGCGCTGCAAGCGGCGCGCGCGATCCTGTGTTGTGGAACGACTGGCATGTGATCGCCGATCTGGCCGCGCTGCGCGCAGGCGCGGATTTTGCCACCACCCTGCTGGACGTGCCGCTGCTGGCCCGCCTGGGCGCGGCCGGGGCGCAAGCGCGGCGGGCCGATGGCGCGCCGCTGCACACCGAGGTCGCCTATGGCTTCCTCTGGGCGTGCCTTGGCGCCCCCGCTCGCCCGCTGATCACCATTGCCGAATATGCCGAGGCCGGGCGCACCATCGCCACCGGCGGTTCGGTGGGGGTGCATGTGGCGGCCCCCCGGGTGGTGGAAAACTTCCTCGATCTGGGCCATCTGGGCTACGTCCATGTCGGCTATCTGGGCGAGGAGCCCGAGACGATGGTGCACCCCTATCGCGTGGGGCCGCTGGAAGGCGGCGGCGTGCTGGCAACCGGCTGCAAGGTCTATCAGCCGGTGGCCTCGCCGGCGGCCCAGGGCGGCTATATGGTGGACTATCAGTATTGCGTGGTGCGCCCGCTGATCACCTGCCTCCACAAGGCCAATCCGGTGGCGCGCGATGCCTGGGATGTGATCTATCTCTTCGTCCAGCCGGTCAGCGAGGAGCGTTCCATCGCCCACACGCTGATGCTGTTTGCCCCCGATGGCACGCAGCCGGCCGATCTGCGCCGCTTCCAGCAACTGATCTTCCTGCAGGACAAGCCCATTCTCGAAAACCAGACCCCCAGGCGCCTGCCGCTGGCCGATGGCGCCGAACTGCCGATCGCGGCGGATTCCACCTCGGTGGCCTATCGCCGCTATCTTGTCGCCGAAGGGCTGGCCTATGGCGTCATTCCCGCCGGCGCAAGGGTGGCGGCATGAGCGGGCGGGGCCCATGGGTGCCGGTGGCGGCCAGCGCGGATCTGGCGCCGGGCCATGTGTATCAGACGATGCTGGCCGGCCAGGGGCTGGCGCTGTGGCGCGGCGATGATGGCGCGGTCAATGTCTGGGAAGACCGCTGCCCGCATCGCGGCGTGCGCTTTTCGGCGGGCGATGTGGTGGGGGGCGAGCTGCGCTGCGTCTACCATGCCTGGCGCTTTGCCGCGGGCTCGGGCGCCTGCACCTTCATCCCCGCCCAGCCGAATGCGAAAGTGCCCCGCGCCATCCATGCCACGCCCTGGCCGGTGGCCGAAGTGGCCGGGCTGGTGTGGACCGCCCTTGCCGCGCAAGGCGCGCCGCCGGCTGATCTGGCGGGCGAGGTGCTGCGCGCCCTGCCGGTGAACCGCCCGGCGGCGGCCGTGGCGCAGGAAGCCGCAGCGCTGATGGCGGCGCACCCGGCCTTGCGCCTGTTCGTGCAGCCGCTGGCGGCTGATCGCGCGGTGATCCGCGGGCTGGCCGCAGGGGTGGATATCATGGCGGCCGACCTGCTGCTGGAAGCTGCCCGCCGCCGCCTGGAAGACGCTGCCCTGATGGAGGCCGCCGCATGTTGATCCTCCACACCTCCGATCTGCTCGCCGAAGCCTATGCCGCGCGGCTGCTGGCCAGCCTTGCCGGCGTGGCGCTGGAGATCCGCCACCTCGACATCCACCCCGGCCGCGACCATGAAACCGACGCCTTCCGCGTGCTGAGCCCGCTTGGCCGGCTGCCGGTGCTGGAAGGCGCCGGCGCCCCGCTGGCGGATTGGCAGGCGGTGCTGTGCGCCATTGCTACCCGGGGCGATACGCCCGCCAGGGCGGATGCGCCCGGCTGGTGGCGCGGTGCGGATCCGGCCTTCATTGGCTGGCTGGGCATGGCGCGCGATCTGGCCGCCAGCGCGGGGGTTGCGCGCCTGCACGAGGGGCTGGGCGTGCCTGCCGATGGCGCCGCCTTGCGCGCCGCGGCCCATGCCCTGCTGCGCGAGGTGGAGCGCCACCTGTGGTTTGCCGAGCGCGCCGGCCAGCGCTGGCTGCTGGCGGGCGAGGGGCCCTGCGCGGCCGATATCGCCTGCTATGTCCACATCGCCCTGTGCGAGGAAGGGGGCATTGCCCGCATGGATTATCCCGCCATCCGCCGCTGGGTGGATCGCATCCGCCATCTGCCGGGCTATATCGTCACCAGCGGCACTTTCGCGCCGCCGGCCCCTGCGCCCGTTCGCCAGCCGGTGCGCGCATGAGCTGGCCGGCCCGCGCCGCTCGCGCGCTTGATCTGGCCTTTCATGGCGGCATTGCCCTGTTCTTCCTGGGCTGCGCGGCGGCGCTGTTCAGCGATGGCGGGGCGGCCGGGGGCGATCATATCACCGTGGGCCTCAACTGGGTGCCCGAGACCGAGCATTGCGGCTTCTTCGAGGCCGAGAAGGCCGGGCTCTACAAGGCCGCCGGCCTCAATGTGGAGATCGTCAACGGCGGGCCGGATGTGAACCTGCCGCTGCTGGTGGGCTCGGGGCGGATGAACCTGGGCATCGGCACCAGCTTCACCACGCTCAACATGCAGGCGCGCGGCATCGATGCGATCACCGTGGCCAGCTTCTTCCAGAAGGACCCGCAAACGCTAGTGGCCCATGGCGGGCAGGGCATCACCACCCTGCAGGACATGCGCGGCCGGCCGATCATGGTGGGCAATTTCGCCCGCAGCGAGTTCTGGCAGTTCCTGAAAGCCACGCAAGGCTTCACCGACGACCAGCTGCGCCCCTATGATTCCAACCCCTCCGCCTTCCTGGCCGACAAGACCGCCATCGCCCAGGGCTATGCCTCGCAGGATGGGGTGATGCTGGGCACCCACATGCCCGAGGGCATGGTGAGCCTGCTGCTGGCCGATTATGGCTTCGACAATTACAGCCAGACCGTGTTCGGCATGCGCGGCTGGATCGAGGACCATCACGAGGAAGTGCGCCGCTTCGTGAAGGCCACCGCCGAGGGCTATCGCCGCTGCACCTATGAGCCCCTGCGGCCCGGCGACGAGACCACCGCCATGCCCGAGATCCTGCGCCGCAACCCCGAACATGGCGTGCCGCTCTATGTCTTCAAGCACGGCAAGCTGCGCAGCATGGGCTTTATCGGCGGCGGCGATGCCGCGCGCCTGGGCATCGGCGCGATGACCGAGGCGCGCTGGCACCATTTCTACCAGACGATGGTGAAGGCCGGCATCTATTCGCCCACGCTGAACTGGCGCCGCGCCTACAGCCTGGATTACGTGACGCCGGACAATCGCGTGATGCCGCCTGCGGCAACACCGCCTGCCGCCCAACCGCCTGCCCAAACCCCTGAAGGAGGCCGCTGATGACCCGCCCCCTGCTCACCATCGAAGGGCTGGCCAAGAGCTGGCGGCGCCCCGGCGGCGGCCTGCATGAAGTGCTGGCCGGCGTGTCGCTGAGCGTGCCGGCAGAGCCGCAGTTCATCAGCCTGCTGGGCCCCTCGGGCTGCGGCAAGAGCACGCTGCTGCGGCTGGTTGCCGGGCTGGATGCGCCCAGTGCCGGGCGGATAGACTGGTCGCAGGCCGCTTTCGAGGCGTTTGGCGCGGCCCGCCCCAGCGTTGGCTTCGTGTTTCAGGAACCCACGCTGATGCCCTGGGCCAGCCTGTTCGAGAATGTTCGCCTGCCGCTGCGGGTGGCCGGCCGCTCGCGCCGCGAGGCACGCGAGGAGGTGATGGCGGCGCTGGACATGGTGGGCCTGGCCGATCGCGCCGGGGCCTATCCGCGCCAGCTGTCGGGCGGGCAGAAGATGCGCGTTTCCATCGCCCGCGCGCTGGTGATGCGCCCGCGCGTGCTGCTGATGGACGAGCCCTTTGCCGCGCTCGACGAGATCACCCGCCACAGGCTGAACGATGACCTGCTCTCGGTGTGGCAGGCCAGCGGCGCCACGGTGCTGTTCGTTACGCACAGCGTTTATGAAAGCGTCTATCTGTCCAGCCGCATCATCACCATTGGCACCGGCGGCGCGGGGCCCGGCCGCATCATCGCCGACCGGGCGGTGGACGCGCCCTACCCGCGCGACGAGGCCTTCCGCACGTCCGACCGCTACAATGCCCTGTGCCGCCAGGTGTCCGCCGATCTGCGCGCGGCCAGTGGCGGCGCCCTCGAAGAGGTGCACGCATGAACCGCCCGCTGGCCCAGCGCCTGGCCCCCATCCTTTTCATTGCCGCCCTGCTGGCGCTGTGGGAAGGGGTGGTGCGGCTGAACCATGTGCCCTCCTTCATCCTGCCCACGCCCAGCCAGATCGCCATCCGCCTGGTGGAAGACTGGCCGATACTGTGGCCGGCGCTGGTTTACACCTGCGGGGTAACGGCGGCCGCGCTGATCGCCTCGGGCGTGCTGGGGCTGATGCTGGCGATGCTGATGAGCGCCTCTGCCTGGGTGGAGCGGATGATCTATCCGCTGGCGGTGGTGCTGCAGGTCACGCCCATCGTTGCCATTGCCCCGCTGATCATCATCTGGGTGCATGATACGCGCCTGTCGCTGCTGATCTGCGCCTTTCTCGTCGCCTTCTTCCCGGTTGTCGCCAATGCCACCACGGGGCTGAACAGCGTGGATGGCAATCTGCGCGCGCTGTTCACCCTTTATGGCGCGCGGCCCTGGCAGCGTTTGTTCTGGCTGAGCCTGCCCTCGGCGCTGCCCTATTATCTGGCGGGCCTGCGCATTTCGGGCGGGCTGGCGCTGATCGGCGCGGTGGTAGCGGAATTTGTCGCCGGCACGGGGGGCACGCGTTCGGGCCTGGCCTTCGTTATCGTCGAAAGCGGCTATCGCCTGTCGATGGACCGCATGTTTGCCGCCCTTTTCCTGATCTCGGCCTCGGGCATCCTGCTGTATGCGCTGATCAGCCGGATCACCCGCGCCCTGCTGCGCCACTGGCACGAAAGCGCCCTGTAACCATGCCTGCTGTTGCCCTGGCGCTGCGCGCGCCGCTGTTCCACACGCCGGCGCGCAGGGTTCTGGAACACATCCCCGATGCGCTGGTGGAAGTGGATGGCGCCGGCACGATCATCGCCGTGGGCCCTGCGCTGCCGGCGAGGGTGGCCGAGCTGGCGGCGGCCGGCGTGCTGACCACCCTGCCCGAGGGGCATTATCTGCTGCCCGGCATGGTTGATCTGCACGCCCATGCGCCGCAATGGCCGCAGGCCGGCCGCGCGCTGGATGTGCCGCTGGAGGAATGGCTGATGCGCCACACCTTCCCGCTGGAGGCGCGCTATGCCGATCTCGGCTTTGCCGGCCCTGTCTATGCCGATCTGGTGGGCAGCCTGCTGGCCCATGGCACCACCACGGCGGTCTATTTCGGCACGGTGGATGTGGCGCCCACGGTGCTGCTGGCGCAAACCTGCCTTGCCCGGGGGCAGCGCGCGCTGGTGGGCAAGGTGGCGATGGATGTGCCGGGCGAATGCCCCGATTTCTACCGCGACGCCGATGCCGATGCCGCCCTTGCCGGCACTGCCGAAACCATCGCTGCGATCCGCGCCCTGCCGGGCAATGCGGGCGCGCTGGTGCGCCCGGTGATCACCCCGCGCTTCCTGCCCACCTGCAGCGAAGCGCTGCTGCGCGGCCTTGGCGATCTGGCCGAGGCAACCGGCGCGCCGGTGCAGACCCATTGCAGTGAGAGCGACTGGGAAGTGGCCCATGGCGCGGCGCGGTTTGGCTGCTCGGATGCGGCGGCGCTGGAGCGCTTTGGCCTGCTGCGCGCCCACACGGTGCTGGCCCACTGCACCCATCTGGCCGCAGGCGACCCGGCGCTGATCCGCGCGGCCGGGGCCGCGATTGCCCATTGCCCGCTCTCCAACGTCTATTTCGCCGGCGAAGTGCTGCCGGCCGCGCCCCTGCTGGCTGAAGGGCTGCGTATCGGGCTTGGCAGCGATATTGCCGGCGGCCATGCGCCATCGATGCTGGAGGCGGCGCGCTTTGCCCTCACCGCCGGGCGGGTGCGCACGCGCGGCGCGATGGCCGGCGCGCCAGGGGTGGCAGAGGCGCTGTGGATGGCCACTGCCGGCGGCGCCGAGGCGCTGGGCCTGGCTACCGGCCATTTCGCCCCGGGCCTGGCCTTCGATGCCATCGCGCTCGATGCCCTGTCGCCCGAATGCCTGGCCTGGCCGGGGATCGACACGCCGGCCGATGTGCTGGAAAAGCTGCTGCGCCGGGCCGGCCTTGCCCAGATCCGCCATGTGTGGGTGGCCGGGCGCCGGGTGGCGGGCGGCTGACGCTTCAGGGCTTGGGCGCTGCGGCCTGCGCGCGCAACCGGCCCAGCGCGGCCGCCA
>DASRYE010000039.1:0-11892 GCA_035653915.1 Novosphingobium sp. | reverse complement strand
GGCCGGCAGCCGGCACCGCCCCCCCGCCCCCGCGCGAGACGGGGAGCGACCGCCTGCGCCAGTTGCTGCACGAATTGCGCACGCCGGTGAACGCCGTGCAGGGCTTTGCCGAGATCATCCAGCAGCAGTTGTTTGGCCCCGCGCCGCATGAATATCGCGCACTGGCCGCCCATATCGCGGCCGACAGCGCGCGCATGCTGGCCGGCTTTGAAGAGCTGGAGCGCTTTGCCAAGCTGGACAGCGGGGCGATGGCGCTGCCGGCCGGATCGGGCGATCTGTTTGCCTGCGTGGCCGCCACCATCGCCCGGCTGGAGCCGCACAGCACGCCGCGCGCCAGCGGCTTCCAGCTGGGCGCGCCGCCTGCCCCAGAGGCCGATGGCACGCCGCCGCTGGCCGTGGCGCTGGCCCCGGCAGAGCTGGAGCGGCTGGTGTGGCGCCTGCTGGCAACGCTGGCGGCCAATGCGGGCCCGGGCGAAGTGCTGCCGGTGGAGCTGGTGGCGACCGGAGGCTACAAGGTGCTGGCCATGGCCTTGCCGCGCACGCTGGCAGGGCTGGATGATCATGCCTTCTATCACGCACAGGGCAGCACCGGGCCCGAGGCGCCCTTTGCCGGCATGTTTGGCACCGGCTTTGCCCTGCGGCTGGCCAGCGCCGAGGCACGGGCGGCAGGCGGCGATCTGCTGCGCCAGGGCGCGGCGCTGCAATTGCGCCTGCCCGGCTTGACCGCTGCCGCTGCGCCGCCTAGCCATCCTGCGCGCGGGCAGGCGGTGGGGGCCGCCCCTGCGGCATGAACCGTTCGATGTGTCCTGCGTGGTCTGGCAGAGGTGCGACTTGCCTAACTCGTCCCTGATGTCTGCGCCCGCTCCGGGCTCGGATGTACGATTTTCCGGGGGGCCTGGCCCCCGCTTCCTGCTGACGGTGGACACCGAGGAGGAATTCGACTGGAGCCGCCCGCTGGAACGCGGCGGCCACAGCACCGATACGGTGGCGCGCCTGCGCAAGTTCCAGGAATTCTGCGAGGGCCAGGGCGTGGTGCCGATCTATCTGATCGACTATCCCATCGCCATATCCGAACTGGCCGCAGACCTGCTGCGCGCGCCGCTGGCCGCCGGCCGGGCCGAGATCGGCGTGCAGCTGCACCCCTGGGTGAACCCGCCCTTCGAGGAGCAGGTGACGCAGTTCAACAGCTTTGCCGGCAATCTGCCCTACGAGCTGGAACGCGCCAAGCTGATGAGCCTGCGCGACACGATCGAGCGCAATTTCGGCCAGACCCCGCGCATCTATCGCGCCGGCCGCTATGGGCTGGGGCCGAACACGGCGCAGATCCTGCGCGAGGCGGGCATCGCGATCGACACATCGGTGCGTTCGCGCTTCGACTACAGCTCGCATGGCGGGCCCAATTATGCCACCCGCCCGCTGACGCCGTGGTGGGTGGATGAAGGGCGCACGCTGATGGAACTGCCGCTGACAACGCTGTTCACCGGCCATCTGCGCCGCCGGGCGCAGTGGCTCTATCCGCGGCTGTGGCGCCTGCCGCAGATGCGCAGCGTGCTGGCAAGGCTGGGGATGATGGACCGCATTCCGCTGACGCCCGAGGGGGTGACCATTGCCGAAGCGCTGCGCGGCGTGCGCCAGGCCGTGGCAGAGCAGCTGCCGGTGATCGTGCTGTCGTTTCACAGCCCCTCGCTCAGCCCGGGGCACACGCCCTATGTCCGCTCGGAAGACGATCTCGACAAGCTGTACGACTGGTGGCGGGCGGTTTTTGCCGAATTGCGCGCGCTGGGGGCCTGCCCCAGCTCGGTTGCCGATATCATGGGCAGTGTGGAGCTTGCCTAGCGCGCCTGTGCCCGCTAACGCAGGGCCACGCCGCCGGCCGACGGGCCGGCCGGCCAGGTGGGCCTGTAGCTCAGCGGTTAGAGCTGGCCGCTCATAACGGCTAGGTCGCGGGTTCGAATCCTGCCGGGCCCACCATTTTCCCCACCTGCGCCGCCTTTTGCGCCTATGGCTGCGCCGCTTGGGGCTCGCACAAGGCGCAAAGGGCATGGATGATGCCCGAGACGATCGGGTCCGTCAGCCGATACCAGCGGATGTTGGCATCGATCCGCACTCCCACCACCTCTTCCGCGCGCAGCATCGCCAGATGTTGCGACACCGCCGATTGCGACAGGCCGGTCAACGCCACCAGCTCGTTCACGCTGACCTCGCCCTCGTCCATCCGGCACAGCATCAGCAAGCGCTCGGGGTGGCTCATCACCTTCAGGCGCCCGGCCATGTGCGCGGCAAGGGCTTTCAGTTCGGTCAGGTCGGCAGGCTTCATCGTCAATCCGCAGTTGGGGCCTTGCCATCTCGCAAGAGCGCATGACGGACCAGTATAAGCGAAAGGGCGGGCAGCGTCGAGATGGGCGGCCGGCATGGCAAAACCCCCGCATATCCGGCGGGGATATGCGGGGGCCTGTCGCAAGCGGAGCACCATGGCCATGGCTGGCCGGGAAGGTCTGGCTGGCCCGGGGCTGGCGCTTACACAGCGGGATAATCAGATGGCCGGATCATCGTCGATCGGCGAGTTGAATTCGTGCCACAGCCCGTTGATGATGCCAAAGCCCACCGCCAGGCCCAGCCCCAGGATCCAGGAAAAATACCACATGGCCTTGTCCTTTCAGTAGAAATCGGGGTTGGAACGCACTTCGGCAAGAGTGATGCGGCCGGCCAGCAGCTTCATCACCCAGGCCGTGTAGGCCAGCACCATCGGCAGCAGAACCACCGTGCAAACCAGCATGATGAACAGCGTGAGATGGCTGGAGGAAGCATTCCACACCGTGAGGCTGGAGCGCGGATCGATCGAGCTGGGCAGGATGAAGGGGAACATCGCGCAGCCCACCGTGGCGATGATGCCGGTGATCGACAGCGCCGATCCGGCCAGCTGCAGCCAGCCCAGCCGCCCGGCGATCCCCGCCATCGCCAGCAAGGGCGCCAGCAGCCCGGCCACAGGGGCGGCCACCATCCAGGGATGGGCGGCGAAATTGTCGAGCCAGGCGCCGGGGGCAAAGGTGCTGGCCGTCAACAGAGGGTTGGAAGGGCCGCCGGCATCGGCCACGCCCACCAGCCGCATGCCCATGCCGCCATGCGCCACCATCCACCCGCCCAGCGCGAACAGCGCCACGCTGGCCGCCGCCGCCCACAGGCCAAAGCGGCGCGCGCGCGCCACCACCGGGCCGTCTGCCACCTTCACCGCCAGCCAGGCCGCGCCATGCATCGCCAGCATCGCCACCGACAGCAAGCCGGCCAGCACGGTGAAGGGCGTGAACAGGCCGAGGAGGGTGCCCTCGTAGGTCATGCGCAGGTCGCTGTCGAAGCGGAAGGGGGCGCCTGCCAGCACATTGCCCACCGCCACGCCAAACACCAGCGCCGGCACGAAACCGCCGGTAAACAGCGCCCAGTCCCAGCGCGCGCGCCAGCCCGCATCGGCATGTTTGGAGCGATATTTGAAGGACACCGGCCGCAGGATCAGCGCGGCCAGCACCAGGAACATGGCCAGATAGAAGCCGGAAAAGCTGACCGCATAGACAAACGGCCAGGCAGCAAAGATGGCCCCGCCGCCCAGGATCAGCCACACCTGATGGCCTTCCCAATGGGGGGCGATGGCGTTGATTGCCTGGCGGCGTTCCTCGTCGGTGCGGGCCACGAAGGGCAGCAGGCTGGCCACGCCCAGATCATAGCCATCTGTCAGCGCAAAGCCGATCAGCAGCACGCCCAGCAGCACCCACCAGATCAGCCGCAGGGTTTCATAGTCGAGAGGGATATGCATCTGTCTGGCTCCCTTATTCGGCGGGCAGCGGGGCAAAGCCCGCCTCTGCCTGCCCATCGTCCTCGTGGTGTTCGATCGGCCCCTTGCGGATGGCCGCGATCATCAGCCGCACCTCGATCACCGCCAGCGTGCCATACAGCGCGGTGAAGCCGAAAATGGTGGCCCACACTTGCGGCACGCTCAGCGAAGAGGCGCCCAGGAAGGTGGGCAGCACGCCATCCACCGCCCAGGGCTGGCGGCCGATCTCGGCCAGCACCCAGCCGAATTCGATAGCCACCCACGGCAGCGGCAGCATGCACACCGCCAGCTTGAGGAACCAGCGCTTGCGAAAGCGGCAGGCCGAGGCGCAATAGAAAGCCAGCGCGAAAAAGCCGATGAAGGCAAAGCCCAGCCCCGCCATGAAGCGGAACAGGAAGAACATCACCGGCACGTTGGGCACCGTGTCCCATGCCGCCTTCAGGATCAGCCGGTCATCCGCCTGGCGCGGATCAGCAACATAGCGCTTGAGCAGCAGGGCAAAGCCGATATCGCGCTTGTGGCCTTCAAAGGCGGCCATGGCGGCGGTGTCGGCGCGGTTCTGCTTCAGCTTTTCCACCGCGTCATAGGCGATGAGGCCGCTGTGGATGCGCCCATCGGCGCGCAGCACCAGTTCCTCTATGCCATCGATCTTGCCGGACAGGCTGCGCGTGCCGATCAGCCCCATCACATAGGGCAGCTTCACCGCATGATGGGTGGTGCGCTGCGCAATGTCGGGCAGGCCCACCAGGGTGATGGCGGCCGGCGCCGGCTCTGTTTCCCACATCGCCTCGATGGCGGCCAGCTTCATCTTCTGGTTGTCGGTCAGCGCATAGCCGCTCTCATCGCCCAGCACCACCACCGACAGCGCCGAGGCCAGCCCGAAGGCCGAGGCCACCATCATCGAGCGGCGCGCCACATTGGTGTATTTGCCGCGCAGCAGGTAAAGCGCCGAGATGCCCATCACGAAAGTGGCGGCGCAGACATAGCCGGCCGAGACGGTGTGCACGAATTTGGCCTGGGCCACGGGGTTGAACAGCACTTCCTTGAAGTCTGTCACTTCCATGCGCATGGTGGCCGGGTTGAAGCTGGCGCCCACGGGGTTCTGCATCCAGCCATTGGCCACCAGGATCCACAGCGCCGACAGGTTAGTGCCAAGCGCCGTGAGGAAGGTGACGAGCAGGTGCTGGCGCCGGCTGAGGCGATCCCAGCCGAAGAACATGACGCCGACCATCGTTGCCTCGAGGAAGAAGGCCATCAGCCCCTCGATCGCCAGCGGGGCGCCGAAGATGTCGCCCACATAATGCGCGTAATAGGCCCAGTTGGTGCCGAATTCGAACTCCATGGTAAGGCCCGTTGCCACGCCCAGCACGAAGTTGATGCCGAACAGCCTGCCCCAGAACCGCGTGATCACGCGCCAGATCGGCCGCTTGGTGATGACATAGACGCTCTCCATGATCACCAGCATGAAGGAGAGGCCCAGCGTGAGGGGCACGAAGAGAAAGTGATACATCGCTGTCAGCGCGAACTGCAGCCGGGATAATTCGATGACCGCCATATCCATCGGACATGTTCCCTTGGAAGCGCGCCCCAGGGGCGCTGGGAGAGGCAATCGGCAAAGGGTTGATGCGACAGGACTCGCTTGCCAATTACGCAGGGCCCTAATATGCGCCTTCCTTAATATGTCCAGCGCAGACACCCCCTCCCTCCCCCCGACCAAAGTCGATAGGCGCGCCGCTTTCTGGTGGCTGGTGGACAGTGCGGGCGCGGTGCCGGTGGCCGCTGGCGTGGCGCTGGTGGTGGCGGCGCGGCTGCCAGGCGCCGGCAGCGCGCCGGGGCCCGCCCTGGCGCTGCTGGCGGGCGGCGGGCTGCTGCGGGCGGCGGCGCTGTGGCGCGCGCAGGTGGCAGGCGCGGGCGCGGCGGCACGGCTGCAAGCAGCGCTGCGCCGCGTGCTGCACCCTGCCCTGCTGCCCAGCCGGCTGATGCGCGGCCGGCTGATCGGCGAGGACATGCATATCGCCATCGATGCCATCGCCGCGACAGAAGGGCTGGCGGCGCGCTTCCTGCCGCTGCGGCTGGCCAGCGGGGCGACGCCGCTGCTCATTGCGCTGGCGGTGGCGCCGGCCAGCTGGGTGGCCAGCCTGATCCTGCTGGCAACGCTGGTGCCGTTTATCCTGGCGATGGCGCTGGCGGGCGGCGCGGCGGCCACCCGCGCGCAGGCCCAGCACCAGGCCCTTGCGCGCCTGTCGGGCCTGTTCGTCGACCGGCTGCGGGCGCTGCCGATGGTGCTCTCCTTCGCTGCCGAGCCGCGGGTGACGCGCCATCTGGGCGCCGCCGCGCAGGAAGTGGCCCGGCGCACGATGGCGGTGCTGGCGATTGCCTTTGCCTCCAGCGCCATTCTCGAATTCTTCGCGGCGCTGGCGGTGGCGCTGGTGGCGGTCTATTGCGGCTTTTCGCTGCTGGGCCTGCTGCCCTTCCCCGCGCCAGAACATCTGAGCCTGTGGCGCGCCTTCTATGCGCTGGCGCTGGCGCCGGAATTCTATCTGGCGATGCGCCGGCTGGCAGCGGCCTATCACGACAAGCAGCAGGGCGAGGCCGCCATCGCCGCCATGGCCGCGCAGCTGGCCGCCAGCGCCCCGCCACCGCCGCCCATCGCCGCGCCGCTGCGCTGGCAGGGCCGCGCGGTGGTGCTGCGCCATGGCGATGGCACCACGATCGGCCCGCTGGACTGGGACTGGCAGGGCCCTGGCCTGCACCTGCTGACAGGGCCGACGGGGGCGGGCAAATCCTCGTTGCTGCTGGCGCTGATCGGGCAGGTGCCGCTGGGCGCCGGCGCAATCCGCGCCGATGGCCACGCCTTTGCGCCGGGCGCGCTGAACCATGCCATCGGCTGGGCGGGCCAGCAGGTGGCGCTGCTGCCGGGCACCCTCAGGGCCAATCTGGCGCCGGGCGCGGCCCATCCGCCGTCCGATGGTGCCATGCGGCCATGCCTTGAAGCGCTGGGGCTGGGGGCGATGCTGCGCGCCCGCGGCGGGCTGGAGATGGCGATAGACCATCGCGGCTCCAGCCTTTCGGGCGGCGAGCGGCGGCGGATTGGCCTTGCCCGCGCGGTGCTCTCGGGCCGGCCGCTGCTGCTGCTCGACGAGCCGACCGCCGACCTTGATGCCGCCACCGCCCGGGCCGTGCGCGCCCTCCTGGCAGAGCTGGCCCGCAGCCGGCTGGTGATCGCCGCCAGCCATGATGCAGCGCTGATCGGCATGGCCGCCTCTGTCTGCGAGGTGGCGCCATGAACGTGCTGCTGCAACAGGCCATTGGCGGCCAGCGGCGCTTCGTGCGGCTGGGCATCCTGTGTGCGGGAATCGCGGCGCTGGCGGCGGTGGGGCTGCTGGCGCTGTCGGGCTGGTTTCTGGCCGGGGCGGCGCTGGCGGGGATGGGCGGCGTGCTGGCGGTGCAGGCCTTCAACTATCTGCTGCCCAGCGCTGCCATCCGGGCCGCGGCCATCTTGCGCACCGGCACCCGCTATGGCGAGCGCATGCTGGGCCACCGGGCGGCGCTTTTCGCGCTGGCTGAGCTGCGCATGGCGCTGTTCGGGCGCGTGGCGGCGCGGGCGCTGGCCGATGCCAATATCGGGCGCAGCGGCGCCATGGCCAACCGTCTGGGCAAGGAGGTGGACGCGCTGGAGGATGCGGTGATCCGCCAGATATCGCGCCCCGGCGCCTGGGTGGCAGCAGGCGCCGGGCTGGCGGCGGCAGCCATACTGGGCTGGCCGGCGCTGCTGGTGCTGGGGCTGGCGATGGCCGCCATGCGGCTGGCCGGGCGGCAGATGGCCGCGCGCCTGCTGCCTGCCCCGCTGGCACAGGCCGCCGCCGCCCATGCCGCGCTGCAGGCCGATTATGCCGATCTCGCCGGGCCCTGCGCCGATATCGCCGTCTATGGGCTGGCGCCGGCGATGGCCGCCGCCCTGGCCGAAACCGCCCGCGCGCAGGATGCCGCCCGGCGAGCGCTGGCCCGCGCCGAAGGGCTGATCCTGGCCGGGCAGACGGCGATGGCGGCGCTGGCCACCGCTGCGCTCGCCGCCGTGGCCACAGCGCCCGCGCCGCTGTGCGCGCTGGGCCTGTTGGGGGCAATGGCCGCGCTGGAAGGCTGGGCAGCCCTCGCGCAGACAGACATGCGCGGGCACCAGCTGGCGCTGGCCGAGGCGCATCTGGCAGCGATCAGCCAGGCCCCGGATCCGGCGCCCATGGCCACTGCCGCCAGCGCCCCGGCGCTGCGCCTGTGCGGCCAGCAGGTGGCGCCCGATGCGCGGGTGCAGCTGTGCGGCCCATCGGGCGCCGGCAAGACGCGGCTGGCCGAAACGCTGGTGGGCCTGAGGCGGGATGCCCCGCAGGACATCGCCGTGGCCGGCAGCGATCCACGCGCGCTGGGGCTGGCGGCGCTGCGCCCCTGTTTCGCGCTGGCAGCGCAGGAAGCCCCGCTGATGGCCGGCAGCGTGGCCGACAATCTCGCCCTCGCCCGGCCGGGGCTGAGCGAGGCGCAGATGTGGGAAGCGCTCCACATCGCTGTGGCAGACGAGGTGGTGCGCGCCCTGCCCGATGGCCTGCACCAGTGGCTGGGCGGCGATGGCGCGCGCCTGTCGGGCGGGCAGCGGCGGCGCATCGCGCTGGCCCGGGCGCTGCTGGCCGGCCGGCCCTGGCTGGTGCTCGACGAGCCCAGCGAGGGGCTGGATGCGGCCACCGAGGCGCTGCTGGCGGCCCGGCTGGAAGGCTGGCTGGACAGGACTGGCACTGGCCTTGTCCTCATCAGCCACCGCCCGGCGATGGGCCGGCTGGCGCGGGCTTGCATCGATGTGGCGCCGGCGGGCTGACCCGGCCGTTCAGCCCGCCGCCAGAGCGGGCGCCAGTATCGCCACCAGCCAATCGGCAAACACCCGCACCCGGGCCGACAGCTGGCGGTTGCTGGGATAGAGCAGCGCTACCGGCGTTGGCGCCGGGCGATATTCAGCCAGCACTTCCACCAGCGCGCCGGCGGCCAGATCGCCGGCCAGCCCGTGGCGCGGCGCCTGCATCAGCCCCAGCCCCAGCCGGGCAGCGGCCGCGCTGCTTTCCGCCCCGTTCACCAGCAGGCGGGCGGGCAGCGCCACTTCCACCATTTGCCCGGCCACGGCAAATTCCAGCGGCAGAGGATGCCCCGTGCGCGAGGAGACGAAGCCGATCATGCTGTGGCCGGCCAGATCATCCGGGCTGCGGGGCACGCCATGGGCGGCCAGATAGGCCGGGCTGGCGCAGGTGATCTCCTCCATCACGCCCAGCTGGCGGGCGATCATGTCGCTGTCGGCCAGCGGCCCTGCGCGCACCACGCAATCCACCCCTTCGCGCACCAGATCGACAAAACGCTCCCCCTCGCCCAGATAGACGGTGAGCGCCGGGTGGCGCGCCAGAAAGGCCGGCAGCGCCGGCAGCAGCAGCCCGCGCGCCAGGCGCCCGGCCACATCCACCCGCACCACGCCGGCCACCGCCCCGTTCACATCGCGCTCGGCCGCTTCCAGATCGGCGAGGATGGCCAGGCAGCGCCGGTAATAGGCCTCGCCCTCGGCGGTGGGGCGCACATGGCGGGTGGTGCGCTGCAGCAGCCGCGCGCCCAGCCGCTGTTCCAGCGCCTTGATCGCCGCCGTGGCCACCGGGCGCGACACGCCCAGGCTGGCGGCCGCGGCGCGAAAGCTGCCGCGCTCGACAATGCGGGTGAACAATTCGAGCGTTGCCAGGCGATCCATGGTGATTGTTTTGTGCGGCAGAACAATCTGGCCGGCAAGCCCTGTCTTATCGCCGAGGGGGCAAGGGTGGCAAAAAGCGGCACCCCATCAAGGAGCCTTCGTCATGAACCAATCGCCTATCGCCATCATCACCGGCGGCAGCCGCGGGCTGGGCCGCGCCAGCGTGGAAGCGCTGGCGCGGCGCGGCGTGTCCTCTATCTTCACCTATCACAGCAACCGCGCCGCGGCCCAGGCGGTGGTGGCCGCCGCCGAACAGGCCGGCGCCCGGGCCGCCGCCCTGCCGCTCGACACCGGCGACACCGCCGCCCTGCCCGGCTTCGTTGAGGCCGTGGAAGCGCAGCTGGCCGCCTGGGGCGCCGCCCGCTTCGACTATCTCGTCAACAATGCCGGCACCGCCCATCACGCCGCCATCGCCGATGTGACCGAGGCCGATTTCGACGCGCTTTATCAGGTGCATGTGAAGGGCGTGTTCTTCCTCACCCAGCGCCTGCTGCCGCTGATCGCCGATGGCGGGCGGATCGTGAACATCTCCTCCGGCCTCACACGGTTCAGCTTTCCGGGCAGCTGCGCCTATGCGGCGATGAAGGGCGCGGTGGAAGTGATGACGCGCTATCTGGCGCGCGAGCTGGGCGCGCGCAGCATTGCCGTCAACACCGTGGCGCCCGGCGCGATCGAGACCGACTTCAGCGGCGGCCGCGTGCGCGACGATCCGGCCGTGAACCGCTTTGTGGCCGAAGCAACGGCGCTGGGCCGGGTGGGCCTGCCCGACGACATCGGCCCGATGATCGCCGCCCTGCTGGCGCCCGAGAACCGCTGGATCAACGCCCAGCGCATCGAGGTGTCTGGCGGCATGGTGGTGTGAACGTGAGGGAAGCGCGGCGGTTAACCATGGAAAGGCGCCGCCGCCTTCTCTCCCACCGCCTTCGGGCAGCCGTGGACAGCCCGCCGGAATTAACCGCACCATGCTGATTTAATTTATTTATTTTGAGGATTTTATTAATACCAGACAGGTTAATCCGATAAGCATTCGCAATAACACTCCGGTGCGGCATGCTTTCTCGCGGTCTTCCAGTGCGGCTTCAGGGGTTGCGGC
The DNA here is from genome assembly GCA_035653915.1 of Novosphingobium sp. Taxonomy (GTDB): domain Bacteria; phylum Pseudomonadota; class Alphaproteobacteria; order Sphingomonadales; family Sphingomonadaceae; genus Novosphingobium. The sequence continues at coordinate 1,209 of DASRYE010000039.1, read as the reverse complement.
CCCTGCTGTGCGATTTCGGTCGCTGGGGCGGGGCGGAAATGGCCACGCGGCTGGTGCGGCTGGCCAGCACGCTGGTGATCGCCCGGCGGCTGGATGCCGGCATCGTGGGCGAGGCGGCGCTGGCGCTCAGCCTGTTCGAGCTGATCCGGGTGCTGGCGCAAGTGGGCATTGGCCAGGCGATCATCGCCGCGCCGGCCGATGCGCTGGCCGCCACCTGCAACACCGCCCGGCGCCTGTTCACCCTGTGGGCCGCGCTGCTCACCGCGCTGCAGCTGGCGGTGGCGGGCGGGCTGGCGCTGGCGGGCGGGCCGGACTGGCAGAAAAGCGCCGAAATGCTGGCGGTGCTGGCGCTGGTCTATCCCTTCACGCCGGCCGGCCAGGTGCAGATCGCGCTGGCCCAGCGCGAGGGGCTGGCGGGCCCTGTCTCACGCTGCGCCGCCACGCAGACGATCACCAGCAACCTCCTGTCCACCGCGCTGCTGCTGGCCTGGCGCAGCCCCTGGGCGCTGGTGCTGCCCCGCCTGTTGACAGCGCCGCTGTGGCTGGCGATGGCCCGCCGCCTGCGCCCCTGGCAAGCGCTGCCGGCCGCCGGCCAGGCCCCGGCGGCAGGGCTGCTGCGCTTTGGCCTGGCGGTGCTGGTGGCGGAAATCTGGGCCGGGCTGCGCACCCAGGGGGATAATCTGCTGATCGCCGCGCTGCTGGGCGCGCGGGCGCTGGGCACCTATTATTTCGCGTTCAACGCCGGGGTGGGCATCGTCTCCTCGCTGGTATCGGCCTTTGGCATGGTGGTGTTTCCGGCGCTGTGCGCGGCGCCGCGCGGCGCTCCCCGCGCCGCCGCGCTGGAGCGGGTGCTGATCGCCGGCCTTGGCCTGTTCCTGCCGCTGGTGGCACTGCAATCGCTGGCGGCGCGCTGGTATGTGCCCATCGTTTTCGGCGGGCACTGGGCCTATGCCGCGCCGCTGGTGGGCATATTGTGCCTCAGCGGAGCGCCGCAGCTGGTGGCGGCGATCACCAGCCTGTGGCTGCGCGCCGAAGGGCGGCTGCGGCAGGATATGGCGGGCAGCGCGCTGTCTTGCGTGGCGGCGCTGGGGCTGCTGGCGCTGGCAGCGGCGCTGGCACCGCCGGCCACAGGGCTGGCCTGGGCCGCCATGGGGCTGGTGGCGGGCCAGGGGCTGGCGGCGCTGGCCTATCACCTGCCGATCCTGCGCC
>DASRYE010000038.1:0-7622 GCA_035653915.1 Novosphingobium sp. | reverse complement strand
CACCCGCCGCGACCTCGGCCATTTCAGCGAATTCATCCGGCTGGAGGCAGGCGGGCGCGCCTTCTTCGCGGCGGTGCCCAGGCTGGTGACGGGGCGCCCGGCCTGAGGCGTCGCCGCCTAGATGATGCCCTCATCGCGCAGGGCATCGAGGGCGGCCTCGTCCAGCCCCAGTTCCTCGGCCAGCAGCGTGCGGGTGTGCTCGCCCAGCATGGGCGGCGCGCGATAATCGGTGATCGGCGTGGCCGAGAAGTGCAGCGGGCTGCGGATCACATCGAGATCGGGCTTGAGCGGATGGGGCGCCCGCGCCCGCAGCCCCCGGTGCACCGCTTGCGGATAGGCGAAAACCTCGGCCAGATCGTTGATCGGCCCGCTGGGAATGCCGGCCGCGCCCAGCTTCTCCAGCCAGTGGGCCACGCTGTTGGTGGCAAAGATGGCGTTGAACACCTCGGTGATCTCGTCGCGGTGGGCCACGCGCAGCACATTGGTGGCAAAGCGCGGATGGCTGGCAAGCTCCGGATGGCCAACGGCCGCGCACAGCGCCACATATTGCCGGTCGTTGCCCGAGGTGATCATGATCGCGCCATCGCTGCAGGCGAACATGCTGGTGGGCATGCCGCCATTGCCCTGCGTGCCGCGGCGCACCGGCACCTCGCCCGAGGTGAGATAGATCTGCGCATAATGCGACAGCGCCGCCACCCCGCAATCCAGCAGGGCGATATCGATATGCTGCCCTTCACCGCCCTGGGCATCGCGGTGATAGAGCGCGGCCAGGATGGCGTTGGCCACATTCAGCCCGGTGAACAGGTCGATGATGCTGGGGCCCACTTTCATCGGCCCGGCGCCGGGCTTGCCATCGGGCACGCCGGTCACGCTCATCAGCCCGCATTCGCCCTGGAACACCGCGTCATAGCCGGGCTTGCCGGCCAGCGGCCCGCTCTGGCCATAGCCGGTGACAGAGCAATAGATCAGCCCGGGGTTGATCGCCTTCAGGCTCTCGTAATCGAGGCCATAGCGGGCCAGATCGCCCACCTTGTAGTTTTCCATCACCACATCGCAGCTTTTCACCAGTTCGCGGATCAGCGCCTGGCCCTTGGGATGGGCGATGTTCAGCGCCACCGAGCGCTTGTTGCGGTTGACCGAGAGGTAGAAGGCGTTTTCGCGGCTGGGCTGGCCCTGGGCATCGCGCAGATAGGGCTCGCCGAAGATGCGCGCGTCATCGCCGGCGCCCGGCCGCTCGATCTTGATTACATCGGCGCCCATGTCGGCCAGCATCTGCGATCCGAAGGGGCCGGCCAGCACGCGGGTGAGGTCGAGGATGCGGATCGTGTCGAGCGGTAGTCTGGCCATGGATCGTCCTGTTGTGGCTGCGCTCCTGCTTCCTGTGGGCCCTGCGCGATGGCAAGCCGGGCGCCGGCCTGTTCACAATTGTGATATGGCGCGGCAGGCGGGCGATGCCTGTTCCACCGGGCGGGCAATGCACCCACAATGGCGGCAACGGGGCCATGGAGGGCCCGCCTGCCAGGGATGAGGACGCAAATGGGCGATATCGTGCGTGACGAGCCGGCCGAGGGTGTGTGCCGGTTGACGCTGAACCGGCCCGAGGCGCTGAACGCGCTGACCTTTGCCATGTATGCCGAGCTGATCGATCATCTGGAAGCGGTGCGCTACGATCATGACGTGCGCGTGGTACTGTTGACCGGTGCCGGGCGCGGCTTTTGCGCCGGCCACGACATTCGCGCCGGCGGCACGCCCGGCTGGGTGCCCGAAGGGCTGGGCAAGGCGCAGGCCCAGCGCCGGGTGATGGACCTGCTGGGCGAGATCCCCCAGCGCCTGCATGCCCTGCCGCAGCCGGTGATCTGCGCGATGAACGGGGTGGCCGCAGGCGCCGGCTATGCGCTGGCGCTGGCCGCCGACATGACCCTGGCGGCCCGTTCGGCCAAATTCGTCAACGCCTTCCACAATGCCGGCAGCGGCCACGAGATGGGCTTCAGCTATCTGGTGCCGCGGCTGGTGGGCATGCAGCGCGCGGCAGAATTGATGCTGACAGGCCGCGCCATCCCCGCCGAGGAAGCCGCGGCCATGGGCCTTGTGCTGCGCTGCGTGGAGGATGCAGCGCTGATGGACGAGGCGCTGGCCTTGGCCGAGGCGGTGATGGCCAACAGCCCGATCGGCATCGCCCTGACCAAGAGCTCGATGTGGGCCAATGTCGATGCGCCGGGGCTGGCGGCGGCGATCGAGCTGGAGAACCGGGCGATCTTCATGAGCCAGTCCACCGCCGATACCGCCGAGAAGCGGCAGGCCTTCCTTGAAAAGCGCCGCCCGCGCTTCACCGGCGCCTGAGGAGAGGGGGATGGGCCTGATCGATCCGCTGCTGCAACCGCTGGCCCTGCGCGGGCTGGTGCTGCCCAACCGGGTGGTGATGGCGCCGATGACGCGCTATCGCTCGCCCGGCGGCGTGCCCACCGCCGAAGTGGCCGATTATTACGCCCGCCGTGCCGCCACCGGCCTTGGCCTGATCCTGACCGAAGGGGTGGGGCTGGGCCATTATGCCGCGGTGGATCATCCCGATATCCCGCGCATCGCCAGCGCCGAACAGCAGGCCGGCTGGCGCTGTGTCTGCGATGCGGTGCATGGCGCGGGCGGGCGCATCATCCCCCAGCTGTGGCATCAGGGGCCGATGTGGAATGTGGAATATGCCGGCGCCGGCACTGGCACGCCCATGCGCCCCTCGGGCATCTGGGGGCCGGCCGATGGCGTCATCTCCTTCCGCCCGGAAGGGCGCGCGCAAAGCCTGGCGCCGGTGCCGGCCATGAGCGAGAGCGACATTGCCGAGGTGATCGCCGCCTATGCCCGCGCCGCGCGCGATGCGGTGGCGCTGGGGGCCGATGGCATCGCCATCCACGCCGCCCATGGCTATCTGATCGACAGTTTCCTCTGGGACTATACCAACCGGCGCGACGATCGCTGGGGCGGCGATCCGGCGCGGCGGGCAGCGTTTGGCGCGGCGGTGGTGCGCGCCATCCGCGCCGAGGTGGGCGAGGCGCGGCCGATCGTGCTGCGCTTCTCGCAGTTCAAGATGCAGGATTACCGCGCCGTGCTGGCCGATACGCCGGCCGGGCTGGAAGCCTTGCTGGGGCCGCTGGCCGATGCCGGCGTGGATCTGTTCGATGCCAGCCAGCGCTATTTCGACACGCCCACCTTTGCCGGATCGGCGCTGAACCTGGCCGGCTGGGCCAAGCGCCTCACCGGCAAGGCATCGATGACGGTGGGCGGCGTCGCGCTCGACAAGGCGAGCGGCAGCGCCCGCCATGTGGACGACAGCCAGCCATCGGTGAACAACCTGCCGCTGCTGCTGGAACGCTTTGGCCGGGGCGAGTTCGATCTAGTGGCGGTGGGCCGGGCCATCCTCAACGATCCGGCGTGGTTTGCACGGGCGGTGGCCGATGCCCCCTTCCTGCCCTTCGACCCGGCCAATCTGGAGCGGCTGGCATGAACGCGGATCTGCTCGCCCGGATCGACCGGCTGGAATCGCAGGCGGCGATCCAGCAATTGCCGATCCGCTATGCGCTGGCGGTGGATGGCCGCGATATCGCCGGCTGGACGCAGCTGTTCGTGCCCGATGTCGATTGCGGGCGCCATGGCCGCGGGCGCGCGGTGCTGGCGGGGCTGATCGGCCCGGCGCTGCGCAGCTTCTATCGCTCGGTGCACCAGATCTGCGGCCACCAGCTGGCGTTCGATGATGCCGATCATGCCCATGGCATCGTCTATTGCCGGGCCGAGCATGAGGAGGGCGGCAAATGGGTGGTGATGGCGATCGCCTATTTCGACACCTATGCCCGGCGCGAGGGGGAATGGTTCTTCCTGCGCCGCCGCGAGAAGCACTGGTATGCGGCTGACTGGCAGGAGCGACCCGCCGCCCCCTTCACCGGCTGGCCGGCGCATCCCGCCCCGCCCGGCCTGCCGCAGCAGTTTGCCACATGGGCCGATTTCTGGGCCGGCGAGGATGAAGGGCTGATCGCCCGCCTCACCAGCCAACCGACAGGAGAGACGAATGACTGACAGCCGCCGCCGTTTCGCAGGCCGCAGCGTGATTGTGACCGGCGCCGGATCGGGCATTGGCGAGGCAGCGGCGCATGCCTTTGCCGCCGAGGGCGCGCGCGTGGCCCTGGCCGAACTGGATGCTGCCCGCGGCGAGGCGGTGGCGCAGGCGATCCGTGCGGCGGGCGGCACTGCCCTGTTCGTGCCGACAGACGCCACCGACGAGGCCTCTGTGGCAGCGATGGTAGCGGCCGCCTGCGCCGCCCACGGGCCGGTGCGCCATGCCTTCAACAATGTCGGCGCCGCGCGCCCCGGCTCGCTGGAAGGGCAGAGCCTGGAGGACTGGAACTGGACCATGAGCATCTCGCTCACCAGCACCTTTCTGGCGATGAAGCACGAGATCCCGGTGATGAAGGCCCATGGCGGCGGCACCATCGTCAACACCGCCTCGATGTCGGGGCGGATCTTCACGCCCTCGGCGCCGCCGGCCTATGCGGCGGCCAAGGCGGGGGTGATCCATCTCAGCCATTATGCCAGCTGCGCCCATGCGGCAGACGATATCCGGGTGAATGCGGTGCTGCCCGGCCTCACCCTCACGCCCCAGATCGAGGCCTTCTTCACGCCCGAGCAGCGCCGCGCGGTGGCGGCCGAACATCAGGTGATCCACCGCTGCGTGCTGCCGGCCGAGATCGCCGCGGCGGTGCTTTTCCTATCCAGCGACGAGGCGGCGATGATCACCGGGCGCGGCATCGAGGTGGCCGGCGGCGGCGGGCATCCGGGCTAGAGCCGCCGCCCGGCGGGCGCGCGAGAGGGGCGCCTCAGCCCATCTCGGCCATGCGGATCCAGCGCCTTTCGGCATCGGCGCGCTCCACCGCTTCCACCACGCGCTGCACGGCGGCCGCCTCGGCAAAGCTGGGCGAGGCGGGCGTGCCATGGCGGATGGCATCGGCCATGCGGCTGAACATCCAGTCCATCGCCACGAAATCGCGCGGGCCGCTCTCGCCGGTGGTGGTGCCGGGCACGGCATAGAAGGCCGGATCGATCGGCACTGGCGCACAGCTGCGCGCGCCATAGGTGAGCAGCCGCGCATCGCCCGCATACAGCCTGGCCGATTGCAGGTTGCCGAAGCTGTTGTCCACCAGCAGCAGGCGGCCCCTGTCGCCCCAGATCTCCACCCGCCAGCCTTCGGTATCGGGCACGCACCAGCCCGCCTGCAGGCTGCCGATGGCGCCATTGGCCAGGCGCAGCGTGGCGCTGCCCAGATCGTGGGTTTCCGGGCGCAGCACCTCGCCATTGGGCAGGAACCATTCGGGCACGCCAGTGGTCAGCATGCCGGTGGCCTCGTCCACCGGGCCCAGCAGATGGGTGAGGAACAGCAGCGCATGGGTGGCAAAATTGCGCCAGGCGCTGCCGCCGCTGCTCTTTTCGGCCAGCCAGTAATAGGGATCGGTGTGTTCGGAAAAGGCGCTGTAGGCATAGGGTTTGCCCTCATGCTCCACCAGCGGCAGCATCAGCTGCACGTTGAAGCCCAGCGGCCGGCCGATGAAGCCTGCCTCCACCATCGCCTTCATCTGCTGGGCAGGCGGCGACCAGCGGAACTGCGCATCGACCACGCCGACCACGCCGGCGGCCTGCTGGGCATCGCGCATCGCCTCGGCATCGGCCAGCGACATGGCAAAGGGCAGCGCATCATAGACATGCTTGCCATGGCGCAGCGCGGCCATCACCATGGGGAAGCGGAACGAAGGCCGGGTGCCGACATCGATGATGTCGAGATCGGGGTCGGCGGCCATGTCCTCGTGGTTCCAATAGGCCTTGGGGATGGCAAAGGCCTGCGCCGCGCGTTCGGCGGTTTCCTGGCGCGAGGTGCAGATGGCGGCCACTTCCACCCCCTCTATCCGCCGCCAGGCCGCGCCATGCACCCTGAGGCTCCAGTTGGCGCTGATGATGCCCACGCGCAGCCGTGCTGCCATTGCCCTGTCTCCCCCATGGTGTTGCCGGCCGCCGATGGGCCGGTGCCATGGGGATGGCAAATGGGCCCTGCCGGCCGGCGCAGGCAATGCGGATCGGGCCGGCGGGGCATCTCATCACAGGCATGATGGCGCCGGGTTTGACCTGATGCGCCAATGCGCCAATGCTTGGCCCATGGCCCCTTGCGAATCCTCCGCCAGCAGATCTGCCCCGCCACGGCCAGCGCCCTCCCGCGCCTGATGGACCGGCTGAGCGCCCTTGAAGCCTTTGTGGCGGTGGCCGAAACCGGCTCGTTCACCCGGGCGGCGGCGCAGCGTCGCCTGTCCACCCCGATGATGACGCTGCATGTCGCCCGGCTGGAGGAGCATCTGGGCGCGCGCCTGTTCAACCGCACCACCCGCCGGGTGGACCTGACCGAGGAGGGCCTGCGCCTGCTGCCCCATGCGCGCGAGGTGATCGCCGCCTATGGCGCGGCCGAAGGCGCGCTGCTGCCGGGGCGGGGGCTGGTGGGCCGGGTGCGGATCGATGCGCCGGCCTCGATCGGCCATCGCCGCATCGTGCCGCTGCTGGCCGAATTGCAGGCGGCCTATCCCGCCATTGCCATCGATCTCAGCCTGGGCGACAGGGGCACGGTGTTCCGCATCGACGGGTTCGACATCATCCTGCGCGTGGGCGAGGCGCCGCTGTCGGGCTGGATAACGAAGCCGCTGGGCGAAACCCGCCAGCTGTGCATCGCCGCGCCCGCCTATCTGGCCCGCCACGGCACCCCCGCCCGGCCCGAGGATGTGCATGCCCATCGCTGCCTGCTCTATGCCAGCGTGGAGGCGCCCGGTGGCAGCCCCTGGCTGTTTGCCCGCAATGGCCGGCCGATCCGCCTGCGCCCGCCGCCGGCCCACACGTTCAACGATGGCGCGGCCATTCTGGCGGCGGCGCGCGCGGGGCTGGGCATTGCCCAGCATCTGGAAACCATCGCCCGCGATGATCTGCTGGCCGGCGCGCTGGTGCCGGTGCTGCTTGATCATGTGGCGCCGGCGATCACCGTCTCGCTGATGAGCGCGCGCGAGCGCCATGGCCTGCCGCATGTGCGCGCGATCATGGATTACCTGATCGAGCGGGTGGACTGGCAGCTGGACTGAGGCTTTCAGCCCCCGCGCGACAGCGGCAGCAATGCCCCGCTGATCGCGCGGGCCTGCGGCGAGGCGAGGAACAGGATCGCATCGGCGATCGCCTGCGGCTGCACCCATTGGCCGGGGTCGGCGCCGGGCATGTCGGCGCGGTTGGCCGGTGTGTCGATGATGGTGGGCAGCACCGCGTTCACCGTGCAGGCGGTGCCGGCCAGTTCAGCCGCCAGGCTCTCGGTCAGCTTGTGGACGGCGGCCTTGGAAGCGGCATAGCTGCCCATGCCGGCGCCCGCCTGCAGCGCGCCTGCCGCGCCGATGTTGACGATGCGGCCCGCCGCCGCCTGGCGCAGCGCCGGCAGGGCGGCGGCGCACATGTTGCGGCAGGTCAGCGCGTTCAGGGCGAACATGCGCGGCCAGCTGGTGCCATCATCATCGGCCAGCGGCTGCCACACGAAACCGCCGGCCACATTCACCAGCACATCCAGCCCGCCT
>DASRYE010000037.1:0-5393 GCA_035653915.1 Novosphingobium sp. | reverse complement strand
CGCAAGAATTTGCGCCCGCTGGTCGAGAGGCTGGCGAAGGCGCTGGGCGATATTCGCTGGGAGGCGATTATCGTGGACGACAACAGCCGGGATGGCACGGCCGATGAGGCGCGGGCGATCAATCTGGAAGATCCGCGGGTGCGCTGCATTCAGCGGATTGGCCGGCGGGGCCTTGCCAGCGCGGCGATCGAGGGGATGTGCGCCACTGCCGCCCCCATCGTCGCGGTGATGGACGCCGACCACCAGCACGATCCGAACCTGCTGCCCGGCATGCTGGCCGCGATCGAGAGCGGCGGGTATGACCTAGCCTATGCCAGCCGCTTTGCCGAAGGCGCCAGCACCGAGGAATGGGGCCGGCCCGACCGGGTGAAGGCCTCTGGCTTTGCCAATGCGCTGGCCCGCAAGGTGACCGGCGTTGATCTTTCCGATCCGATGAGCGGCTATTTCATGCTGCGCGCCGAAACCCTGCGTGCAGATGCCCACCGCCTGTCGGGCGTGGGCTTCAAGATCCTGCTCGATATTCTTGCCACAGTCGAAAGGCCCCTGCGCGTGAAGGAATTCCCCCTGAATTTTGCCGCCCGTGCCGAGGGCGAGAGCAAGCTCGACCGCACGGTGGTGTTCGAGTTCCTCGTTGGCCTCTACGACAAGTGGCTGGGCCGCTTCATCCCCACCCGCTTTGCCCTGTTCGGCACGGTGGGGGCGCTGGGCGTGGTGGTGCAGCTGGGCGTGCTGTGGGTGATGCTGCACATGGTGCTGCGCGAACGCTTCGTCGTCTCGGCCTGGACCAACGACATGCGCTTCAACATCGGCAACACGGTGGCAGCGCTGGCGGCGATGACCTTCAACTTCGTGCTCAACAACGAGCTGACCTATTCCGACAAGCGCCTGCGCGGGCTGGTGCCGGTGCTGCGCGGCTGGGGCAAGTTCGCGCTCACCTGCTCGTTCGGCCTGCTCACCAATGTGGCCACCGCCGCTGCCCTCAAGCGCATGCATTTCCACGATGTGGTGGCGGTGCTGGTCGGTATCGTGCTGGGCTCGGTGTGGAACTTTGCCCTCAGCTCCAAATTCGTCTGGGGCAAATACGGCAACTGACATAAGCGGCGGCCCCGGCCCCTGCCGCGCCACCGGGCGGGCAGGGGCCGGGGCCGTTTTGCGTTTCAGCGCCAGCTGTCCAGCCACATCCAGTCTTCAAAGCTCATCACGCCGTGGTGCAGCGGCATCGCCGCGATAATCGGGTAGAACCAGGCGAACACCGCCACCGCCGCTGCCACCAGCGCGGGCGCGGCCCAGCGCAGCGGCCCGCCCGCCTGCCAGATATCGTCGAGCGCCAGGGCTAGCGCTGCCATCAGGAAGGTGCCGGGCAGCAGGTAGTGATAGTAGAACTGCACCGGCTTGTGCGCCACCACCCACAGGCCGAGGGTTAGCGCATAGAAACCCACCGCCGCTGCCGCATCCAGCCGCCGCCCGCGCCAGCCCGCCCACAGGCACCACACCAGCGCCGGCAGCCCCGCCAGCATCGACACCGGATTGCCGATGAGGACGATGCCGCGCTGGATGCCATCCACCGGCTCGTAGAGATACCAGATCGCCCGCCAGTCGATCACCCATTGCCACCAGTGGCTCTGATAGGGATGCGGCTTGATGACGCTGGCCTGCAGCGCCACCATATAGCGGTGCCAGGCCACCAGCCCGGGGATGGTGGGCGCCAGCGCCTGGCTGTGATAGAAGAAGGCCGGCGTGAAAGTGGCCGCATAAGCCACCAGCGGCAGCGAGATAAGCCACAGCGCCAGCTCGGCAAGGGAAATGCCGGGGATCGGCAGGGTGGCGGCGGTTTCGCCCCCCATGCGCCAGATCGCCAGCGCGCGCGCGGCCAGCACCGCCAGCACCAGCCCCGCGCATAGCGGCAGCACGCTCCATTTGGCGCCCATGGCCAGGCCCAGCGCCAGCCCGGCGCCGGCCAGCCGCCAGCGCCGCTGCCATGCCGGCGCCCCCTGCGGCAGGCCGATGGCGCCCGCCACCAGCCCCAGCGCCACCAGCCCAAGGCCGGCCATCACCATATCCAGCATGGCGATGCGGCTCTGGATGAACCAGGCGAAATCGCTGGCCAGCAGCACCATGCCGGCAATCGTGGCAAAGCGCCGCCCGCTGGCCCACCACAGTGCCCGGCCAAAGGCGAACAGGCCGATGGCGCCGGCCACCAGCGAGGGCAGGCGCCACACCGCCGGCTGATCGCCCAGCGTGGCAATGGCCGCGGCAATGGCCAGCTTGGCAAACAGGGGATGTTCCGGATTGGCCGGGATCAAGGCCAGCAGCGCGCGGGCGGCGGGCACATAATGCACCTCGTCGAAATAGATCCGGCCGGGCGTGCCCAGCCGCCATCCGGCCAGCGCCGCAAAGGCAAGGGCAAGCGCGGCGCACCAGCCCAGCGGATCGCGCTGGCGCGCGGGCGATCTTGCGAGAAAGGCCTTCATCATCCGCCACGATAGCAGCCGGCGGGGGTATCGCAATGCCCCTGCAGAGCCCGCCACGCCCTTGCCCTTCGGCGCCGGGAGGCCTAGAGAACCGCCCATGAAACGCACCACCGGACAGGATCGCACCATCACTTCCAAATGGCGTCAGGCCACGCGCGCGGTGCGCGGCGGCACCTGGCGCAGCGAGCAGGGCGAGACCAGCGAAGCCATCTTCATGAACTCGGGCTATTGCTACGAGGATGCAGAGACGCCCGCGGCCCGTTTTGCCGGCCAAGCCCCCGGCATGACCTACAGCCGCACGCAGAACCCCTCGGTGCAGATGCTGGAAGAGCGCATCGCCCTGCTGGAAGGCGCCGAGGCCTGCCGCGCCCAGGCCAGCGGCATGGCGGCGATGTCGAGCGTGCTGCTGTGCCAGCTTTCGGCCGGCGACCATATGGTGATCGCCCGCGCCGCCTTCGGCCCCACCCGCTGGGTGACGGACAATCTGCTGCCGCGCTTCGGCATTGCGGCAACGCCGGTGGACGGGCGCGACCTTGACCAGTGGAAGGCCGCCATCCGCCCCAACACCAAGGTGTTCTTCTTCGAAACGCCCGCCAATCCGACGATGGATATCGTGGATATCCGCGCCGTTTCCGATCTGGCGCATGAACATGGCATCACCGTGGTGGTGGACAATGCCTTTGCCTCTTCCGCCCTCCAGCGCCCGCTCGATCATGGCGCGGATGTGGTGGCCTATGCCGCCACCAAGCTGATGGACGGGCAGGGCCGCGTGCTGGCTGGCGCTGTGGCCGGCACGGCCGATTTCATCAACAACAAGCTGCTGCCCTTCCAGCGCAACACTGGCAACACGCTCTCGCCGTTCAACGCGTGGATCGTGCTGAAGGGGCTGGAAACGCTGGACCTCAGGGCCAATGCCCAGGCCGCGGCAGCGGGCGAAGTGGCGCGCTTTCTGGAAGGGCGAGTGCCCAGCCTGCTCTATCCGGGCCTGCCCAGCCACCCGCAGCACGCGCTGGCGATGCGCCAGATGAAGGCGGCCGGCTCGATCTTCTCCTTCGAGGTGGCAGGTGGCCGCGAGGCTGCGATGGCGGTGCTCAACGCGCTGGAACTCATCGATATTTCGAACAATATCGGCGACACCAAGAGCCTGATGACGCATCCTGCCAGCACCACCCATTCCAGCCTCACCCCGGAAACCCGCGCCGCCATGGGCGTGAGCGAGGGCATGCTGCGGATCAGCGTGGGGCTGGAGGATGTGGCTGACCTCACCGAGGATCTCGATCAGGCGCTGCGGTCCATCGGGCTGTAAGCGCCCGTTCAATCGGCAGGGGCGCCCGGCCATGGCGGCAGGGCGCGCCCGGCATTGGCCAGCGCATTGGCAAGGGCGGCGCCTGTCGTCAGCAGGGCGGCGGGCGCCGGGCCCCCTGTCAGCCGGCCCAGATGCGCCATGGCGGCGGCCGGATCGTGGCTGGCCGCGCTCCAGGTGGCAAGGATATCGCCTTCATCGCGGGTGAGGCGGGGCGTGCAGCAGGGCGCCACCATGATCGGCCGGCGCGTGGCATCCGACAGTTCCAGCATAAACGCCCGCATCAGCACCAGCGGCTGGCGGAAATGGATGCCCAGATGGCGCAGCACCAGCAGCGCGGCGCTGGCATCATGCAGCCCGTGCACGGCCATGCGCCGGGCGGCGATCATCAACATGCGGGCATCCTCATGCGCGGGCATGGGCAGTGGCAGGCAGGCGGCCAGGGGATCGGGCGTCTCGGCCGGGGAGAGGGGGTGTCTGGCGGAGGGATGAGGCATGTGCGGGCTCCTGAACAGGCCCAAGGGATGGCATAAATGATAATCGCTCGCAATAGCATTTTCGAGCAGGCCGCTTTTGCGCCAGGCCGCCCGCCGCCCGGCGCCAAGCGCTGTTGTCTCGCGGCCGGCCACAGGCTACCATTGCGGCCATGAAGGAACTGTTCCAACATGCCGCGACCACTGCTGGCGTCACCGTGCGCGTGGCGGTGAATTTCCTGCCCGAGCAATCGCGTATCGAGGCGGGCAAATGGTTCTGGGTGTATCACATCCGGATCGAGAATGATTCCGCCCGCACCATGCAGCTGGTCACCCGCCACTGGCGAATCACCGATGGCCATGGCGCGGTCAGCCTGGTGGATGGCGAGGGCGTGGTGGGCGAGCAGCCGGTGCTGCGTCCCGGCCAAAGCCATGATTATGTTTCGGGCTGCCCGCTGGCCACGCCCAATGGCAGCATGGAGGGGCATTACACCTTCCACCTCACCGATGCCGCTCCGGGCGAGGAGATTGACCTGCGCGTGGCGATCCCCTTCTTTCCGCTGGCCGCCCCCGCAACCGCTGGCTGAACGCGGCATTCTGCGCTAACGCGGGCGCATGAAACGGACCCATCTGCCGCTGAATGCCCTGCGCGTGTTCGACGCTGCCGCGCGCCACCTCTCCTTCACTCGCGCCGCCGACGAGCTGGCGGTGACGCCGGCCGCCGTTGGCCAGCAGATCCGCGCGCTGGAAGACCTGCTGGGCGTGGTATTGTTCCGCCGCACGGCCAAGGGGCTGGAGCTGACCGCCGAGGCCTCGGCGGGCCTGGAACCCTTGCGCGCCGGCTTCCTGCAGTTCGAGGAATCGGTGCAGGCGATGCAGGCGGGCCAGTCTGCCCATGTGTTCACGCTGGCCGCCCCGCGCGAGATTGTCGCGCCCTGGCTGGCGGCGCGGCTGGCGGCCTATCGCGCGCTGCATCCGGATGTGCGCATTGCCCTGGTGGATGGCGAGGGCACCGATTTTGCCGAGGCCAACCTTGATCTGGCCATCCGCCTGGCAGAAGGCCCGGGCGAGCTGGAGGGCGCGCAGCTGGCGCCGGCCCTGCGGGTGCAGGTGGGCGATGCGGCGGCCGGCTGGATCGGCTGGCCC
>DASRYE010000036.1:0-9447 GCA_035653915.1 Novosphingobium sp. | reverse complement strand
CGGCCGTTTCTATGCCGAGGTGTTCGGCTGGCAGAACGATGCCCGCCCCGAAGGCGTCTATCACCGCATGGTGCCCGGCGGCCAGTTCCGCAATCCCGATGGCACCGACAGCGCCATCGGCAACCTGCACATCGGCATCTTCAAGGCCGAGAACGCCCGCCCCCACCCCAAACCGGAAGGCGTGGCCCCGCGCGATCTGGCCACCAGCGGGCGCAAGCCGCGCGTGTGGATCCTGATCGACGACGAGGACAGCGCCGAGCGCATCCTGGCCGCCGCCGAGGAACGCGGCGCCTCTATCCTGTGGCGCAACCATTACTGGGCCGAGTTCAACGGCTACAACCACGCCTTTGCCGATCCCTGGGGCAATGAGATCATCCTGTGGGGCAAGGCCGGGCCCAACCCCGCCATCCCCGCCGATTTCACCCGCGAATAAGCCGCAGGACAGGCACGATGCACGACAGGCCCCGTCTTCCGCTCCTCTTCTTCGGCCATGGCAGCCCGATGATCGCGCTGGAAAGCAACAGCACCACCGCCACCTGGCGCGCCATCGCCCAGGAAGTGGGGCGGCCGCGGGCGATCCTGTGCATCTCGGCCCACTGGCTGACGCGCGGCACCGCCGTCACCGCCATGGCCAGCCCGCCCACCATCCATGATTTTGGCGGCGGCTTTCCCCGCGCGCTGTTCGCCAAGCAATATCCCGCGCCCGGCGACCAGCGGCTGGCCAGCCGGGTGCGCGATCTGCTGGCGCCGCTGCCGGTGGCGCTCGATAACGACTGGGGGCTCGATCATGGCACCTGGTCGGTGCTCACCCATGCCTGGCCGCTGGCCGATGTGCCGGTGGTGCAGCTGAGCATGGATGTGCGCAAAACCCCGCAGGAACACTGGCAGATCGGCCAGGCGCTGCGCCCCTTGCGCGATGAGGGCGTGCTGATCATCGGCAGCGGCAATATCGTGCACAACCTGCCGGCCATGGATTGGCACAACCCCGAGGCAGAACCCTACCCCTGGGCGCAGCGCTTCAATGCGGCCATCCTTTCCGCCGTGGTGGAAGACCGGCCCCAGGCGGTGATCGATTTTGCCGCGCTGGGGGAAGATGCGCAGCTTTCCTGCCCCACGCCCGATCATTTCTGGCCGCTGCTCTATGTGCTGGGCGCGCGCCACCCCGGCGAGGCCGCCCGCCTTGCCCCCGATTTCATCCAGCACAAGTCGCTCGGCATGACGAGCATCTTCATCGGCGCCTGAGCGCGCAACTCTTCAGCAGCGCCCTTCGCGCGACACGCATGAGGCACAGGAGGACACATGGCATTGATCTGTGAGCATGGCACCCGCCGCAACGATGTGCGACCCGGCGCGCTGCATGTTCTGCCCGCCACCCCCGAAACCATCCACTGGGGCTATTTCTCGCCCGAGATCAAGCCGGCGCTGACCGTGAAGAGCGGCGACCTGATCCAGGCCCAGGCCGTGACCCACCACGCCGGCGACGACCCGGCACTGATGTTCGACGAAAGCATCCGCCGCATCTTCGCCGAGGTGGACCCGGCCACCCGCGCGCCGGGCTGCCACATCATGACCGGCCCCATCTTCGTGGAAGGCGCAGAACCCGGCGACATGCTGGAAGTGCGCTATTTCCAGATGGTG
The DNA here is from genome assembly GCA_035653915.1 of Novosphingobium sp. Lineage (GTDB taxonomy): Bacteria > Pseudomonadota > Alphaproteobacteria > Sphingomonadales > Sphingomonadaceae > Novosphingobium. The sequence goes on along the minus strand of DASRYE010000036.1, from coordinate 7,809 downwards.
CCGCGCTTCAACTATGGCTCCAACCTGCAGGCCAGCTGGGGCCACCTCTACGAGGAATTCGGCAAGACCGAGCGCGTGACGATCTATCAGCTGGATCCCAACGCCAACACCGCCAGCGCGCTTTATGCCTATGACATCGAGGGCGATTATGGCGCGCCGGGGCGCATCACCCATTGCCCGGAATGCGACCGGCAGGCCGCCCTTCCCGGCATTTCCATCCCCGCCCGCCCGCATCTGGGCACGGCGGGCGTGGCGCCGGCGGTGAACAGCCCTGTCTCCACCATTCCGCCGGGCCTGCATGGCGGCAATATCGACAACTGGCGCATTGGTGCTGGCGCGCGCATGTATTATCCGGTGCAGGTGAAGGGCGGGCTGTTCTCCATCGGCGATCCGCATGTCAGCCAGGGCGATGGCGAGATTTCCGGCACCGCCATCGAGGCCTCGCTCGATGTGCTGTTCCAGATCATCCTGCGCAAGGATTTCAGCTTCCCCTCGCCGCTGCTGGAAACCCAGGATTGCTGGATCGTCCACGGCTTCGGCGCCGATCTCGATGCGGCGATGAAGGGCGCCAGCCTCGACATGATCCACCTGCTGAGCGAACATCAGGGCCTCTCGCGCACCGATGCCTATTCGCTGATGAGCGTTGCCGCCGATTTCGGCGTGACCCAGGTGGTGGATGGCACGCAAGGGATCCACTGCCGGATCGACCGCGGCATCTTCCCCAACAAGGGCAGCGTGCGCGATCTGTAACCCCCCGTTTGCCCCGGCGGCAGGCCCCTTCGGGTCGCACTAAAGGCGCCTGCCGCGCCCCCGGCCCCTGCAAAGGAGCATCGCATGCCCCTTCCCCTCACCATCCGCCCGCTCACCCGGCGCATCGGGGCGGAAATCTTCGGGCTGGATCTGGCCCTTGCGCTGGCGCCGGAAGACGTGGCCGCGGTGCAGGCCGCGCTCGCTGCCCACAAGGTGGTGTTCTTCCGCGATCAGCAGCTGAGCCCGGCCGGGCTGGTGGAACTGGGGCGCCGCTTTGGCGATCTGGTGCTGCACAGCGCCGTTGCCGGCCTTGCCGATCACCCCGAGGTAGTGGCCATCCACGCCGATGCCGACAGCACTTTCGTGGCCGGCGAGGACTGGCATTCGGACCTTTCCGAACATGCCGCCCCGCCGATGGGCTCCATCCTCTACATGCACACCCTGCCCGAGACCGGGGGCGACACGCTGTTTGCCTGCATGGAAGCGGCCTATGACGCGCTCTCGCCGGCCATGCAGGCCTTCCTCGATCCGCTGACGGCGCTGCATGATGCCAACCCTGTCTACCGCGAGATCTTCCCTCTTGTGGAAAAGACCTATCCCAAACACACCCATCCGGTGGTGCGCCGCCACCCGGTGACAGGGCGCAAGGGGATCTTCGTCAACGCCTCCAAGACCACCCGCATCCACGAACTGGCCAAGGGCGAAAGCGATGCCCTGCTCGCCTTCCTGTTCGACCATGTGAAGAACCCCAATTTCCAGACGCGCTTCCGCTGGCAGCAAGGCTCCGTCGCCTTCTGGGACAACCGCTGCACCCAGCATTTCGCGGTGTGGGACTATTTCCCCGATGTGCGCTCGGGCTGGCGGGTGACAATCGCCGGAGAAGCGCCATGCTGAAGCGGCTGTTCGGGGCCCTTGTCGCCGCCGCGGCCCTGTGCCCGGCCGCCCATGCGGCGCCGGCGGACAAGCTGCGCGCGGATCTGGCCGATCTCGTCGCCCGCCACCAGATCCCCTGCGCCGAGGTGATGATCGCCCGCCATGGCCGGCTGCTCACCCACATCCGCCTGGGCGAGGCCGATATCGATGCCCACACGCTGCTGCCCGCCGATGCCATCTTCCGCTTCTATTCGATGTCGAAGCCGATCACCTCGGTGGCGATATTGATGCTGGCCGAAGAGGGCCGCCTGCGGCTGGATGATCCGGTGGCGCGCTGGCTGCCGGCCTTTGGCCAGATGCGCGTTTACGCTGGCGGCGGGGCAGACGACATGCGCACCGTGCCCGCCAACCGGCCGATCACCATCGAGGATCTGCTGCTGCATCGCGGCGGGCTCACCTATCCCTTCATGGGCGCAGGGCCGGTGCAGCGCTATTACCGCAGCCATGGCGTGCAGCGCGACACGCCGGTGGGCCGCCAGCCGGGCGATGCGCCGCCGGCACAGGATCTGGCGCAGCTGGTGGAACGGCTGGGGGCAGCGCCCCTCCTCCACCAGCCGGGCGAGAAGTGGGACTACAGCTACTCCACCACCGTGCTGGGCGCCGTGGTGGAAAAGGCCAGCGGGCAAAGCCTCGATGCCTTCCTGCGCCAGCGCATCTTCGCCCCGCTGGAGATGAAGGACACAGGTTTCGTCATCACCCCCGCGCAGCTGCCGCGCTTTGTCGCGCTGACCACCGCCACCGCCCAGGGCCTGGCCACCAGCGAGACGGCCGCCGCCAGCGAATATCGCGACCCTGCCCGCCTGCGCGATGGCGGCGGCGCGCTGGCCGGCACCACGCGCGACTATCTGCATTTTGCCGAAATGCTGGCCAATGGCGGCAGCTGGCACGGGCGCCGGCTGCTCAACGCCCGCAGCGTGGCGGCGATGTTCACGCCGCGCCTGCCCACCGGCGGCAGCGGGCTGGAAGACACGCGCTTCGGCTATGGGCTGGCGATTGGCGATGCGCATACGGCGGCGATCGGGGGGCTGCCGGTGGGGGCGGGCAGCTGGTCGGGCTCGGGCAACAGCTATTTCTTCGCCGATCGCCGGCGTGGCCTGGCCGTGGTGTTCATGACCAGCGAGCTGACTCCCGGCCCCTTCGCGGCGCGCGAGACCGCCACCCGCCAGCTGGTGGACCGCGGCGTGGAAAGCCTGCTGGCGCCCTGACTTTGCTGGCCGCCCTTGCGGGCGCGGCGCCCCGGCCCACTCCCCCACCCGGCCACCCAACGATAGTACCCTAAGGGTGGCCGGGTGGGGGAGTGGGCCGGGGCCGTATCCTCACGCCGTGAACAGCGCCTTGCGGATCACCGCATGCACGCCCCAATTGCCATTGGCCACTTGCGAGATGCCAAAATCCACCCCCACCGAGATCAGCGAGATCGCCTCATCCTCGGTCAGCTGCTTGGTGGTCATCAAAAAGCGGCGGGCCTTGCGGAAGGCATCGCGCATGGCCGCATCGATGGACGAGCGCTTGTAGATCTCGCTCTGCGCATCCTCGCCCAGCTCCTTCAGATAATCCGGGTGGGAAAAGCCCATGATCACCCATTCGCTGTCGGTCTCGATCAGCGGATAATCGAGATCGCGCAGCGTGCCCTTCATGTCGCCGGCGGGGTGGTGGATCACCTGGATCAGCGCCGTCATCGAGCATTCGATGGCCGTGCCGCACAATTCGCTATCGCCCTGCGAGGCATGGGGATCGCCCAGCGACAGCAGCGCGCCGGGCACCTGCACCGGCAGGAACACGCGCGATCCCGGCCCCGTGCGCCAATTGTCGAGATTGCCGCCAAAGGCGCCGGGCGGCACGCTGTCCACCAGGCCGGAATGGGCCGGCGCCACGGCGATCACGCCGAAATGCGGGCGGATGGGGATCTCCACATTGCGCAGGATGTCGTAGTTGCGCTCGATGGTGGCCGGGTCCACCGGCACGCCGGGATAGTCGTAGCGCTCGTGGCGGATGCCGGAAGGGTCTACCTGCGGGGTCCAGTGGAAGGAATAGACGGCATGGGCGGTGGCCGGCCGCTCGCCGCCGGCTTCCACCTCATAGATGGTGATCACCTCGCGGTTGCGCGGCTCGCTGATCAGATCCTGATAGTGAAAGCCCCAGTAAGTGGCGGCATTGCTGCCAAAGGCCTTGCCGGAAAAGCGCGGATTGCCGCTGGCGCGCGGCTTCAGATCGAGGATGCGCACCTCGATCACATCGCCCGGCATGGCGCCGGCCACCGCAATGGGCCCGGTGCAGATGTGCACGCCAAAACCTTCGCCCGGGCCGCGGCCCAGGGCGCTGGCATCCATCGGCCCGGCGCCGCGCCGTTCCACCGCCTTGCCCTCGGCGGTCCAGCGGTAGACGCTTTCGGCCCCGGCATCGCCTTCCACCATGCGCTCGTGATCGTCATTGGCGTGGTGGGTGAGGGTTTCCACCGTGACGAAATCGCCCGAGCTGATCGTCAGCGCGGGGCGCAGGTTGCGGCTGAAATAGCCCCAGTGGATCGTGCGCGGGCTGACCGGCAGGTGATGGTGGCGCACCGGATGATCGGGGGCGGCGAGGGCCGCGGTGTCGGCCTCGGCCTCGGCGTCATCGGCCGGCAGGTCGGTGGGCGCATCGGGCGCGGGCAGGGCCTCGCGGCCGGCCGGGCGGCCCCGGCGCAGGGCCGGCGCTGCCACTTCCTCGCCCGCCGGCGCCTTGCGGTATTCGCGCGGGGAAATGCCATATTGCTCGCGGAAAGCCCGGCTGAACGAGGCCGAATCGTTGAAGCCCCACTGGAACAGGATATCCGAGATCGATTTTTGCACATGCAGCGGGCTGCGCATGTCGAGCCGGCAGCGTTCGAGCCGGCGCACCTTCACATAATGGCCGAAACTGTCGTTGATCGATTCGAACAGCTTTTGCAGATAGCGCGGCGAAATGCCGTGTTCGCTGGCCACCTGCTGATAGTTGAGGTTGGGATCGGCCAGGCGCATCTCGATGGTCTGGAAGATGCGCTCCAGCAGGGCCGCGCGCAGGCCCGCCGCGCCCCCCATCGCCTTGGGCGGGGCATTGTCGAGCAGGCTGGCCAGCAGGAATTCGGGCAGCGCCAGCTCGATCGGCCGCGCCTGGTCCTCGGTGATCTCGACGATGGTATCGGCCAGCGAGCGCAGCATGCCGCCAAACACCCGCGCCACCCCGCTTTCAGCGCCAATCCGGCGCAGATTGTCGGGCAGCGGGGTTTTCAGGCGCTGGCCCAGCAGGCTGGTGGGCAGGCACATCAGCAGCAGCCGGTGTTCGCCGGCCAGATGCAGCAGCGCCCGCTTGTCGCCGCGCGCGCAGATGGCATCGCCATCGCCCAGCTCGATGGGCCCCTCCGGCCCTTCCGCCCGGCCGCTGCCGCCCAGCACCAGCGCCATCCAGAAGCAATCGGGCTGCTGCGAGAAATCCACCTCCAGCGACTGGGCCGTGGCGGTGATCCGCACGAAATCGATGCCCGCCGCGCTGCGGAAATGGATCAGCTCGCCATAGAGGCTGGCCTCGTCGGCGGCGGCCAGCACCAGCGAAAAGCGCTTGAGGGCAAAGCGCCAGGCATCGTGGCGCTGCTCCTTGGGAAAGGCGTTGGTGGTAAAGCGCAAGGGTCGGTCCGGCTCCATCTGCCCGGCGCCCGCTACCCCAGGGTCCGGTCTGGCGCCGGTGGCAGCAGGCTAGGCGAAGGCGTCATGGCTGGTCAAGGGCGGGCAGCGGGCCCTGTCAGCCGAATTCGGAAACCAGCACCTTGGGCGCTGCCACCAGCCCGCGCGGCGCCTGCGGCCGGCGCAGCAGCAGCACCATCACCGCCAGCACCAGGCCAAAGCCGGCACAGGCCACGAACACCGCATCGAAATTGCCCATCCTGTCGCGCATCAGCCCGCCCAGCGCCGGCCCCAGCGCCGCCGAGGTGGAGATCATGCACATCATCGAATAGAGTTCGAGATTGGGTTCCTTGCCGAAGAAATCAAGCAGCAGCATGGCGGTGGACACATAGGAGAAGCCAAGCCCGATCCCCAGCCCGACGACAAACAGCCCCATGCCCAGCCAGCCCGCGCCAATCACCAGCCCCAGCGAGCCGATCGCGGCCGCCACCAGCGAGAGGATGGTGAGATAGCGCGCCGACAGCTTCTCGCCCACCACGCCCGCCACGGCCGAGCCCACCGCCCCCACCAGCGCCGCCGCGCTCAGCAGGCTGGCGGTGCCGCCATCGGAAAAGCCCAGTTCGCGCAGTTGCTGGGCGGCAAAGCTGTGGATCGTGGTGTTGATGAGGAGGAACACCGAATAGGCGCCAACGATCACGTAGAACGGCACCGTGCGCAGAGCCGCGCGCGCGGTCCAGGCGTTAGGATCGGGCGGGGCGGCGTTGCCGGCATTGGGGATGGTGGCATATTTCACCGAGGTGAAGCTGGCCGCGAACAGGCCCAGCGCCAGCGCCAGCACCGCCGCGATCACCCAATAGGCGCGCCAGCTGCTGGCATGGGCATGCACCGCATAGAACAGCAGCGGCCCTGCCACGGAACCCAGGCTGCCGCTGGAAAAATAGATGCCGATGGCGGTGGATTTGCGCTCGAAGGAATGGGAGATGACATAGACCCCCGGCACCGTGCCACAGGCCGAAAAGCCCAGCCCCAGCAGCACCGTGCCGGCATCATAGGCCCAAACGCCATGAGTGAGCGAGAGGGTGACAAAGCCCGCCACCAGCAGCAGCGCGCCGCTCAGCAGAGTGGGGCTGACGCCGATGCGGCGGATCATCACCGCCGGCACCAGCCCGGTCAACCCGCAGGACAGGCCCAGCAGGGTGAAGCCGAAACCGGCCTCCGCCCAGTTCCAGTTCAGCTCGCTCACCATGAAGGGCAGCACCAGCCCCAGCGCGTTGAAGGTGGTGGCCATCAGCAGAAAATAGAGCAGGCTGAGTGCGCAAAGCACTATCAAACGGGCGCGTCCCTCGAAGACCATTGGAGCCGGGTCCTTCCTTATACCTGCCCGCAGTGTGGCCCAGCGTGGCGGTCAGGTCTTGATCAGGGGCGCCCTGATTGTTCGGCCCCGCATCACGCCCAGGCCGCAACGATGGCCCCTGTGGCAACCACCAGCGCGCAATGGCGCGCCATCTGCGCCAGGGCGGCTTCCTGCCACTGCGCCTCATAGGTGGCGCAGGCATCGCCGGCGACAAAGATATGGTATCCACGATGAAAGCCCGAGCCGGCCGTGGCCGCCACGCAGCAATCGGTGGAAAAGCCGGCCAGCACCAGCGTCTCTATGCCCCGGGCGCGCAATTGGGCATCAAGATCAGTGGCGTGGAAGCCATCGAACAGGGGCTTTTCAACGGTGATGTCGCCGGAGCGCGGGGCGAGGCGATAGAAATCGGCGCCGCCATCATCGGCCCGGCAGATCGCCTCGCCGCCAGCCATGCCGCGCCGGGCCATCAGCGCCTGCAGCGCTGGCGAATCGCTCTGAGGCCGGGTGACGACGCGCAGGAACGCCACCGCCACCCCGGCCGCGCGCGCCGCCGCCACCAGCCCCTCTGCCCGCGCCAGCGCCGGCGCAATGGCCGACAGATCCACCCCCGCCCGGCCCAGCCGGCCATGGGGCGCGGCAAAATCCACCTGCGCATCCACCACCACCAGCGCCGTGGTGGCAGGCGGCAGCAGCGGCGCCAGATCAGCCACGGGCAACAAAAGCATCCACTGCGGCATCCACTGCCGCACGCGTGGGCATGGCGGGCACGGCGCCGGGTGTTTGCGTGCACAGGGCCGCGGCCGCATTGGCGATGGGCAGCGCCGCCTCCAGCGTGGCGCCTTCGGCCAGCAGCGCTGCCAGCGCGCCGCAGAAGCAATCGCCCGCGCCGATCGTATCCACCGGCACCACCGGGAAGGCCGGCACCGCCACATGCCCCTCGCGCCACACGGCCAGGCAGCCGCGCGCGCCCAGCGTGACCACCACCGCCCGGCGCGGCGCCCCTTCCGCCCGCGCCAGCAGGCCCTGCGCCTGCGCCAGCTCATTACCGGCGGGAAGGCCGGCGAGCGCGGCATAGCGGGCCAGCTCATGCTCGTTGACGATGAGGATATCGACAAGGCCGAACAGCGCCAGCGCCTC
>DASRYE010000035.1:0-29729 GCA_035653915.1 Novosphingobium sp. | reverse complement strand
TTCGGCCAGCCGGTATTCGCGCATGCTGCGCCCGCCCCGCAGCGCCGCGCTGGACGATAGCGCCAGCCGCACGACCGATGCCAGCGGCGCGCAATAATAATCCGCCGTCCATTCGATCAGCCGGCGCAAGGGGGCGGCCAGCGGCGGCACCGGCAGCACCTCCAGCAGGGCGCGCAGCTTGTGGGCGGGCACTTCGCCGGCCTCCAGCCGCTCTGCCTCCCACACCACGCCCAGGATCTGGCGCGGCCCCAGCGGCGCCACCACCACGCTGCCCGGCGCCACCTGCATGGCTGGCGGCACCTTGTAATCCAGCGCGCCCAGCGCCGCATTCAGCACCAGCACGCGCACGCGGGCAGGCGCATCGGGCTGGGCATCGGGAAACAGCGAGGCGGAAGGGGCAGGGCTGGCCATCTCTTCCCTATGGGGAGGCGGGCGCGGATCGGCAAGCGCCAGCCGTGCTGTTGTGGAGCGCCTTTCGTTGGGGGCTTGGGTTCGGCGCAAAGCCTGCCTATAGGCGGGGGCAGAACCGCCGGCCCCTTCGCGCAGCCCATCCCCCGCGTGCACCTCACGCCAAGGAGAGTTGCGCGGCGGCCCGGCCCCGGCCATACCAGCAGCAGGAACCTGCCTCATGAAATTCTTCGTCGACACCGCCGAAATCGCCGACATCAAGGAACTGGCCGCCACCGGCCTGCTTGATGGCGTGACCACCAACCCCAGCCTGATCGCCAAGTCGGGCCGTGATTTCCTGGAAGTGACCAAGGAAATCTGCGCCCTCGTCGATGGCCCGGTGTCGGCCGAGGTGATCAGCCTCGACCATGAAGGCATGATGCGCGAGGCCGAAATCCTGCGCAAGATCGCCGACAATGTGTGCATCAAGGTGCCGCTGACGATCGATGGCCTGAAAACCTGCAAGGCGCTCACCTCGGATGGCACCAAGGTCAATGTCACGCTGTGCTTCTCGGCCAATCAGGCGCTGCTGGCGGCCAAGGCGGGCGCCTCGTTCATCTCGCCCTTCATCGGCCGGCACGACGACAACGGCTTTGACGGCCTCGATCTCATCCGCGACATCCGCCTGATCTACGACAACTACGCCTACGAGACCGAGATCCTCGCCGCTTCCATCCGCCATGGCGTGCATGTGCTGGAATGCGCGAAGATCGGCGCCGATGTGATGACCGCGCCGCCGGCCGTCATCAAGGGCCTGTTCAAGCATGTCCTCACCGACAAGGGCATCGAAGGCTTCCTTGCCGATTGGGCGAAGACCGGCCAGAAGCTCTGATCGCCGTTTAGAAACCAAGGGAAAAGCAGTTGGCCGAGGATACCCCGCTCGACAGGTTCAAACATGTGCTCACCGGCGCCGCGCGCGCCCTGGCGCACGAACCCGAGGTCGAGGTGAACTGGACCGGCGATGCTCCGGTGCAGGCCGGCACGCAGTTTCGCGTGCCCAGCCCGGGCATCCGCCTGCCGCGCGCCGCCGCCAACGAGGCGCGCGGCGCGGCCGACAGCTTTGCCCTGAAGCTGCGCCATCACAACCCCGCGCTCCACGGCCGCCACATGCCGGCCGAGCCCACCGCGCGCGCCTGTTTCGATGCGGTCGAGCAGGTGCGCTATGAGGCGCTGGGCGCGCGGGCGATGGCCGGCGTTGCCGCCAATCTGGAAGCCGCGGTGGAGCGGCGGGTGGCCGGCGATCCGATCACCCGCGCCGAGCGGGCCGGCGATGTGCCGATGGCCAGCGCCCTTGCCCTGCTGCTGCGCGAACATCTCACCGGCCAGCCCATCCCCGAAAGCGCGGCAGCCGGCGTTGCCCTGGTGCGCCCGTGGATCGAGGGGCGGGCCGGCGGCGATTTTGCCCGGCTGGCCGAAAATCTGGAAAGCCAGAAGGCCTTCCAGGCGCTGGCGCTCGACATGCTGCAGCATCTGGAGCTGACCGAGGCCGCCCCCACCGACGACCAGCCCGAGGAAGAGGGCGAGGACGACAGTGAGGACGACAACGAGGACGAACAGCCCGGCGACGACCAGCAGGATTCTCCCCAGCCGATGGACATGGCCGCCGACCGCCAGGAAGGCGGCGAGGATGGCGAGGACGAGGCCGAGAGCGAGCAGGACGACGACGCCGAGGATGCCGAGCCCGGCGAGGATGCCGAGGACGGCATGCTGCCCACGCGTCCCAATCGCCCGTGGACGGACGACCCGGCCGGCTTCGACTATCAGGTTTTCACCGAAAGCTTCGACGAGGTGGTGGCCGCGCATGACCTGTGCGACGAGGCCGAGCTGAAGCGCCTGCGCGCCTATCTCGATGCGCAGCTGAAGGGGCTGCAGGGCATCGTCACCAAGCTGGCCAACCGGCTGCAGCGCCGGCTGATGGCCCAGCAGAACCGCAGCTGGGATTTCGATCAGGAAGAGGGCCTGCTCGATGCCGCGCGCCTGGCCCGCGTGGTGATCGCCCCGGGCCAGTCGCTCAGCTACAAGGTGGAGCGCGACATCGAGTTCAAGGACACGATCGTCACCCTGCTCATCGACAATTCCGGCTCGATGCGCGGGCGGCCCATTTCCATCGCCGCGATCAGCGCCGATGTGCTGGCCCGCACGCTGGAGCGCTGCGGCGTGAAGACCGAGATCCTGGGCTTCACCACCCGCGCCTGGAAGGGCGGGCAAAGCCGCGAGGCCTGGCTGGCCGCCGGCAAGCCCGTGCATCCGGGCCGCCTCAATGATCTGCGGCACATCGTCTACAAGCAGGCCGATGAACCCTGGCGCCGCGCCAAGCAGAGCCTTGGCCTGATGATGCGCGAGGGGCTGCTGAAGGAGAACATCGACGGCGAGGCGCTGCTGTGGGCGCACAACCGCCTGCTGGCCCGCCCGGAAGACCGGCGCATCCTGATGGTCATCTCCGATGGTGCGCCGGTGGACGACAGCACCCTCAGCGTGAACAGCGCCGGCTATCTGGAAGCGCATCTGCGCAAGGTGATCGAGTGGATCGAGAAGCAGTCGCCGGTGCAGCTGGTGGCGATCGGCATCGGCCATGATGTCACGCGCTATTACCGCCGGGCGGTGACGATCATGGATGTCGAGCAGCTGGGCGGCACGATGATCGAGCAGCTCGCCGGCCTGTTCGAGGACGGGTGAGGGCAGCGGGAACTTCCCGCGCCCCCGGCCGTTCCGGCAACACCTGCCCATTCCAGGAGCCTTATCGCCCATGTCTGCCCTTTCCGTCTCCGAGGCGGTGGCCACCCGCCGCTCGATCCGCGCCTTCCTCGATCAGCCGGTGGACGAGGCGATTTTGCGCCGCGTGCTGGAAAAGGCGCGCATGGCCCCTTCCAGCACCAACCTCCAGCCCTGGCGCGGGGTGATCCTGGCCGGCCGGCCGCTGGCCGATCTGTCGGCCGCGCTGCTGGCGGCAGATCCGGCCAGCCAGCCCGAATATCCACTCTCCGCGCCCGAAACGCCGGCGCATTTCATCGCCCGGCGCGAGGCGATCATGGCCGAGCGGATGGATGCGCTGGGCATCGCCCGCGAGGACAAGGAAGGCCGCGCCGCCTACAACCGCAAGAATTACGAATTCTTCGGTGCGCCGGCCTGCCTTTTCACTTTCGTGCCGCGCGTGCTCAGCCCGGCCCATTGGGCCAGCACGGCGCTGTGGCTGCAAACGGTGATGCTGCTGCTGGTGGAAGAGGGGCTGGGTTCCTGCCCGCAGGAATCGCTGGCCCATTTCCCGCTGCCGATCAAGCAGGTCTGCGGGATAGACGATGGCGAATATTTCTTCTGGTGCGGCCTGGCCATCGGCTGGCCCGATCCGGCAGCGCCGGTTAACCGCTATGCCCGCCCGCGCGTGCCGCTGGAGGAAAGCGTGAGCTTCCGCGGTTTCGCCTGAAAGCGGAAGGGGCCTGCCGCGCCGGCAGGGGCTTGACCTTTGCCGGCGCTCTTGCCAACCGCCGGGGATGAGCGATGCCATCCCCCTTCAAGCCCCCTTGCGCCTGTTCAACAGCCTGACCCGGCAGCTGGAGGATTTCGCCCCCGCCCATGCGGGCGAGGCACGCGTCTACACCTGCGGGCCCACGGTCTATAATTATGCCCATATCGGCAACATGCGCGCCTATGTGTTTGCCGATGTGCTGGGCCGCACGCTCAACCACAAGGGCTACAGGCTCACCCATGTCATCAACATCACCGATGTCGGCCATCTGACCGATGATGCCGATGCCGGCGAAGACAAGCTGGAGCGCCAGGCCGCCCGCGAGGCCCGCTCGATCTGGGATATCGCCGCCCATTACACCGCCGCCTTCAAGGCCGATATCGATGCGCTGAACATCCGCCAGCCGGCGCAATGGTCGGTCGCCACCGATTATGTGCCGCGCATGATCGCCTTTGCCGAAAAGATCGCCGCGCGGCACTGCTACGAGCTGCCCACCGGCCTTTATTTCGATGTCTCGACCGTTGCCGATTATGGCCGCCTGGCGCGCGCTGCCACCGAGGACGGCGAAGGCCGCATCGAGAAGGTGGATGGCAAGCGCAATGCCGCCGATTTCGCCATCTGGCGCAAGACCCCGCCGGGCGAGACCCGCCAGATGGAATGGGACAGCCCCTGGGGCCGCGGCGCGCCGGGCTGGCATCTGGAATGTTCGGTGATGTCGGGCGAGCTGCTGGGCTTTCCCTTCGACATCCACACCGGCGGCATCGACCACCGCGAGATCCACCACCCCAACGAGATCGCCCAGAACCAGGCCTTCTGCTGCACCGGCGGGCTGGATGTGCCGGCCAACAGCGGCGCCAAAATCTGGATGCACAACAATTTCCTCGTCGAGCGCAGCGGCAAGATGAGCAAGAGCTCGGGCGAGTTCCTGCGCCTGCAGCTGTTGATCGATCGCGGCTATCACCCGCTGGCCTATCGCCTGATGTGCCTGCAGGCCCATTATCGCAGCGAGCTGGAATTCAGCTGGGAAGGGCTGTCGGCCGCGCTCACCCGGCTGAAGCGGCTGCTGATGGCGGTGGCACAGGTGCGCGCGCAAGGGGCAGAACACGCCGCGCCCGGCCCCAAATTCGCCCCCCTGCTGGAGCGCTTCGAGGCGGCCATCGGCGATGATCTGGCCACCCCCACCGCGCTCACCGTGCTGGAAGAGGCAGCGGCGCTGAAGAAAGTGCCGGCCGGCGAGAAACTGGCCGCGATCGCCGCGATGGATGGGGTGCTGGGGCTTGGCCTCCTCTCCCTCACCCGCGCCGATCTGCGCCTGCGCCCCAAGGTGGCCAGCATTGCCGAGACAGAGATCGAGGCCATTCTCGCCCAGCGCCAGCAGGCCCGCGCCGAGAAGGACTTCGCCCGCTCCGATGCGCTGCGCGATGCACTGGCCGCACAAGGGGTGGACGCGATGGACGGCGATCCGCTGGGTTGGGAGTGGAAGCTGGCCTGAACCGGGCTGCCGCGAGGGGGCATCTCCCCCCCGCGGCGATCCGGCCTCACCCCTCGGCCAGCAGCAGCAGGTCTGCCTCCACCACCATCCGCTCGGCCGGCAGCAGCGTGTGCAGCACTTCGCTCACCGTGGCATCGGCCACCAGCTGGCCGCGGATGGTGAACTCATGCTCGGGCAGGGCGGCGATCAGCGCCTCGGCGGCGGCCACGGCCCCGGCGCCATCGAACAGCAGGGTGATCGTGTGCCGCGTGCCCGAGAAGGTGGCGCTGGCCCAGGGCCGCTCGGCATGTGAAAGCAGCTGAGCCTGGGGCCCGGCCAGCCGCAACATCGCTTCCAGCACCTGCAGCGAGGGATGACGCAGCCGCGGCCTTGCCTGCGGGCCTGCCGCCGGCAAGGTGCTGGCCGGGCGGGCGGCGCTGAAGGGCGCCAGCAGATCGGCGCGATGCTGGCCGGCAGGCTTGCGATCAAAACGCATGGGGGGTCTCCTCGGCAGCGGGGGCTTCGCCGGCGGCGATGAACGCCTCGATGCGCGCGCACATCGCCTCGCGCGGGTTGCGGCCATTGCGCATGTCGCCCACCAGGCGCGGATCATGGGCCACGATCCGCCCGAATTTCGTCCATGGCATGCCCGATTGACGCAGAAACTGTTCAATTTTGTGCAGCAGCATCGGCCCCTCCTTTTAGCGAATCGCGAAAGTAATGTTTCTATTTTGTTCTCATGGCATTTCCTACTTGTCTAGGAAAAATCCTATGATACTGTTCCCCCATGCCGATCGCCGATCCCCGCAACCGCCTGTTGGCGCTGGCCGATGCCCGCGGCGTCAGCCTGGCGGCGCTGTCGGCGTTGATCGGGCGCAATGCCAGCTATCTCCAGCAATTCGTGCGCAAGGGCAGCCCGCGCAAGCTGGATGAGGCGGATCGCCGCAAGCTCGCCCGCTTCTTCGGGGTGGATGAGGCGGAGCTGGGCGGGGGGCAGGAAATTTCCCACGGGCCCGGGCGCTGGGTGGATGTGGCGCGCCTGGCGCTGGATGCCTCGGCAGGGCCGGGGGCGGTGCCGCAGGGCGAGGCGGCGGTGGGCATCCTGCGCTTTTCCGCCGCCTGGTTGCGCGCGCAGGGGCTGGATCCGGCGCAGGTGGCGGCCATGGCGGTGGCGGGCGATTCGATGGAGCCCACCTTGCGCGATGGCGACGAGATCCTCGTCGATCGCCGCCGCCGGCCCTTGCGCGATGGCGTCTATGTGCTGCGCCGGGGCGACAGTCTGCTGGTGAAGCGGGTGGCGGCCAGTGGCGCGGGCCGCCTGCTGCTTATCAGCGACAACCCCGCCTACCCGCCGATCGACCTGCCCGCAGGCGAGGTGGTGCCGATCGGCCGCGTGGTATGGAAAGGCGGCCGGCTCTAGCTGGCCAACCGGGCTCTAGCGCACCCAGCCGGCCAGCCAGTCGGCAATGGCCTGCGGGCGCATGGTGCGGGCATCGGCCAGCGCCACCTCATGCCCCTTGTTGACCAGCCGGTTGCTCTTCGGCTCCACGATCAGCACCGCCGGCACCCCCGCCGGCCGCCGGCCCAGCCCATAGCTTTCGGCAATATCGAGGTTTTTGGTGAAATAGCCGACATCCACCGTCACCACCTCGAAATGGGCGCGCACAAAGAGGGCGAGATCAGGCAGGGCCAGCGTGCCGGCCAGAATGCGGCAATCCGGGCACCAGTTGCCGCCAAGGTCGATCAGCAGCAGCTTGCCGCCGGCCGCCGCCCGCGCGCGCGCCGCGGCAATCGCGGCATGGGCATCGGCCGCGCCATCATAAGGCAGCGGCAGCGGCCGGGCGAGATCGCCAAAGCCTTGCTCGGCCAGATGGGGGGCAGCAGCAGCG
Organism: Novosphingobium sp.; assembly: GCA_035653915.1. GTDB lineage: Bacteria > Pseudomonadota > Alphaproteobacteria > Sphingomonadales > Sphingomonadaceae > Novosphingobium. Next base: position 22,459 of record DASRYE010000035.1, on the reverse strand, counting down.
CTGGCGGTCTGGGGCAGGGCCAGCGCGGCAAGGGCCAGGAACAGGGCAGGGGCGCGCATCATCCGTCCTCATTGGGGGCGCCGGCACAGCGCCAATTGCATTGCCCCCGGGCTATAGGCTAGCGCTGCTGCATGCAACCGGCCAGCATGGGGCGGGCCGGGCAAGGATATCTTTCACCCCCGCCATGGCCGCTTCCACCGATCCGCAAACAGATGCCGCCCAGCCGCCGCTGCGCGCTGTCATCATCCCGGTCACCGCTTTCCAGCAGAACTGCACGCTGCTGTGGTGCACCAAAACGATGAAGGGGGCGCTGGTCGATCCGGGCGGCGATCTGGACAAGCTGAAGGCGGCGGTGGCGCAATATGGCGTGACGCTGGAAAAGCTGCTCGTCACCCATGGGCATATGGATCACTGCGGGCTGGCGGGCGTGCTGGCCGATGAGCTGGCCCTGCCGCTGGAAGGCCCGGAAGAGGGCGACCGCTTCTGGATCGAGGGGCTGGACAACCCCAACACCCGCATGGGGCTGGAGGGCAAGAGCTTCGAGCCGACCCGCTGGCTGCACGATGGCGACACGGTGACGGTGGGCGATCTGGTGTTCGATGTGGTGCATTGCCCGGGGCACACGCCGGGCCATGTGGTGTTTGTGCATGCGCCCTCGCGGCTGGCGCTGGTGGGCGATGTGCTGTTTGCCGGCTCTATCGGCCGCACGGATTTCCCCAAGGGCAACCAGCAGCAGCTGATCGATTCGATCACCGAAAAGCTGTGGCCGCTGGGCAAGGACATCACCTTTATCCCCGGCCATGGCCCTTGCAGCACCTTCGGCCACGAAATGCTGACGAATCCCTTTGTCGGCAGCCGCTATGGCTGAAGGCAAGGGGGCGCCGCAACGCCCCCTTTGGCTCTCACAGGCGCCCGGTGCTGGCCAGCACCGCCACCACCGCCAGCACGATCTGGGTGAACAGCGTCGTCAGCATGCCGATCGGCCGGCCGGGCTTGAAGCGGCCATCCATGCCAAAGGCATGCGCCACCCGGCCCAGCATGAAGATCGCCCCCAGCGGCGCCAGCCAGGCCCCGCCCCAGAACAGGTGGGCCCCGCCCAGCGCTTCCACCGCGCCGAAGAGAATCAGCGTGATCGGCGTGTTCTCGATGAAATTGGCCTGGGCCCGCATGCGCGCCACGATCGCCGGATCGGCGCCATCGCCCATGAAGATCTTGCGGGCCATGCGCAGCCGCATAATCCGGAGGCCCAGCCAGAAATTAACGACAGCGGCGGCAGCGGCCAGGCACAAGGTGGTGGGCAGCAGCATGGGGTTTCCTTATAACAGGGCATCAAGGCGCGCCCGATCGGGCAGGCTGGCGCCGCGATAGCGCCACGCCCCTTGCAACGCACGAGAAATTCGCTATACGCGCGCCTTCGCTGCCGCCGTGCCTGCTGATGGTGCAAGACGCGGCTTGGTGTTTTTTATACATTTTCAGGAACAGGTGCCGCGATGGCCGTCCCCAAGAGAAAGACTTCCCCGAGCCGCCGCGGCATGCGTCGCAGCCATGACGCGCTGAAGGTCGAAGCCTTCCACGAGTGCTCGAACTGTGGCGAACTGAAGCGCCCGCACAATCTGTGCCCGTCCTGCGGCCATTACAATGGCCGTGAGGTTCTGGCTGTCGGCCTCTGATCGATCTGACCCCAGGGGGAATGCGCTGATGAGTGTGCCGCGTATCGCCGTGGACGCGATGGGCGGCGACGATGGCGTGCGCACCATGGTGGCGGGCGTTGCCCTGGCAGTGGAACGCGGGCTTGCCTGCGGCCTGCTGCTGGTGGGTGACAGGCCCCGCATCGCCGCAGAAGTGGCGCGCCACCCCCGCTTGCAGACTGCACAGGCGCAGGGCCTGCTGGATATTCTCCACGCCGATGAAGTGATCAGCGGCGAGGAGAAGCCCAGCCAGGCGCTGCGCCGCGCGCGTGTCACCTCCATGGGCCTGGCGGTCGATGCGGTGAAATCCGGCAAGGCGGGCGCCGCGCTCAGCGGTGGCAACACCGGCGCGCTGATGGCGATCGCCAAGCTGGCCCTGCGCACCATGCCGGGGATCGATAGGCCGGCGCTGGCCGCGCTGATGCCCACGCTGGCCGACAGCGATCTGGTCATGCTCGACCTTGGCGCCAACACCGAATGCGATGCCCGCAATCTGGTGCAGTTTGCCATCATGGGCGCGGCCTACAGCCGCATCGTGATCGATAGTGCAGCGCCCCGCGTGCGGCTGCTCAACATCGGCACGGAAGATATCAAGGGCACCGAGCAACTGCGCGATGCCGCCGCCGTGCTGCGCGGCGCCACCGATCTGCCGCTGCGCTTCGACGGCTTCACCGAGGCCGACAAGCTGTGCCGCGGCGAAGTGGACGTGGTGGTGACCGACGGTTTCTCGGGCAATGTGGCGCTGAAGGCGATGGAGGGCACGGCCCGCTTCGTCGGCGATCTGCTGCGCCGCAGTTTTGCCAGCTCGCTGCGTTCCAAGCTGGGCTTCCTCATTTCCAAGCCCGCCACCGAACTGCTGAAGCACCATCTCGACCCGAACAACCACAATGGCGCGGTGTTCCTGGGGCTGAACGGGGTGGTGGTGAAAAGCCATGGCAGCGCCAATGCCAAGGGCGTGGCCAATGCCATCGGCGTGACCGCGCGGCTGCTGCAGGAAAACATCACCCAGCGCATTGCTGCCGATCTGGAGCAGCTTGGCGCCGAAAATCTGCGCATGGCGCATAAGGTTACCCTCGAGGCTCATCAGTGATTCGTCGCAGTGTTCTGATCGGCACGGGCTCCGCCCTGCCCAGCCGCCTTGTCAGCAACGCCGAAATGGCCGAGCTGGTGGACACCACCGACGAATGGATCGTCGAGCGCACCGGCATCCGCCAGCGCTATGTCGCGGGCGAGGGGGAGAGCACCAGCACGCTGGCGATCGCCGCCGCCCGCGCCGCGCTGGATGCCGCCGGCATTGAGGGCGCCTCGCTGGATCTGATCGTGCTGGCCACCGCCACGCCGGATCAAACCTTCCCCGCCACCGCCACGATCGTGCAGCAGGCGCTGGGCGCCAATGGCGGCATCGCTTTCGATGTGGCGGCGGTGTGCTCGGGCTTTCTCTATGCGCTGGGCGTGGCGGATTCGATGCTGCGCACCGGCATGGCCACCCGCGCGCTGGTGATCGGCGCGGAAACCTTCAGCAAGATCCTCGATTGGGAAGATCGCACCACCTGCGTGCTGTTTGGCGATGGCGCCGGCGCCATCGTGCTGGAAGCGCGCGAGAGCGAGGATGCCTCGGCACCGGGCGTGCTGGCCACCAAGCTGCATGCTGATGGCGCGCACAACCAGCTGCTGTTTGTCGATGGCGGGCCGTCGACCACGGGCACGGTGGGCAAGCTGCGCATGAAGGGCCGCGAAGTGTTCCGCCATGCGGTGGTCAACCTGTCGAGCGTGCTGGGCGAAGTGCTGGACGAGGCCGGCTTCACGCCCGCCGATATCGACTGGCTGGTGCCGCACCAGGCCAATGCCCGCATTCTGGAAGCCACCGCCAGGAAGCTGGGCATGCCCACCGAGAAGGTGGTGATGACGGTGGCCGAACATGCCAACACCTCGGCCGCTTCGGTGCCGCTGGCGCTGGACCGGGCGCTGCGCGACGGGCGCATCCAGCCGGGCGATCTGGTTATGCTGGAGGCGATGGGCGGCGGTTTCACCTGGGGTGCCAGCCTGATCCGTATATAAGCGGGAATGGTTAGCGCCCAAAGGGGCCTCCTTTTTGCCGAATTGACCCGAAATGGCACCGAAGGGCAGCTGATGCCCTGTGTTCTGCGTTGTTTTCTCGGCAGGATTTGCTATCTCCGAGATTCGGGAGGGTCGCCATTCTAGGCAGAGGGGGGCAAGGATGCGCTCCATTAACACGTTGACACGCGCTGATCTGGCAGAAGCCATCAATCGCAAGATGGGTTTGTCTCGTACGGAATCGCTGACGATGGTGGAAGCCATCTTGCAGCACATGTCCGATGCGCTGGCTGCCGGTGAAAACGTCAAGATTTCCGGTTTTGGCACGTTCCTGCTGCGCGACAAGACAGAGCGCGTGGGCCGTAATCCCAAAACCGGGGTGGAAGTGCCGATCACCCCGCGCAGGGTGCTCACCTTCCGCGCCAGCCAGATGTTGAAACAGCGGGTATCGGGCAGCTGAGCCGCAAGGTTCAGGGCGCGCGGCCTGATGCGGGCGGCCTGCCGGGCATGGTGCCGGCGGCCGCGCCGGCACTATCCGGGGCAGCCTCAGGCAGCGCGGCAGGCGCTGCCCTGCCGGCCGATGCCAAGGCGCCTGATGCCCTGCGCAACATCGGCGAAGTGGCGCGCCTGCTGGGCGTGAAAACGCATGTGCTGCGCTATTGGGAAAGCCAGTTTCCGGCGCTGCGCCCGGTGAAGCTGGCGGGCGGACGGCGTTATTACCGGCCGGCCGATGTGGCCTTGCTGCAGCAGATCCACACCATGGTGCATGGGCAGGGCTTCACCCTGGCCGGCGCCCGCCGCCAGCTGCGGGCCGCTGCCACCGAGGGTGCGGTGGAACAGCCGCTGCCCGCCGCAGAGGCTCCGCCGCCCGGCGCGGATGCGGGAGCGCAGGCCGCGCTGCTGGCCGGCCTGCGCCTGCTGCGCGACCGGCTGGCCCGCGCGCTGGACGGTTAGCGCCTGATCATCGGGCGCCCCTATCAGTCGTGCAATCAGTCGTGCAATTCCGGCCCCAGCGCCGGATCGAGATCGCGCGGGCGCATCAGATGCACCAGCCGCGCGCAGCCCTCTTCCACATCCTGCCAATGCGCGATCGCCAGTTCCAGCACGGCAAAGGCGGCGGTGGGAAACTTGGCCTCCACCACATCGCGCAAGGGGCTGCTGCCATCATCGGGCACCAGGTCGAAGATCAAATCTTCCAGCCCGGGGTTGTGGCCCACCATCAGGATCGCGTCCAGCGCATCGCTCTGTTCGCGCAGCACATCCATCAGCGCGGCGGAACTGGCCAGATAGATCCGCCGGTCCCAGTTGATGGCAAAGCTGCGGGCCGCTTCCATGCCGGCGCCGGCGGCGGCCAGCTCGATCGTCTCGGCGCTGCGCACGGCGGGCGAGGCCAGCACCCGGTCCCAGCGGAACTGCTCGGCCTCGGCATAATCGCGGATGTGGCGGCCGATCAGCGGCGCGCCCAGCCGGCCGCGGGCATTGAGCGGGCGGTCGAAATCACGCGCGCGCTGGTCAGACCAGTCGGATTTGGCGTGGCGGAACAGGCCGAGCTTCTTCATCAATCAGGCAACCATCCGGGAAAGGGCATGTTGTGGGGGGCAGGCGGCGAGTCGGTCTCGTCGGCTGCGTGCTCCTGCGGCCGTGAGACACCCCCGCCGATGCGTTGTAAAGCCTCATCCAGCGTGCAGCGCAGCACCGGCGTGCCTTGCGGAAAGGCGCTGAGCAGCCGGCTGGGGAAAGCGGCGGAAAGGACGACGAAATGCCCCCGGTCGCCGCGGCTGCGGATCAGCCGGCCAAAGGCCTGGGCCAGGCGCGCGCGGATGATGCGGTCGTCATGCGCCTGGCCGCCATCGGCATCGGCCAGCCGGCGCGCGCGGTGGAGGATGGAGGGCTTGGGCCAGGGCACCTGTTCCATCACCACCAGCCGCAGCGAATGGCCCGGCACATCCACCCCGTCGCGCAGGGCATCGGTGCCCAGCAGGCTGGCATGCGGGTCCTCGCGGAAGATATCGACCAGCGTGCCGGTGTCGATCGGATCGACATGCTGGGCATAAAGCGGCAGGCCGGCGCGGGCCAGCCTATCGGCAATGCGGCCATAAACGGCGCGCAGCCGGCGAATGGCGGTGAACAGGCCCAGCACGCCGCCGCCTGCTGCCTCCACCAGCCGCGCATAGGCCGCCGCCAGCGCGGGGATATCGCCCTTGGGCACATCGGTCACGATCAGCACCTGGGCTTGGGCGGCATAATCGAAGGGGCTGGGGAAGCTGGCGAGATGGGCGGGCCCCTCCAGCCAGCCGGCGCCGGAACGGGCGATGGCCGCCTCCCAGCCCTCTTCGGCGCCGGCGTGCTTGCCATCGCGCAGGGTGGCGCTGGTCAGCATCACGCCATGGGCCGGGGCCAGCACGCTGGCGGCAAAGGGCTTCATCGGGTCCAGCCAGCGGCGGTGGATGCCAATATCGAACTCGCGCCCGTCGGACCGGTCCACCGCCAGCCAGTCGACGAAGGCCGGATCGGCAGCGCCGCCCAGGCCCCCCAGCAAGGCTTCCCAGGCGCCGATCAGCTCCACCCGCCAGGTGAGCGACTGGCGCGCCCCCTCGATCCGCGCGCGGCCCTGCCCGTCGAGCCAGTCCGGCCCGTCGGCGATCACCGCTTCCAGCCTGAGGCCCAGCTGGATCAGCGGGCGGCGCAGCTGGCCAAGCGCGGCCAGAGCGGTTTGCGCCGCTTCCACCACATCGCCATCGAGGTTCGCCGCTTCTGTCTCCAGCGCATAGCCCGCTTCCTGCCCGCCGCTTTCATCGCGCGCATAAACCAGCGCCCGCACCGCCGCCAGCAGCGCCTCCAGCGGGCCGGAAGGCTCGCCCTCCACCACGCGGCCCAGCCAGCCATCGCCGGGCAGGGCTTCTGCCGCCTCGCGCGCGGCGGCAATCGCGCGGCCGCCTTCCTCGTCATAGCTGGCAATGTCGGACAGGCGCGCGGCCAGGCCCCGGCGGCGCCCGCGGCTGCCCTTTTCCGGCCCGATCACCCAGCGGCGCAGCTCGATCGTCTCGGCGCCGGTCAGGTCTGCGGCAAAGGTGCTGTCGGCCGCCTCGAACACATGGTGCCCCTCGTCGAAGACGATGCGCGTGGGCCGCTGCGCCACATCCTTGCCGCGCGCCGCATTCACCATCACCAGCGCATGATTGGCAATGACCAGCTGCGCCTCGGCGCTGGCCCGGGCGGCCCGCTCGATGAAGCATTTGCGATAATGCGGGCAGCCGGCATAAACGCATTCGCCGCGCCGGTCGGTGAGCGCGGTGATGCCGCGCTGGCGAAACAGCGTGCCCAGCCAGCCCGGCAGATCGCCGCCGATCATGTCGCCATCGCGGCTATAGGCGGCCCAGCGCGCCACCAGCTGGGCCAGCACCGCCGGCCGGCCGGTGAAGCCGCCCTGCAGCGCATCTTCCAGGTTCAGCAGGCACAGATAGTTCTCACGCCCCTTGCGCACCACCACCGGGGCCGGGCCCGGCTGGCTGTCAGCCCACACGCGGCGGCTTTCGCGGCGCAGCTGGCGCTGCAGCGCCTTGGTGTAGGTGGACACCCAGACCGTGCCGCCGGCCGCCTGCGCCCACAGCGAGGAGGGCGCCAGATAGCCCAGGGTCTTGCCGGTGCCGGTGCCGGCTTCGGCCAGCACCATATGCGGCGCCTTGGGGTGGCCGCGGGGGGCAAAGATGCGCGCCGCCGCCGCGGCATAGGCCTGCTGGCCGGGGCGATGTTCCGCCCCTTCGCCGGTGAGGGCGGCCAGGCGCGCCAGCACATCGCTCTCGTCCAGCGTCACTTGTGCGGGCTGGGGGCGTTCGGCCGCTTCCTCCCATTCGGGCAGGCGGGTGAACAGCCAGCGCTCGGCCCGGTCAGGCTGGGCGATATGGGGGGCCAGCAGCGCCGCCCAGGGCCAGCGCAGCCGGGTCAGCGCCTGCAGCGCCGTCCATGCGCCCTCGCGCTCGGGCCAGTCGGGCGCGGCGCAGGTGGCGATCAGGCAGGCGGCGGCCTGTTGCAGCAGGGCGGGCACATCGGCATCGGTGATCTCGGTTTCCGTGGAGCCGGCACCCCCCTCGGCTGCACCAATGCCCAGCGCCTGCGCCAGCCCGCGCGCGGTGGGCACGATGAAGCGCGCCGGGTGGATGAAGGCATAAAGCTCCAGCAGATCCAGCCCCGACAGATCCGGATAGCCCAGCCGGCTGGCCACCAGCGGCGCGTTCAGCAGCAGCAGCGGTGTGTCGGCGGCGGCCACAATCGCCTCGCCCTTGGCGCAGGGGCGCGTGGGGCCGCCCTTTTCGCGCAGCCAGCAGCCGGAATGGCTGGCATGCAGCGCCGGCAGGCTCAGCGGGGCGGGCAGCGAGGGGGCAGGCGGGGGCGAGGCAGGCGGGGTGGTCACTGCTGCGTGATGGCGCCTTGGCGCGGCAAAGTAAACGCATTGCGGGCCGGGCAGGGGCGCCATCCACGCCTTCCCGCTTGCGAAATCTTGCGCGCCCGCGCAAAGCACCGCGCATGACCGACAATGAACTGATCGCCGCTGCGCAACTGTCCAAGGCCTGGCCGTTTGAAGAGGCCCGCAAGCTCGTCAAGCGTTACCCGCAGGGCAAACGCGATGGCGATGGCAACCTCGTGCCGGTGCTGTTCGAAACCGGCTATGGCCCTTCGGGCCTGCCGCATATCGGCACTTTCCAGGAAGTGCTGCGCACCACGCTGGTGCGCCGCGCCTATGAAGGGCTGACCGGCGGCCACCCCACTCGCCTCGTCGCCTTTTCCGACGACATGGACGGGCTGCGCAAGGTGCCCGACAATGTGCCCAACGGCGATCTGCTGGCGGCCAATCTCGGCAAGCCGCTCAGCCGCATTCCCGATCCCTTCGCCACGCATGACAGTTTTGCCGCGCATAACAACGCCATGCTGCGCGCCTTCCTCGATCGCTTCGGCTTCGATTACGAATTCGTGTCGGCCGCCGATCGCTATAACGCGGGCGATTTCGATGAGGCCCTGCGCGGCGTGCTGCGCGCCTATGACAAGATCATGGGCATCATGCTGCCCACCCTGCGCGAGGAGCGTCGCAAGACCTATTCGCCCATCCTGCCCGTCTCGCCCACCAGCGGCGTGGTGTTGCAGGTGCCGGTGGAAGTGGTGGATGCCGAGGCGGGCCTCGTCCGCTTTGAGGATGCCAGTGTTCCTGGAGGCCAGATCATCGAGCATTGCATCTTCCAGGGCGGCGCCAAGCTGCAATGGAAGGTGGATTGGGCGATGCGCTGGGTGGCGCTGGGCGTAGACTACGAAATGTGCGGCAAGGATCTCACCGATTCGGTGACGCAGAGCGGCAAGATTGCCCAGGCCCTGGGCGGCCGCAAGCCGGAAGGGCTGATCTACGAGTTGTTCCTCGACGAGAAGGGCGAGAAGATCTCCAAGTCGAAGGGCAATGGCCTGACGATCGAGCAATGGCTGACCTATGGCAGCGAGGAGAGCCTCGGCTTCTACCTCTTCCGCGAGCCCAAGAGCGCCAAGAGCCTGCACCCCGGCATCATCGCCCGCGCGGTGGACGAATATTGGCAGTTCCGTGAAAAGCTGGCCGTCCAGCCGCTGGAGCAGCAGCTGGGCAACCCGGTGTGGCACCTGCTGCGCACCAATGGCGCGGGTGAAGGCGCAGGCGAGGGCGAGCGGCTGCCGGTGACCTATGGCCTGCTGCTGAACCTGGTGGGCGTGCTGGGCGCCTCGGCCACGCGCGAGCAGGTGTGGAGCTATCTGGCCAATTACGTGGAGGATGCCCGCGCCGAGGCCCACCCCGCGCTCGACACGCTGGTGACCTGCGCGCTGGCCTACAACCGCGATTTCATCGCCCCCACGCTGCAGCGCCGCAAGCCCGAGGCCAACGAGGCCGCCGCCCTTGCCGCGCTGGACGAGGAACTGGCCGCCACCAGCGACGATGCCTCGGCTGAGGAATTGCAGAACATCGTCTACGAGATCGGCAAGGATCCGCACTATGGCTTTGAATCGCTGCGCGACTGGTTCAAGGCCCTGTATGAAACGCTGCTGGGCAGCGCGCAGGGGCCGCGCATGGGCAGCTTCATCGCGCTTTATGGCATTGGCAACACCCGCGCGCTGATCGCCGAGGCGCTGGACAAATAAGCCGCCCGGGGGGCGTTCAGCGGGCCCTGGCGCTCGCTCACGCTCCCCAGCGCCGGGTGCGATACCATTTGGTGATCACATATTTCACGCCGCTGGCCACCGGCTCTGCCGCATGCAGCGTGGCGGGGTTGGGCAGGCCATCGGGCGTGGCATTGTTCCAGGCCAGCAGCATGCCCGGCTCCGGCGTTACCGAGACGCCAAGGTCGGGGAACACCGTGGCGCCGCCTGCCTCCACCTGGTTGAGGTAGATCATCGCTGTCCAGCTGCGCTGGCCGCCATGGCGCTTTTCCTGCGGCCAATAGGCGGCATCGGTGTAGAACCAGTCGTGGTGGGCCTTGAACTCCTGCCCCGGGCGATAGCGCTGGCCCTGCACCGTCTCGCCATATGCGGGCGCTATGCCCAGCAGGTCGTCGATCCGCCGCTCGATCATCCGCACGAAGGGATCCTCGCGGTCCACATCGCCGGAAAAGCTGGTGCGATAGGTTTGCTGGCTGGAGGGATCGAAAGTGGCAGAGGGCTGCGCCACCTCGTCCACCATGGCGATGAAGCGGGTGCATTCCTGTGCGCTGAGGAACTGGCCGATGGCATAGATTTCCGCCGCTTCCACCGGGATGCGCCAGGCGGCAGGATCAGCATCCAGCCGCTGGCGCACGGCGCTGCCCAGCCGCTCCAGCGCGGAGCGGTCGGCGGCGGGGCGGGCAGGGCGCAGGGCGGTGAACATCCCCGGAGGCTAGCGCAACCCAAGCCCGGCGCAAAGGAAAAGCCCCCGTCAACCGCGGGGCAGCGGCTGGCGGGGGCCATCGGCCGGTCCACTCTACCGGCGTTCCGCTTCTGGCAGGGGTTACCAGAAGAAGTCGTTGAGCACTTCTACCACCTGACCGGTTGACGTATCCACCAACAGGGCATCGTTATAATACCTTACCCAGTGATAGGGCCCATAGGCATCGGGCAGGTGATAGAACCAGGGGTCGTAAATCCAGTAGCTGGAAGCGAAAAACAGCGGATCGAGCATGAAGCCTACGCCCAGCCGGCGATAGCCATAGCCGCGATAGGGCGGATAATAGCGGCCGATATGGAAGGCATCGCGGTTGCCCTCGCGCCAGCCGCGCCAGTCGTAGCGCGAATCATTGCGCCAATCGCGCGACCAGCCACGGCCATCGGGGCCGCCGCGCCCATCCGGCCCGCCGCGCCCATCGGGGCCGCGATTGCCGCCGTTCATCATGGGCTGGCCGCCGGGGTGATTGCCGCCGTTCATCATCGGCTGGCCGCCGGGGCGGTTGCCGCCGTTCATCATCGGCTGGCCGCCGGGGCGGTTGCCACCGTTCATCATCGGCTGGCCGGAAACGCCATGCGGCATCACCATCTGGCCGCCACCGCGATTGCCGCCGCCCATCATGGGCTGGCCGCCACCTTGCGGCTGGCCACCGCCCTGCGGCCGGCCCTGAGGCTGGCCGCCGCCCTGGGGCTGGCCACCGCCGCCATGATTGCCGCCACCGCCCTGGGGTTGGCCACCGCCATGGTTGCCGCCGCCGCCCTGGGGTTGGCCGCCACCATGGTTGCCGCCGCCACCCTGGGGTTGGCCGCCGCCCTGACCACCGCCCTGGCCGCCACGATGTTCGTTGCCCGGGCCGGGCTGGGCCTGTGCCATCGGCGCGGCAGAGGCCATCAGCATGGCCACCACGAAAGCGGCGCTGGCGCCCTTGCGCAAAGAAGAAGAAATCCTGGCCATCATCGCACCTCCTACCCCGCAGGCGCTGAAATGTAGCACCTCACAAGCTGCAATCTAGGTGAAATCCGCTGTCGCCAAGCTGAACCATGCGGCCGGCTGGCGTTCATTTTCAGGATAGCCAAAATGAATGGCCGGCGCTCCCATCGGGGAACGCCGGCCATGCAGGCTTGTCATCGAAGGCCGGCGATGCCGGCTTGCTGGCGCCAGGCTGGCCTCAGCGGGTCAGCTTCTTGTAGGCGCCGGCGCTGGCGCGGTCAGCCGCGTCGCCCAGGCGGCGGCGCTTGTCTTCCTCATAGGCCTCGAAGTTGCCCTCGAACCATTCGACATGGCCATTGCCCTCAAAGGCAAGGATGTGCGTGGCAAGGCGGTCGAGGAAGAAGCGGTCGTGGCTGATGACCACGGCGCAGCCGGCGAAGTTCTCGATCGCCTCTTCCAGCGCTGCCAGCGTTTCCACGTCAAGGTCGTTGGTGGGTTCGTCCAGCAGCAGCACATTGCCGCCGCGCTTCAGCATCTTGGCGATGTTGACGCGGTTGCGCTCACCGCCCGACAGCTTGCCGACGTTCTTCTGCTGATCCTGGCCCTTGAAGTTGAAGGCGCCGACATAAGCGCGCGTCGAGGTGTCGAAACCGTTGACCTTCATGTAATCCAGCCCGTCGGAAATTTCTTCCCAGACGTTCTTGGTCGGGTCCAGATGGTCGCGGCTCTGGTCGACATAGCCCAGGCGCACGGTGCTGCCGATTTCGATCGTGCCGCTATCGGGCTTTTCCTGGCCGGTGATCATCTTGAACAGGGTGGACTTGCCCGCGCCGTTCGGCCCGATCACGCCGACAATGCCGCCCGGCGGCAGCAGGAACGACAGGTCGTTGAACAGCACCTTGTCGCCAAAGGCCTTGGAGATGTTCTTCGCCTCGATCACCTTGCCACCAAGGCGCTCTGGCACCTGGATAACGATCTGGGCCTTGCCGGGGCCACGGTTTTCCTGGCTGGCGACCAGTTCCTCGAACTTCTTGATACGGGCCTTGCTCTTGGTCTGGCGGCCCTTGGTGCCGGCGCGGATCCATTCCAGCTCGTCGTTGATTGCCTTCTGGCGGCCGGTGGCCTCGCGGTCTTCCTGGGCCAGGCGCTGGCTCTTCTTTTCCAGATAGGTGGAATAATTGCCCTCGTAGGGGAAGTACTTGCCCCGGTCGAGCTCGAGGATCCAGCCCACCACATTGTCGAGGAAGTAGCGGTCGTGGGTGATCATCAGCACCGCGCCGTGGTATTCCTTCAGGTGGTTTTCCAGCCACTCCACGCTTTCCGCGTCGAGGTGGTTGGTGGGCTCGTCCAGCAGCAGGATGTCGGGCTTCTGGATCAGCAGGCGGGTGAGCGCGATGCGGCGCTTTTCACCGCCCGAAAGGCTTTCCACCGGCCAGTCGGAAGGCGGGCAGCGCAGCGCTTCCATGGCGATCTCCAGCTGGTTGTCCAGCGTCCAGCCGTCCACCGCGTCGATCTTGCCCTGCAGCTCGCCCATCTCTTCCATCAGCGCGTCGAAATCGGCGTCTTCCGGCGGATCGGCCATGATGTTGCTGATCTCGTTGAAGCGGTCGACCAGATCCGCCGTCTCGCGAGCGCCATCCTTGACGTTTTCCAGCACCGACTTGGTGGGATCAAGCTGCGGCTCCTGCGGCAGATAGCCCACGGTGATGTTCTCGCCCGCCCAGGCCTCGCCGGTGTAATCCGTGTCGATCCCGCCCATGATCTTCATCAGCGTGGATTTGCCCGCGCCGTTGGGGCCCACGATGCCGATCTTGGCGCCCTGATAGAACTGCAGGCTGATGTTGTTGAGCACCGGCTTTTGCGCACCGGGAAAGGTTTTCGTCATGCTCTTCATGACGAAGGCGTATTGGGCGGCCACGTGGCGGTCTCCAGCGAAGATGTGAGATGTATGGGCCAGCGCTCTACAGGCTGGCCGGCTTCTTGCCAATCACGAAAGAACCGGGCTTCCCGCGCGCCACCCCCCACAGCTGCAGCACCGCGCGCGGCAGCAGCACATAGCCGATGAAATACCAGGGCAGCATGATCGCCCCCCAGTAGAACGTGTCGGCCCGCGAGAAGAAGGCGATCATCACCGCATAGCCGGCCACCAGCAGGCAGCAGAAGGCGCCCCGCCGGCCATCCAGCGCCAGCCAGCCCACCATCGGCAGCATCGCCATCAACAGCGCCACCGGCTGGGGCAGGGGCGCCAGATAGGAGGTGTAGATCACCGCCTTCAGGAAAGCGGAAAAACCCTGGCCCGCATGCCAGCCCGGCGAGGTGATGTCGCCCGGCAGCACCAGCGCGTTCACCGCTTGCGCGTGAAAGGCCATGGCCAGGCCAAAGGTCGCCACCAGCGCCCCCCACGCCGCCGCCTCGCGCCAGCGCCTTTCCACCAGCGCAAAGGCCAGCGCCAAGAGCACGAAGGGCAGCACCAGCTCGCGCACGGCAAGGCCAAGGGCGGCGGCCAGCAGCGGCAGGCCCCAGCGGTGTTTGCCGGCAAACACGCCCGCCAGCGCCAGCGCGATGCAGATGCCGGCGAGATATTCATGCAGCGCGATCAGCACGGTGGAAAACACCGCATGGGCCGATGCGCCCGCCACCACCGTGGTGATCCCCAGCCTTTCGGCAAAGCTGAGGCCGATTTCCGAGGCGCCGAACCAGCACAGGGCGGCGATGAACACCAGCACGCCGGCAATCGCATCCACCCCCCGCCAGCCCAGATGCGCGGCCAGCCACACCAGCGTGGGCGGGCGCACGGTGATGAAGGGCTTGAGCGGATAGTGATGGGCGCGCTGGGTGGCCACGGCCGCCTGGTAATAGGTTTGCCCCTGCCGCATGCCCTCGGTGATGTCCTTGTAGAGGTGGACATCGGTGTAGCCGCCCTTCTTGGCCACGCGGATCGGCGGCGGCTTGATGGTGAGGCACCAGGCCGAGATGGCGAGGATCGCCAGCGTGATCAGCAGCAGCAGCGGGCGGGGCAGGCGAGCAAGCACATCCCCGCCTTGGCGCGATGTGGGCCGCAAGGCAAGGGCTTTCGGCAGGGCCTCTAGGGGCTTTCACAGGGTCACGGGTAACGCGGCTTTTGCGCCCGGCCGGCTAGGGCGGGGCCGATCGGGGTGATGTGGCCCGCCAGGGGCCTGGTATCGGGAGTTGCATGTGCGGCTGTTTTCGGGATTGAGCATTCGCCAGCGGCTGATCCGGTGCCTTGCGGTGCTGGTGGCGGTCAGCGTGGTGCAGGTCAGCGCGTCCTCCTTCCTGCAATGGCAGATGCGCGGCTATGCCACGCGCCAGAAGCTGATGGCCGATGTGCAGCGCAACCAGATGTTCGGCGACATGAAGCATGATGCCATCCAGGGCGACATGTTCCGTCTGGGCGATGCCATGCAGCGCCATGATGCCCCCGCGCGCGACAGGGCCTTTGCCGGCCTGCGCCAGGATATCGACGGGCTGACGGGCGCCTATGCCTTCGTCTTCAGCCAGACCTATCCCGAAGGGCTGCAAAAGCGGGTGGACGACACCATCGGCCCCGAGCGCGACTATATCGAGCGGGCCAAGGCCGCCGCCGACCGGCTGCTGACCCACCCGGAGGATGCGCGCGGCGAGATGGACAGCTTCACCGCCTCCTTCGACCGTTTCGAACATGTGCAGGACACGCTGAAAGACGCGCTGACCGCCCGCATGGATGCCGACAGCACCGCTGCCGACCGGCTGATGCTGGTGGCGCTGGGGCTGATGCTGGTGACGATCTTGGCAGGCGCGGCGGCGCTGGGCTGGGCGGGGCTGTTCGTCTGGCGCGAGGTGGTGGAGCCGATCACCCGGCTGACGGCCACCCTGCAGGCCATGGCCCATGGCGATTATGCCGAGGAGATCACCGGCGACGAAGCGGGCGATGAAGTGGCCCAGATGGCCGCTGCCGCCGCTGTCTTCCGCGAGACGGCGCTGGCCAAGATGATGGCCGAGATGGAGCAGGAAGAGGTCGTCACCGCGCTCAGCACCGGCCTTTCCAAGCTGGCCGCCCAGGATCTGGAATATCGCATCCAGATCCAGTTCCCCGACAATTACGAGCGGCTGCGCACCGATTTCAACTCGGCGCAGATGGCGCTGGCGCAGGCCATCGGCTCGGTGCGGGTGGGCGCCAACAGCGTGATGAAGGCGATCACCGAGATCCGCGCGGCCACCGACGACCTGTCGCGCCGCAACGAACAGCAGGCCGCCAGCCTGGAGGAGACCGCCGCCGCCATGAGCCAGGTGACAGAAGGCGTGGCCGAAACCGCCACGCGGGCGATGTCCGTGCGCGAGACGATCGCCCAGGCCCATGACGAGGCCAGCGAGGGCGGCACCGTGGTCAACCGGGCGATCGAGGCGATGGCCGGCATTGAACGCTCTGCCCAGGAAATCACCAGCATCATCGATGTGATCGATGGCATCGCCTTCCAGACCAACCTGCTGGCGCTGAATGCCGGCGTGGAAGCCGCGCGCGCGGGCGACGCTGGCAAGGGCTTTGCCGTGGTGGCCAGCGAGGTGCGCGCCCTGGCCCAGCGCAGCGCCGCGGCTGCCCAGGATATCAAGGAACTGATCACCACCTCCACCGGCCAGGTGGATGCCGGCGTGGCGCTGGTGGGCGAAACCGGCGCGCTGCTGGGCAAGATCGTGGCGCGGGTGGGCGAGGTGACCGGCCTTATCGGCGAGATCGCCGGCAGCGCCGAAGTGCAGGCCGGCTCGATCCGGCAGGTGAACGGCGCTGTGGGCGAGATGGACCTGATGACCCAGCAGAACGCGGCCATGGTGGAAGAAACCACCGCCTCCACCCGCAGCCTTTCCGAAGAGGCCGAGCAACTGGCCAGCCTGGTGCGCACCTTCCGCACCCGCGATGTGGAAGCGCGCGAGGAACAGGCGGGCAATGTTGCCCGGCTGCGCCGCCGCCGCACGCTGGCCAGCGAGGACATGATGGCGCCAGAGCCACAGGCCCGGGGCGGCGCGGTGGCCGGCAATCTGGCGCTGGCGCCATCGCCGGCCGATGGCGACTGGTCGGCGTTCTGAGCCAGCGCGCAGGCCTTTGCAGGGCGTGTAATAAAACTATCAGCAGCCCGCGGATAAGCAGGCGCGCCCGGCCGCAAATTGCGGCATAGGCGGCGCGGTTCAGAATCACGCGGGCGGCGATCCCGCGCAGGAGAAAGGGCTGCCTTCGCGCGGCCGTTGAGTGGGGTTTGCATGGTTTGTATCTCGAAGCGCAGGGGCAGCGCCTGCCTCTCGCTGTCCGTTCTGGCCGGGCTGATGGGGCCTTGCGGGGCCGGCAGCGCACAGGCCCAGCAGGTGGTTGATGCAGCCCCTGCGCCCGCGGCCGCCGATAGCGCCCCGCAGGATTTCGCCCTTCACGGCCAGGTCACGGTCACCGCCCAGCAGGCCACCGGCTTTGCCTCGCCCTACACCGGCACCAACAGCTTCCTGCCCAACCAGCTGCGCGAGACGGTGGATGCCACGCTCTATTTCGGCGTGCGGCCCTGGCAGGGGGCGGAGCTGTGGCTGAACCCCGAGGTCGATCAGGGCTTTGGTGTGTCGAACACGCTGGGCGTGGCCGGCTTTGTCAGCGGCGAGGCCTACAAGGTGGGCAAGGCGGCGCCCTATGTGCGGCTGCAGCGCGCCTTTCTGCGCCAGACGGTGCAGCTGGGCGGCGCGGTGCAGCAGGTGGATGCCGCCGCCAACCAGTTGCGCGGCAGCACCACGGCCAACCGGCTGGTCTTCACCATCGGCAAGTTCTCGCTGGGCGATGTGTTCGACACCAACCGCTATGCCCATGATCCGCGGGCCGATTTCTTCAACTGGTCGATCATCGAGACGGGCAGTTTCGATTATGCCGCCGATGCCTGGGGCTATACCTATGCCGCGGCGGGCGAATGGTATCAGGGCGCGTGGACGCTGCGGCTGGGCCTGGCCAACCTCTCGACGGTGCCCAACACCACCGAGCTGGAGACGAACCTCAGCCAGTTCCAGCTGCTGGGCGAGGTGGAGCACCGCCACACCATCGCCGGCCACCCCGGCGCGCTGCGGGTCACGGTGTTTCGCAACCACGGCCGCTTTGCCTCGTTGGCCGAGGCGAGCGCCGTGGCCGAAAGCACCGGCACCATGCCCGATCTGGCCACCCTGCGCCGGCCGGCCAACCGCTGGGGCGGCATGCTGAACGCCGAGCAGGAGCTGACCGACACGCTGGGCGTGTTCCTGCGCGCGGGGCTGACCGACGGGCGCTACGAAGCCTATGATTTCACCGATATCGACCGCAGCCTGTCGTTCGGCCTGTCGCTGAAAGGCACGCATTGGGGCCGCGCTGCCGATACGGTGGGGCTGGCCGGCGTTGTCAACGGCGCCTCAAAGGCGCGCCAGCGCTTCCTGGCCGATGGGGGCCTGGGCATTCTGGTGGGCGATGGCGCGCTGGCCCACCCCGGCAATGAATGGATCGGCGAGGCCTATTACGACTGGCAGCCCTTCAGCCATTTCAACCTCACCGCCGATTACCAGCTGGTGGTGAACCCCGGCTACAACCGTGACCGGGGCCCTGCCAGCGTGCTGGGGCTGCGGGCGCATCTGGCCTATTGAGCTACGGCGCCTTTTGCCGGGGCCGCGCTGGCCTGCGGGGGCGGATTGGCGGGCCCGGCGGCCGGAATGGTGGGCGAATTGGCGGGGTTATAGCGGGCGAGAAACGCCGCCACGGTTTCCAGCAGCTTCTGCCGGTCTGGCTGGCGGCCAAAGTGGTGGTCGGCCAGCGGCAGGGGCAGATATTCGAAGGTTTTGCCGGCCGCGCGCATCCGGCTGGCCATCAGCTCGGATTGGGCGGGGTTCACCGTCACGTCCTTGCTGCCATGGATCAGCAGCAGCGGCGCCTTGATCCGGTCTGCCGCATTGGCCGGGGAGACAGCGGCGAAATCCGCGCTCATCCGGCCCCAGTCGTCGCGGTATTTGTTGCCCATGAGATAATCGCCAAAGCCGTTCACCTCGCGGCGCAGGCTGGCAACGCCGGCAATCGAGATGGCGCAGCGATAGAGATCAGGATCCTTGGCCGCCCCCCACATCGCCGCATAGCCGCCATAGGAGCCGCCCATGATGCAGGCGCGCGCCGGATCGGCCAGCCCCTGCGCGACGGCCCATTTCAGCCCGTCGGTAATGTCGTCCTGCATGGCCAGGCCCAGCTGGCCCTCGCCCTTGCGCTCGAAAGCCGTGCCATAGCCGGTGGAGCCGCGGAAGTTGGGCTGCATCACCGCATAGCCCTGCGCCGCCAGGAACTGCGCCCAATAATCGTAATCCAGGCTGTCATGCGCCCAGGGGCCGCCATGGGGCAGCATGATGATCGGCAGCTTGTAGGCCGGCAGGCCGGGGGGCAGGGTGAGGATCGCCTCGATCGCCAGCCCGTCGCGCGCATGGAAGGACACATGGCGCACCGGCGCCAGCGGCGTGGTGCCCAGCGGCTGGTTCAGCGGGGCCAGCTTCTGCAGCCGCCCCTGGTCGATATCGTAGAAATAGAGCGCGCCGGGCGTGTCGGCCCGGTCGAGCAGCACCAGCATGCGCTTGCGATCGGGGGTGAGGCTGAGAATTTCGGCGCGCCGGTTGCCCACCGCCTTGTCGAACTGCGCCTGCACCTCGGCCAGCGTCGGGTCCAGCCAGTGTATCGCCCGGTCGCCGCCGCCCAGACGCACGCCCAGAACGGTGCTCTCATCGGCCGAGAGGATGACATGTTGCACCCACTGGCCCTCGGGCGCGGTGTAGAAGGGGTGCACATCCTGCCGGCTGATCAGATCCATCTCGTAGATCTGGTCGTGGCCGTGTTCGTCCTCGTGGCGCACCAGCGCATGGTCGCCGCCGGGCAGAAACACCAGCGGCTGGATCACACGCTCGCGCTTGCGGGTATCGGCCTGATCCACCTTGTGGAAAACGTCGGCATGCTCGCCGCGATAGAGCAGGCGGAAGCTGCGGGTGCTGTCTTCATAGCCCATCCCCAGCCGCACCCGGCCGGTGGTATCCGCGGTCCATTCCAGCACATCCTCGCGGCCGGCCTGCACCATGTGCAGCTGGCCCGTTTCCACATTCACGCGGTAGACGGTGGGCCAGAATTCCGCTTCCTTGAAGATCGAATCCTGCGCGGCGATCTCGATTTCGGCGCTGCCATCGGTGGGCAGGTGAACCACATCGGCCGCATCCAGCCCGTGCATGTTCCACAACAGGCGGGTGAGCTTGTGGCTGATCCGGTTCACCGCCACCACCCGCGTTACATAGACGCGGTCCGGCCCTGTCACATAGGGCAGGTTGAGCGGGATCAGCATGCGCAGGCGCACGATGATATTATCGCGGTTCACCCACTGCACGTCATCGGCCTCGGTGCCATCGGGCATGGCCACCACCACTGGCTTCTCGCTCCTGTCGAACAGGTTGAGGATGGCGATGCGGCGGGCGCCATCGAGGCCGAAGATGCCGGCGATATGCAGCCCATCGGGCGAGATGCTGGCGTTTTCAACGAAGGGGATCTGCGCGAAATCAGCTGCGCTGTGGGCCGGAGCGGGGGCCGGAGCAGGGGCTGGCGCCGTGGGCGCTTCTGCCGCCGGCAGGGCGCAGGGCAGCCATGCCGCACCCAGCAGCAGAAAACGGGCAAAGCCCTTGCGCAGTCTTGTCATAAACCCCCCGTTGTATTCGGCGTCGCACCGCCGGATGCAGAGGAAGGTTTATGACTGCATTGTGACCTGCGCAATACACGGAAAAAGAATAAAAAGATCCATTATTCGGCCAATTCACCCAGAAAACGGTCGAGCGCGCGGCGCAGGCCCTGGCGTTCTTCCGGCGCGAAATGCGTGAATATTTCATGGATGATGCGGCCGCGCAGGGGTTCTGTGGTGGTTACCAGCTGTTCGCCCTGCGCGGTCAGCACCAGGCGTTTCACGCGGCGGTCATCCGGGTCGGGCAGGCGGGTGATCAGCCCGTCGCGCTCCAGCCCGTCGAGCATCTCGGTCACGGTGCGCGGGGTCTGGTCGAGAAAATCGGCGAGGTCTGCCGCGCGGGCCGTGCCCTGCTGCCGGCGGATGCACAGCAGCGTCTTGATCCGCGCCAGCGAGAGGCCCTGCGCGCTCAGCGCGCGGTTCATCCGCCGGTGCATCAGCAGGTACACCCGGCCCAGATCGGTGATCAGCGCTTCGTCCGTCAATTTCATAAGTGGGCTTAATAAATGGTCTTGCATAATTCCGCAACTGCGTTCATTTGACCGGGCATCGACCGATCAAGCGTGAGTTTCGCTGCGTGCCCCAATCCGATGTTCCTGCCGAAAATGCGTCTGATTCTGCCGAGGAGAATGGCGGTCGCATCCGTCCGGGGCTGCGCAAGGTGCTGCTGGGGGCGGGCAGCGTGCTGGCGGTGGCGGGCATCTGTGGCTTTGCCTATTACGAGATCTATGGCCGCTATCAGCAATCCACCGAGGATGCCTATGTGCAGGCCGATGGCGTTACCGTGTCGCCCAAGGTGGCCGGCTATGTGGAGAAGGTCTTCGTCGTCGATAACCAGGCGGTGAAGGCGGGCGACCCGCTGGTGCAGATCGACCCGCGCGACTATCGCGCGCAGACCGCGCAATATGCCGCCCAGATCGATGCCGCCAAGGCCAGCGCCACCGGCGCCGAGGCGCAGATCCGCCAGCAGCAGGCCGCGATCGACAAGGCCGCCGCCGATCTCGCCGTGGCGCGCGATCAGGCCGCCTATGCCGCCGATCAGGTGGGCCGCTATGCCCCGCTGGCCGCCACCGGCGCCGAAACGCGCGAGCATCTGGCCAGCCTGAAGAACGATGCCGCCCAGGCCCGCGGCCGCGCCGATGCGGCCGCGGCCGCCCTGGCCTCTGCCCGCCAGGCGATCGGCAGCCTCAAGGCCCAGCTGGCCCAGGCCAATGCGCAGGGCGAGGGCGCCCAGGCCCAGCTCGATGCCGCCAATGTGAACCTTTCCTCCACGCTGATCCGCGCCGCCACCGATGGCCGCGTGGGCGACAAGGGCGTGCGCCAGGGCCAGTTTGTGCAGCCCGCCACCCGGCTGATGACCGTGGTGCCGGTGAACCAGATCTACATCACCGCCAATTTCAAGGAAACGCAGATGGGGCTGATGCGCCCCGGCCAGCCGGTGCATGTGCGGGTGGATGCGCTGCCGGGCGTTGATATCCTCGGCAAGGTAGACAGTGTCTCGCCGGGCACGGGGGCGCAGTTCTCGGTGCTGCCGCCGCAGAATGCCACCGGCAATTTCACCAAGATCGTGCAGCGCGTGCCGGTGCGCGTGGCGATCTATGCCGGGCCGGAAACGCGCCAGCTGCTGGTGCCGGGCATGTCTGTGGAAGTGACGGTGGACACGCGCAGCGCCCGCGATGCCAACCAGCGCATCCGCGAGGAGCAGGAGCGGCACAACCGGGCCGCCGCCCAATGACGGCGCCTGCCGAACATCCCGGCGCCGAGCACCATGATGCGGACCTGTCCGCCTGGATGGCCGTGGCCGCCGGCAGCCTGGGCGCGATGATGGCCACGCTCGACATCTCGATCACCAATTCGGCGCTGCCCACCATTCAGGGCGCGATCGGCGCCAGCGGCACCGAGGGCACCTGGGTGGCCACCAGCTATCTGGTGGCAGAGATCATCATCATCCCGATGTCGGCCTGGCTGGAGCGGCTGTTTGGCCTGCGCAGCCTGCTGCTGGTGGCGGTCACGCTGTTCACCCTGTTCTCGATGGTGTGCGGCATGGCCACCACCCTGCCGCAGATGATCATCGGCCGGGTGGGGCAGGGCTTTACCGGCGGCGCGCTGATCCCCACCGCGATGAC
>DASRYE010000034.1:0-12154 GCA_035653915.1 Novosphingobium sp. | reverse complement strand
GGGCCAGCCTGGCGATGGCGGGGGGGCAATTGTCGCGGCAGGCAGGCGCGTGGCGGGATGGCGTGTTGCGCCTGTCGGCTGTGGTGGAGGCCTTGCTCGATTTTGGCGATGAGGACGATGTGCCCGCGCTACCGGAAATGTTCCACGTGGAACTTTCTGCCTTGGGTGACACGCTCTCTGCTTGGCTGGCGCGGCCGCGGGCAGAGGTTCTGCGTGAAGGTTTTCGCGTGGCGATCGCCGGCCCGCCCAATGCTGGCAAGAGCACGCTGTTCAACGCGCTGGTGGAAAGCGAAGCGGCGATCACATCGCCGATCGCCGGCACTACGCGGGATGTGTTGCTGCGCAGCGTGGGGCTGGAGGGGGTGCCGTTCCAGTTCATCGATATGGCGGGCCTGCGCGAGGAGGCAGGCGACGCCATCGAGGAGATCGGCATCGCCCGGGCCAGGGCCGCGCTGGAGGGGGCCGATCTGGTGCTGTGGCTGGGGCCGGAGGGCGAAGGGCCAGGCGGTGCCTGGGAGATCGAGGCGCAGGTGGACCGCGCTGGCCATGTGGGCAAGGCTGCGCCGCGCCACCGTGTTTCGGCCATGCAGGGGGAGGGGATGGCAGGTCTGGTTTCCGCCCTGGCGGCGGCCGCGCGACATGCCATGCCGGCGCCGGGTGAGGCAGCAGTGAATGCGCGGCAGCACCGGCTGCTGGCAGAAGCGCATCTCGCCTTGGCCCGTTGCCAAGGGCAGGGGGATCTGCTGCTGGTGGCGGAAGATTTGCGTGCGGCGCGGGTGGCGTTCGATCGGCTGCTGGGCCGATCCACTACCGAGGATATGCTGGATACGCTGTTCGGGCGCTTCTGCATCGGCAAGTGATGTTCCACGTGGAACATGGGTTTTGACCGCAAGCCCCGGCTGGGCTAACGGGCAGGCATGCAGCAGTTTGACATCATCGTGGTGGGCGGCGGCCATGCCGGCGTGGAAGCGGCGGCGGTGGCCGCGCGCATGGGTGCCCGCACGGCGCTGGTCAGTTTCGATCTCGATGCCATTGGCGCGATGAGTTGCAATCCGGCGATCGGCGGCCTGGGCAAGGGCCATCTCGTGCGCGAGGTGGATGCGTTTGACGGGATCATCGGCCGGGCGGCGGATGCCGGGGCGATCCATTATCGCATGCTCAATCGCTCGAAGGGCAGCGCGGTGCAGGGGCCGCGGGTGCAGGCGGATCGCAAGCGCTTCAAGGCGGCGGTGCAGCACCTGCTGGGCCAGCAGGGCGATCTGGCGCTGGTGCAGGGCGAAGTGGCGGCGCTGCGCATGGCCGGCGGGCGCGTGGCCGGTGTGGATCTGGCCGATGGCACGGCGCTGGGGGCAGGGGCGGTGGTGCTGTGCACCGGCACCTTTTTGGGCGGCCGGCTGTTCCGCGGCGAGGAGCGAATGGTGGGCGGCCGCATTGGCGAGGCTTCTGCCCAGCAGCTGGCCGTGCAATTGCGCGCGGCCGATCTGCCCATGGCGCGGCTGAAGACGGGCACGCCCCCGCGCCTCGATGGCCGCACCATCGATTGGGCCCGGCTGGAGGAGCAGCCTTCCGATGCAGAGCCTTGGAGCATGTCTGCCATGGGCGGGCCGCAGCGGGCCAACCCGCAGGTGTTCTGCGCGATCACCCGCACCAATGCGGCCACGCATGAGATTATCCGGGGCGGGCTGGATCGCTCGCCGCTGTTCACCGGGGCGATCGGCGCGGCGGGCCCGCGCTATTGCCCCAGCATCGAGGACAAGATCCACCGCTTTGCCGACCGCGACAGCCACCAGATCTTCCTGGAACCGGAAGGGCTGGATACACCGCTGGTCTATCCCAATGGCGTCTCCACCAGCCTGCCGGCCGATGTGCAGCTGGCCATGCTGCGCAGTATGGAGGGGCTGGAACGGGTGGAGATGGTGGTGCCCGGCTATGCGGTGGAATATGACCATATCGACCCGCGCGCTCTGCGGCCCAGTCTGGAGCTGCGGGCGATCCCCGGGCTTTATTGCGCCGGGCAGATCAATGGCACCACCGGCTATGAGGAAGCCGCCGCGCAAGGATTGGTGGCCGGCATGCATGCCACCGCCGCCGTGCTGCAGCGGGCACCCGCGCCGCTTGACCGGGCCAATGCCTATATGGCGGTGATGATCGACGATCTGACGCTGCAGGGCGTGTCCGAACCCTATCGCATGTTGACCGCGCGGGCCGAATATCGCCTGCGCCTGCGGGCCAATAATGCCTCCACCCGGTTGACGCCGCTGGCCATGGCGGCCGGCTGCGTGGGGGCAGGGCGGGCGCAGTGGTTTGCCCAAAGGCAGCAGCGCAAGGCCGCGCTGGAGCAGGCGCTGGAACGCGAAGTGGGCGCGGCGGAACTGTCTGCCCGGGGCCTGCCGGCGCGCAGCGATCTGGGCCGGCTGCCCTTGCGCGAATGGTTGCGCTTCGGCGGCGTGGATATGGCGGCGCTGTCCCCCTGGATTGATGCGGCTCATTATGCCGATGCCGATGTGCTGGAGGAGGTGGCCGAGGATGCCACCTATGCCCCCTATCTCGCCCGGCAGGAGCGCGAGCTGGCCGACCTGCGCGCCAGCGAGGCGCTGCCGCTGGGCGATGGTTTTCCCTATGGCGCGATCGCCGGCCTCTCGCGCGAGATGGTGGAGCGGCTGACAGCCGCGCGCCCCGCCACGCTGGCTGCGGCCGGGCGGGTGAGGGGGATCACCCCTGCGGCGCTGGCGGCGCTGCTGGTACATGCAAGGCGGATTGCCACGGGGGCTGAAGGATGATCGAAAGCGAAGAGGAAGCCCGCGCCTTTGTAGCGGGCCTGCCGGATGTGGATAGCGCCGGCCTTGCCCGGCTGGAGCGTTTCATCGCCTTGCTGGCCGAGGAGAACCAGCGCCAGAATCTGGTGTCTGCCGCCAGCCTTGCAGATGTGTGGCGGCGCCATATCGCCGATTCAGCGCAGCTGCTCGCGCTTGTTCCACGTGAAACATCCACCCCCTGGCTGGACCTTGGCACGGGCGCTGGTCTGCCGGGAATCATCATCGCGGCCCTGCGGCCGGATGCCGAAGTGGTGATGGTGGAATCGCGCAGCCGGCGAATCGCCTGGCTCAATCACCTGTGCGCAGAGCTGGGGCTGGAGCGCGCCAGCACCATCGGCCAGCGGCTGGAACTGGTGCAAACGCGCCACGTTGGCGTGATTTCTGCGCGGGCCTTTGCCCCACTTGACCGTTTGCTGACTCTATCCGCACGTTTTTCCACAGCCGCCACAACTTGGCTGTTGCCCAAAGGCCGTTCAGCGGCGCAGGAATTGCAGGGCCTAAATGGTTGGCATCACGCGCTCACCGTGCGACCATCGCTAACCGATGCCGAAGCCGGCATCATCTCGGGCCATGTTTTCGGGAAATCGGGAGTGAAGCGATGATCCGGATTGCCATTGCCAATCAAAAAGGCGGCGTGGGGAAAACGACGACGGCGATCAACATGGCGACCGCGCTGGCCGCCAATGGCTGGCGCACGCTGCTGATCGATCTTGATCCGCAAGGCAATGCTTCCACAGGCGTGGGAGTGGGGCCGCAAGCGCGGGAACGCAGCAGCTATGACCTGCTGATCGGCGATGAACCGCTGGCCGATTGCATCATCGAAACCCAGTTCCAGGGGCTCGATCTGGTGCCGGCCACGGTGGATCTGTCGGGCGCCGAAGTGGAACTGGTGGGTGTGGGCGAGCGCGCCGAGCGGCTGCGCGATGCCCTGGCCAAGGGCGGGCCGGCGGCCGGCTACGACATCTGTTTCATCGATTGCCCGCCCTCGCTGGGTCTGCTGACGCTGAACGCGCTGACCGCGGCCGACACGCTGCTGGTGCCGCTGCAGTGTGAGTTCTTCGCGCTCGAAGGTTTGAGCCAGCTGCTGCAGACGGTGGAGCGGGTGCAGCAGCGCTTCAATGCCGATCTGGGCATCATCGGCGTTGCGCTCACCATGTCGGACAAGCGCAACCGGCTGACCGATTTGGTGGCCGACGATGTGCGCTCCTGCCTCGGCCAGCTGGTGTTCGAAACGGCCATCCCGCGCAATGTGCGCCTGTCCGAAGCGCCCAGCCATGGCCTGCCGGCGCTGATCTACGACCAACATTGCGCGGGCAGCCGCGCCTATCTGTCGCTGGCGCGCGAGCTGATCGCCCGCCTGCCCGAGAAGAGGAAAGCCGCATGAGCGAAGAGGGGGCCACCGGTTTCAGGATTCCCCAGCCGGGCCCGATGGGCACTGGCCGGCGCAAGGGGCCGGCGCTGGGCCGCGGGCTGGAAGCGCTGCTGGGCGAAAGCCGCAGGGAAGAACCGGTGGTGGCGAGCCATGGCACAGATGCCGGCGCGCCCGCCCGCCGCGATGGGGTGACCGGCGGGCTGGCCTTGCTGGCCGTGGCCGATATCGAGCCGCACCCCCACCAGCCGCGCCGCCATTTCGACGAGGCGGCGCTTGATGAGCTGGCCGCCTCGATTGCCGCGCGCGGGGTGATCCAGCCGGTGATCGTCCGCCCCTTCGGCAATGGCCGCTATCAGCTGGTGGCCGGTGAACGCCGCTGGCGGGCCGCCCAGCGCGCGCATGTGCATGAAGTGCCCGCGCTGGTGCGCGATCTGACCGAGCGCGAAGTGATGGCGCTGGCGCTGATCGAGAACCTCCAGCGCGAGGATCTCAACCCCATCGAAGAGGCGCGCGCCTATCAACGCCTGGCCGAGACTGAAAGCATGACGCAGGCGGAAATCGCCCGCATGGTGGACAAGTCGCGCAGCCATGTCGCCAATATCCAGCGCCTGCTGATGCTGCCCGAGCCGGTGATCCAGCTGGTGGAAACCGGCGATCTCTCCATGGGCCACGCCCGCGCGCTGATCGGCGTGGACAATGCCGAAACGCTGGCGCAATCGGCAGTGGGCAAGCAATTGTCGGTGCGCGAGGTGGAAGCGCTGGTGCGCAAGCAGCAGCGCGGCGATGCAGCGCCCCAACCGCGCCGCGCCGCCCGCGACGACAAGCACAGCCCCGAATCCGCCGACATCGCCATGATGCAGAACCAGCTGGAAGAAATTCTCGGCCTGCCGGTGAAGATCAGCGTCGATGCCGATCCGCGTTCGGGTGCCGTCACCATCCGCTATCGCAGCCTCGATCAGCTCGATCTCATCTGCCAGCGCCTCACAGGCGGCGGCATCTAAGCCGGGCCTTAACGCTTGCCCGCTTGGGGCTAAGCGCTTATCCCGCTGGCATGAACACGGCTTTGCGCAATACGTTGATCGCTCTGGGTGCTGTCGCGCTGGTGGGCGGGGGTGCCTTCGCCTGGGTGGCCCATGGCAACCCGTCGGATCAGTCGGTGGAACTGTTCGAGGGGGCCCGGCCCAAGCTGGTCGATCCCGCGCCGGAAAGCCTGCCCAGCCTCTCGCTGGTAAAGCCGGTGGGCTGGGCGGCGGGTGAGGGGCCCAAGGCGGCCGTGGGCCTTGTCGTCACCCGCTTTGCCGAAGGGCTCGATCATCCGCGCACGATGCTCACCCTGCCCAATGGCGATGTGCTGGTGGCCGAAACCAACGCGCCGCCGGGCAATGGCCCGGGCGGCATCACCGGCTTTGTGCAGGGCCTGCTGATGGGCTTTGTCGGCGCGGGCGAGGCCTCGCCCAACAGGATTGTGCTGCTGCGCGACAGCCACGGCACCGGCCAGGCAGACCAGCGCATCGTGCTGAAGGCGCAAGGGCTGCAATCGCCCTCTGGCATGGCCTGGCAGGATAACACGCTCTACATCGCCGATCATGATGCCGTGCTGGCCTTCGATTACCATCCGGGCGACGCGCAGATTTCCGGAAATCCACGCAAAATCATGGATTTGCCGGGTGGTGGCAACCACTGGATGCGCAATCTGCTGCTCAGCCCCGATGGCAAGCTGCTCTATGTGGCGATCGGCTCTGCCTCGAATATCGGCGAGCGCGGCATGGAGGCGGAAAAGGGTCGCGCGGCGATCTATGAGATCGACCTCAAGACCGGCCAGCATCGCCAGTTCGCCGCTGGCCTGCGCAACCCCAATGGCCTGGCCTGGAACCCCTCCACCGAGGAATTGTGGACGACGGTGAACGAGCGCGACCAGCTTGGCCCCGATCTCGTGCCCGATTATCTCACCAACGTGCCGGTGGGCGCCCATTATGGCTGGCCGTGGATCTACTGGAAGTCGAAGATCGACGACCGGGTGGATGCGCCGATGCCCGATTACCTCACCGATTATGTACGCAAGCCCGAATATGCGCTGGGGCCGCATGTGGCGGCGCTGGGGCTGGCTTTCGTCACCGGCGGACAGAAGATGGGCAGCGCTTTTGCCAATGGCGCTTTCATCGCCCGGCATGGTTCGTGGAACCGCAAGCCGCCCTCGGGCTATGACGTGGTGTTCGTGCGCTTCGATGCCAATGGCAATCCGCAGGGTTTGCCGGTGCCGGTGCTTACGGGCTTCCTCGATGGCAAGGGCAACACCCATGGCCGGCCGGTGTGGCTGGCCTGGGCGAAGGATGGCGCGCTGTTGGTAACGGATGATACCGCCGGCATCATCTGGCGGGTGATTGCGCCGGGCGCGGCACCGGCTGCCACCATCAAGCCGGTCGAAACCGACCATATGAAGCCGCTGCACGAGCTGGTGGATCCGAGCAAGATGACGCCCGCCGATGTGCTGGGCGGCGGGCAGACGGGCGCCTCCTTCGATTCAGACCAGAAGGTGCGCCAGCACTAAGCCATAAGGCCACCGCCGGGCAGGGGGGATCACCCCTGCCGGCCGGCCCGCCCTGCCAGTTCGTTGATGTAATGGCGCGCCACGCGGCCTGATCGGCCGCCGCGCCGCCGGGCCCATTCCAGCGCGTCCGCCTGTTCGAACGGCAAGCCCAGATCTGCCGCATAGCCGGCAATGATCGCCAGATAATCATCCTGGCTACAATTGTGAAAGCCAATGGAAAGGCCGAAGCGATCGGCCAGCGCCAGCTTGTCGTCCACCACGTCGCGCGGGTTGATGGGGTCGTCCTGCTCGGCCATGTGGCGCGCCACGATCGCCCGGCGGTTGGAAGTGACGGCCAGGCGCACATGGGCAGGCCGCGCTTCCACGCCGCCTTCCAGCCAGCTGCGCAGGGCGCGCGGGGCGGCGCTGTCGTTCTCTTCAAAGCCAAGATCGTCGATGAAGACGAGGAAATGGCGTTGCACCTTGCGCAGCAGGCCAAACAGCTGGGTCAGGCTGGGCAGGGCATCGGGCGCCACTTGCACCAGCGCCACGCTGCCGGGCCATTGGGCCTGCGCCGCCAGAATAGAGGCGCGCAGGATCGCCGATTTGCCCATGCCCCGCGCGCCCCACAGCAGCATGTCATGCGCGGCATGGCCCTGCGCCAGGCGGCGGATGTTTTCCACCACCACGGTTTTTTGCGCATCAATGCCGCGCAGCTGCTCCAGCGCCGGGGCCTCCAGCCGCTCCACCGCATGGCCAACCCGGCCATCCCAGAGATAGGCATCATGCGCCAGCCAATCCACCGGCGGGGGAGGGGGCGGCGCCAGGCGCTCCAGCGCATCGGCGATGCGGGCGAGAAGTTGATCGCGATCAGTCATTTCGCGGCGGAAGCTAGCCAGCCAGCGCCGCCGCGTCCAGCGCATAGAGAAGATCGGCGCCGGCCATGGCAGAGGCCTTCAGCCCTTGCGCCTCGGGCAGGATATGGCTGAGGAAATAGCGCGCCACCACCGGCTTTCCCTGCGCAATGGCCGGCGCCGTGCCCTCGGCCGCTGCCGCCCGGGCCTGCCGCAGCAATTGCCAGCCTGCCACGGCCGTGGCGCACATGGCGGTGAAGGGCGCGCTGCCGGCCAGGCGATCGTCCAGGCTGGCGCTGGCCAGCATCCACTGCGCCACCTCGTGGCAATCGGCCACCAGCGCTGCCAGCGTGGGCGCGCCTGCGGCCTCTGCCGCCATCTCGTCCAGCAGGGCGCCCAGCACGCCGCCCGCGTTCATCCCCAGCTTGCGAGTCACGAAATCGGCCGCCTGAATGCCGTTGGTGCCTTCGTAGATGGGGGTGATGCGGGCATCGCGGTAATGCTGGGCCGCGCCCGTCTCCTCGATGAAGCCCATGCCGCCATGCACCTGCACGCCAAGGCTGGCGACCGCGCAGCCCGTATCCGTGCCCCAGGCCTTCAGCAGCGGCACCAGCAGGTCGGCGCGGGCCTGCGCTCCGGCAAGGCCCAGCCTCGCCCGGTCCAGCTGCCCGCAGGTGTAGTAGAGCAGGCCGCGCGCGCCTTCCGTCAGCGCCCGCATGCGCAGCAGCATGCGCCGCACATCGGGGTGCTCGATGATCGCCACCGGGGTCTTGTCCGCTGCGCCCGCCCGGGCCGATTGTACCCGCATGGCGGCATAGGCCATGGCCTTCTGCAAGGCCGCCTCGGCCACCTGCACGCCCTGGCTGCCGACATTGACCCGGGCCGAGTTCATCATCGTGAACATCGCCTTCAGGCCCTCGTTCTCGCGGCCCACCAGCTCGCCGATGCAGGCGCCATTCTCGCCAAAGCCCATCTCGCAGGTGGGCGAGGCGTGGATGCCCAGCTTGTGCTCCAGCCGCATCACCCGCACATCGTTGCGCGCGCCCAGCGTGCCATCCGGCTCCACCAGGAATTTGGGCACCAGAAACAGCGAGATCCCGCGCGATCCGGCCGGCGCCCCGGGCAGGCGCGCCAGCACCAGATGGAGGATGTTTTCGGCCAGCCCATGCTCGCCCCAGGTGATGAAGATCTTGGTGCCCTGCAGCCGGTATTTGCCGGCATGGGGCCCTTCGGCAATCGGCGTGGCGGTGGTGCGGATGGGCCCCAGATCGCTGCCGGCCTGCGGCTCTGTCAGGTTCATCGTGCCCGACCACTGGCCACAGGCGAGCTTGGGCAGATACAGCGCCTGCTGGGCCGGGCTGCCATGATGGGCCAGCGCCTCGATCGCGCCCAGCGTCAGCATCGGCAGCAGGGTGAAGGCCATGTTGGCTGCCCCCAGTGTTTCCAGCACAGCGGCGGCAAGGGTGGTGGGCAGGCCCTGCCCGCCATGCGCTTCCTCCGCCGAAATCGAGCCCCAGCCCGCCTCCACAAACGCCGCATAGGCCGCGGCAAAGCCATCGGGCAGATGCACCTGGCCCTCGCGCAATTGCGCCCCTTGCGTATCGCCGGCCCGGTCCGTTGGCGCCCACACGCCCTGTGCAAAGGCGCCGATCCCTTCGGCAATCGCTTCCACCATATCGGTGCTGGCATGGGCAAAGCGCGGATGCGTCGCCAGCTCGCCCAGCCCGGCAGACACCTGCATGGCAAAAAGCTGTTCCTGGGTGGGGGGGGTGAATGACATCGATCAGGCGCCTTTCGCTTGGCATTCGGTGGCAAGGCCTATAGCGCTTGGCCATGATCGAGAACAAGTTACCGCAGATTTTGGCGCCGGATGAGGCAGGCGTGGCGACAGCCGCCCGCCTGCTGGCCGAAGGCGAGCTGGTCGCCCTGCCGACAGAGACGGTCTATGGCCTTGCCGCCCGGGCAGACAGCGATGCGGCGGTGGCGGCGATCTATCGCGCCAAGGGCCGGCCCGATTTCAACCCGCTGATCGTGCATGTGGCCGATGCGGCAGCAGCAGAAGCGCTGGCCGTGCTGGATGCCCGCGCCCGGGCGCTGATGGCCGCCTTCTGGCCCGGCCCGCTGACGATCGTGCTGCCACTGCGTGCCGGCGCTGGCTTGGCGCCGGCGGTCACTGCGGGGTTGCCCACGGTGGCGCTGCGCTGCCCGGCCCATGCCGCCATGCGCGCGGTGCTGCGGGCGGCGGGCCTGCCGCTGGCGGCGCCGTCGGCCAATCGCAGCGGCGCTGTCAGCCCCACCCGCGCAGAGCATGTGGCCACTTCGCTGGCCGGGCGGATCGGCTGGATTCTGGATGGCGGTGCCTGCCCGGATGGGCTGGAATCCACCATCATCGCCCTGCGCGCCGATGGTGGCTGGCAGATCCTGCGCCCCGGTCCGATCACCGCCGAAGCGCTCACCGCTCTCCTGGGCCCGGTCACCGCCGCCGCCCCTGATGCCGGCATCGAGGCGCCCGGCCAGATGACCAGCCATTATGCCCCCGGCAAGCCCGTGCGGCTGCACGCGGCAGCGGCCGCGGGCGATGAATTCCTGATCGGCTTTGGCGCGCTGGCGGGGGATTTCAACCTGTCACCCACCGGCGATCTCGCCGAGGCAGCGGCCCGGCTTTATGCCGCGCTCCACGCAGCGGCAGCCAGCGATCGCCCGCGCGTGGCGGTTGCCAGCGTGCCGGAAGCGGGGATCGGCGCTGCCATCAACGACCGCCTGCGCCGCGCGGCAGCCTGAAACGCGAAAAGGCCGCCCGGGTGAGGGGCGGCCTTTCGTGCCTGGCGATGCAAGCGATCAGATCGCGGCGGCGTCGTAGTATTTCGGGGCGTGCTCGTTCAGGATCGCAAGGATCTTGCGCAGCGCGGCCGGCTCGTCGGTCTTTTCCATGGCGGCCAGTTCACGTGCGAGGCGGCTCGATGCGCCTTCGAATATCTGGCGCTCGGAATAGCTCTGCTCGGGCTGGTCGTCGGCGCGGAACAGGTCGCGGGTCACTTCGGCAATCGCCACCAGATCGCCGGAATTGATCTTTGCCTCATATTCCTGCGCGCGGCGCGACCACATGGTGCGCTTGACCTTGGGCTTGCCTTTCAGCGTGTCGAGCGCCTCGCGCAGCGTCTTGTCGGACGACAGTTTGCGCATGCCGATCGATTCGACCTTGTTAACCGGAACGCGCAGTGTCATGCGTTCCTTCTCGAAGCGCAGAACATACAATTCCAGCTTCATGCCGGCGATTTCCTGCTCCAGCAGCTCTATCACCCGGCCGACACCGTGCTTGGGGTAAACGACGTAATCTCCAACATCGAAGGCGTGAGCCTTGGCGGTCATCTATCGTCCTTTCGCTCGGCGGATTCGACGCGTGGGCGCCCTGGCGAAACACAGGTGATCAGCCTCATCCCTTGCGGAATGATACGAAAGATCAACCGGGTGCCGCGAATCCGCCTTTCATGGTGTGAGGGATAAACCCTGGGGGGAGCCAAGCGGGATGTGCGACCAACCCTTTCGGCTGCGCTATTATATAGCACACTCATGACAAAAGTGCCAGAGCCTAGAATCCCGCCATTTTGGGCAAGGATCAGGCTTTGGCCGGGCGCCTCATCACAAAAGGCGCAAAAGCCTGCCGGGGCGCCCGCGCCCCTTGGCGAAGGGCACCCCTGGCAAACGCAAACTGGCGCCGCAAAGCCGGTCAGCTGCCGGCCCTGCGGGGATCATGGCAAGCCGGCGCGGGCAACGCACCGGCGCCCGGCGATCAATCGCCCGAGCCGGCCTTTTCCGAGAAGAACTTCTCGAACTTGCCATCCACGCCCTTGAATTCGTCGGCGTCGGCCGGAACCTCCTTCTTGGCGGTGATGTTCGGCCATTCCGCCGAGAACTTGGCGTTCAGCTCCTGCCACTGCTCCAGACCGCTCTCGGTGTCGGGCAGGATGGCTTCGGCCGGGCATTCCGGCTCGCACACGCCGCAATCGATGCATTCGCTGGGGTTGATCACCAGCATGTTTTCGCCCTCGTAGAAGCAATCCACCGGGCAAACTTCGACGCAATCCATGTATTTGCAGCGGATACAGGCGTCGGTGACGACATAGGTCATGGCTGCAAAACCCCTTTCGATGCAATGGCAGCCGCCCCTGCCGGGGTAGGCGCGTTCAAGAATCGCCCGCTGCTACGGGGGAAAGGCGCGCCTCGTCAAGCACTCGATAGCAGCTTTGCGCTTCGCTGGCCGGTCCGCGCCGGGCGGGCAGGGCCACCAGCTCGATCACCCGCACCGCTGCCGGCAGCGGCACCACCAGCACATCGCCCGCTTTCACTGTCACCGAACTGCGCTCCACCCGGCGGCCGTTCAGGCGGATATGGCCCTGTTCCACCAGCGCCTGGGCCAGCGGCCGGCTGCGGCACAGGCGCAGAAACCACAAGAGCTTGTCGATCCGCATCGCGCCCTAGGCCACCAGCCGCGCCAGCACGCCAAAGGGGTTGCCTTCGGCCTGTGCGCGGGCGGCCGCATCGGCAGGCGGCGGGGCGGGGCGGTCCTGCCGGCCCTGCGGCGGCG
>DASRYE010000033.1:0-2276 GCA_035653915.1 Novosphingobium sp. | reverse complement strand
GGCAGGGCGGCGTGGCCGCTGCGGGTTTGCCCCTGCCGCCCGCGCCGCCGCCGCTGATCTTGCCGCCGGAGCGGCCGGTGGCCTCGCTGCCTGGCCCTGTGGCGCCGCGGGTGATGGTTGTGCGGCCGGCTCCGGTTTTGGCCCCGGTTTTATCGCCGCCGGTGTTGCCGATGTTGCCGCCAGCCCTGCCGTCGCCGGCCCCCCCGGCAGAGGCGGCCCGCCCGCGTGGCGGCGGGGCCGGCGGGGCAGCGCTGGTGGTGGATCTTACCAGCGGCGCGGGCGCCAGCACCGGCGCTGCGGCCAGCGCCGATGCCGCCACGGCGGATGACACCGCCCGTGCCACGCTGATCCGCAGCCGCGCCACGGTGATCCCGCAAGGGGCGATCATTGCCGCGGTGCTGGAAACCCCGCTCAATTCCGATCGGCCGGGCCTGGCGCGGGCGATTGTCGGGCAGGATGTGCGCGGGTTTGATGGCGCCCGCGTGTTGATCCCGCGCGGCAGCCGGCTGGTGGGTGAATTCAAGGCGCAAGGGGGCGGCACGGTAAGCCGCGTGCTGGTGAGCTGGACCCGGCTGATCCGCCCGGATGGCGTGGCTATCCGCATCGCCTCGCCAGCGGCGGACGGGCTGGGCGGGGCGGGCATTCCCGGCACGGTCAATGCCCATTTCCTCGACAAATTCGCCAGCGCGGTGCTGCAATCGGCGTTGACGGTGGGGGTGAATGTGGCCTCCACCCTGGCCAGCAGCGGGGCCAGCACGATCTATCTTGGCCTGCCATCGCAAAGCAGCCAGATCGGCCAGCAACTGGTGCCCACGGCCAATCGCGCGGCCACGGTGAAAGTGCCGGCGGGCGCGCAAATCGCCGTGCTGGTGGCGCATGACCTTGATTTTTCCGGCACGCCGGCGGTGCGTTGATGGCGCAGAGCTATCTCGACCTGTGGCTGGCGCCGCTGCGGCCGGTTCTGGCGCAGGCGGAGGTGACGGACATCTTCGTCAACCGCCCGGGCGAGATCTGGGTGGAGCGGCTGGGCGGCAGCGTGGCGCCGCAGCCCTGCCCGCAGTTGACCGCGCCGCTGCTGTGGCAATTGGCCCGGCAGCTGGCGGCGGCCAGCGATCAGGGCATCAGCCGCGCCCATCCGCTGCTGTCGGCCCGGCTGGAGGATGGCGCGCGGGTGCAGGTGGTGGCGCCGCCGGCCACGCGCGGCGATCTGGCGCTGGCCATCCGCAAACATGTGGCGCAGGCGCCGGCGCTGGCCGATTATGTGGCCGGCGGCAGCTTTGCCGCCACCCGGCTGGGGCAGGGGGTGGGCGAGCGGCCGGTGCTGGCCCTGCCGCCGGGCGATGCGCCGGCCGAGATTGCCGCTTTCCTGGCCGAAATGGTGCGCCAGCGCCGCAACATCCTCATTTCCGGCGGCACGGCCAGCGGCAAGACCACCTTCCTCAACGCCCTTCTGCGCGAGATTCCCCCCGGCGAACGGCTGATCGCCATTGAGGACACGGCCGAGCTGGCGATCCCCCATGCCAATGCGGTGGGGCTGGTGGCGGTGCGCGGGCCGCTGGGCGAGGCGCAGGTGAGCGCGGAGGATCTGCTGCGCGCGGCCCTGCGCATGCGGCCAGACCGGATCCTGCTGGGCGAGGTGCGCGGCGAGGAGGCCCACACCTTCCTGCGCGCGGTGAACACCGGGCATCCCGGCTCGCTCACCACCATCCATGCCGATACGCCGGCCGGCGCGCTGGAGCAGCTGGCGCTGATCATCCTGCAGGCCGGCGGGGGCCTCTCGCGGGCGGATATCCTGGCCTATGCGCGGCAGGTGGTGGATGTGATCGTGCAGCTGGAGCGGCGGGGCGGCGTGCGGCGGATCAGCGAGGTGGTGTTGACGCGGGCGCGGTGAAGGCGGCCGCTGCTGGGGGCATCAGCTGGGCCTTCTGGCGGCGGAATTCGGCATCCAGCACCTCGATCAGCGCGCGGATGCGCGGCATCTGGCGCAAATCGGCATGCACGCCCAGCCACACGGTGCGCGGCGGGGCAAAGCCGGCGCTGGCTACCCGCTGCAGATCGCTTGCCGCATCGGCGGTGTAGCAGGGCAGGCAGGCCAGCCCCAGCCCGGCGCGGGCTGCTTCCAGCTGCACATCGCGGTTGTTGGTGCGCAGGGCCGGGCGGGCGCGGGGCAGCAGGCGGGCCAGCCATTTGGGCTCGTCAAGGTGCAGCTGGTCTTCCATCACGGTGATGACGGCATGTTCGGCACTGTCCAGCGGCGCGCTGTGGCGGGCCAGATA
>DASRYE010000032.1:0-5108 GCA_035653915.1 Novosphingobium sp. | reverse complement strand
CGACCAGCGGCACGCCCGCCAGATCCGCAGCGCCCACCGGCCCGCCACCGGCCGCCAGCCCATGCCCCGCCGGCACCGCCAGGCACAGGCCCTCGCGCGCCAGCACGGCGCTGGCCAGCCCGCGCTGCGGCGGCGGGGTGAAGGTGATGCCGGCATCCAGCTCGCCCGCCATCACCGCGCCGACAATCGCCGAGGGCAGAATCTCGCGCAGGGTCAGCCGCACCTCGGGCCAATCCGCCACAAAGCGCCGCGCCAGCGCCGGCACGCTGCTGTAGGCGGCATGCATCATGAAGCCCACCGCCAGCTCGCCCAGCTCGCCCCGGGCAGCGGCCTGCGCATTGCGGCAGGCCTGATCCAGCCCCGCCAGCAGCCCGCGCGCATCGGCCAGCAGGCGGGTGCCGGCCGGCGTCAACCGCACCGCGCGCGAATGGCGATCGAACAGGCGCACCCCCAGCGCCTGCTCCAGCCCCGCCACCTGCCGGCTGAGCGGCGGCTGGGTGATATGCAGCCGCTCTGCCGCGCGGGTGAAATGCAGCGTTTCGGCCAGGGTGACAAAGGCGCGCAGCTGGCGGATCTCGATCATGAATACCTTTTGAGCATGAATGGCGGCCCATAAAAGCATTGGAGTGCATCAAACCGAGCGGATAAGCCAGCCCCTGCCATGCTTTCCGTTCTTGCCACCGTGCTGCCGATCTTCGCGCTGATTTTTGCCGGCTGGGCGCTGCGCCGCGGCGCGGTGTTCGGGCCAGAGGCCAGCGGCGCGCTCAATCGCTTCGTCGTCTATCTGGCGCTGCCGGCGCTGATCCTGCGGATTGTCGTCAACGCGCGCTGGGCCGATATCTGGCAGCCGGCTTTCGTGGCCGCCTTTGGCCTTGGCGCCGGGGCGATCTTCGCGCTCACGCTGGCGCTGCGCCTGCGCCGCCCGCGCCACCTGGCCGATGCCGCCATCGACGGGCTGAACGCGGCCTATGCCAACACCGGCTTCATGGGCTTTCCGCTGGTGCTGGCGATGCTGGGGCCGGCTGCCCTGCCGCCAACGTTGGCGGCCACCATCCTCACCGTCTGCGTGCTGTTTGCGCTGGCGCTGGTGCTGATCGAAAGCGGCCTGCAGGGCGAGCAGCACCCGGCCCACATGGCGCTGAAGGTGGCCGGCGCGCTGGTGCGCAACCCGCTGCTGGTGGCGCCGGTGCTGGGGGCGCTGTGCCTGGCTGCCGGGCTGCATCCGCCGGCGCCTGTGGAAACCGTGCTCGACATGCTGGGCGGGGCGGCCTCGCCGGCGGCGCTGGTGGCGCTGGGCCTGTTCCTGGGCGAGCGGCGTGCAAGCCAGCGCGGCGAAACCGCTGCCACCGCGCTGCTGGTAGCGCTGAAGCTGCTGGCCCAGCCGCTGCTCACCTGGCTGCTGGCGGTGCGGGTGTTTGCCCTGCCGGCGCCGCAGATGCATGCCGCCGTGCTGCTGGCCGCGCTGCCCACCGGCACCGGCCCCTTCATGCTGGCCGAATTCTATCGCCGCGAAGCCGGCCTGACGGCGCGTGTCGTGCTGCTGTCCACCCTGCTCTCGCTGGCGACGGTGACGGGCCTGTGCGTGCTCTGGCAGGCCTGACGGGCTGGCCTGACGGGCTGGACGGAACCGGCGTGATCGGCCATCACCCACCGGCCCCCAACCGCGCCGGATCTGCCCCATGCATTTCGACCTTGCCCGCCTTGCCGCCGCCGACCGCTACAAGCTGCTGGCCGCCACCATCACCCCGCGGCCCATCGCTTGGATCACCAGCCAGTCTGCCAGCGGCCAGCGCAATGCCGCCCCCTTCAGCTTCTTCAACATGATGAGCGCCGACCCGCCGATCCTGGCGCTGGGCCTGGGCCGCAGGGCCGATGGCACCCACAAGGACACCGCCGCCAACATCCTGGCCACCGGCGAATGCGTGATCCACCTCGTCTGCCGGGCCGATGCCGAGGCGATGAACCGCACCTGCATCGATGCCCCGCCCGGCACCGACGAACTGGCGCTCGCCGGGCTGGCCACCCTGCCCTCGCTGGCCGTGGCGCCGCCGCGCATCGCCTCGGCGCCGGTGGCGATGGAATGCCGGCTGTTCCAGGCGGTGGAAGCCGGGCAGACGACCATCGTGCTGGCAGAGGTGCTGCACCTTCACATCGCCGATCGCTTCGTCGATCCGGTGCGGCTGCATGTGGATGCGCCCGCCATGGATCTGGTGGCGCGGCTGCACGGCGCGGGCTGGTATGGCCATGCGCCCGAGATGTTCCAGATGGCCCGCCCGCGCTGGGCAGATCAGGCCGGGGAGGGCTGAGGCGGCCCCGTCGTCGTCGGCGCCGTCATCAAACGGCCAATCTTTGGCGGCAAAGCGCCAGAGGCGCCGTTGCAAAGCGCCGGAAGCGCCCCATGCAAAGCGCCAGAGGCGCCACGTGCGATGCTTGCGGCAAATGCGGCCAAGGTGGTGCTTCTGCCGGCGGCCGCGGTGGTATAAGGGGCTGCGAAGTGATGGAAGAAACGACCGGCCCCCGCCCGCACGCGCCCACCCACAAGTGGCGCTGGATCCTGCCGCTGGCCGCCCTGGGCCTGATGCTGGCCTGGCTGGCGGCGGGCACCTGGCTGGCGCCGGTGCTGATCCGCAGCATGGCGACGGACTGGGTGGCCACCCGCCTCCACAAGCAGCTGGCGCTGGGCGCCATCCACTTCGATCCGCTGCGCTTCACGCTGGATATCGATCGCATCGCCATTGCCGATCGGGCGGGCGCGCGGCCGATGGTGGCGCTGGGCCACCTGGGGGTGGGAGTGGCGCCGCTGTCGGGCCTTGGCGGCGAATGGCGGCTGACCGAGCTGCGGCTGGATGCCCCGGCGATTAATGCCGTGCTGCGGCGCGATGGCAGCCTGAACCTGGCCGAGCTGATCCCGCCGGCACAGGGCGGCAGCACTGGTACCACGGCGCTGGCGATCGACCGGCTGGCGATCACCGGCGGCACGCTCTCCTTCCTCGACCAGAGCCTGCCCGGCAGCCCCCATGCGCGGCTGGCCCCGGTGAATCTGGCGCTCAGCGATATCCACACCAGCCGCGGCCCCGATGGCCACCTGGCCTTCAGCGCCACCAGCCAGAAGGGCGAGCAGCTGGCGCTTCACGCCGCGCTGGGGCTGGCGCCGCTGGCCGCGCGGGGGGATTTCGCCCTCGCCGGCCTCCGGGCAGACACGCTGGCGCCCTTTCTGGCCGGCCAGCTGCCGGTGGCGCTGGGCAGCGGGCGGGCGGATGTGGCCGGCCGCTTCGATTTTGCCCATGGGCCCGCCGGGCTGAAGCTCGATAGCACCCTGTCCAAGGCCGAGCTGAGCGATGTGGGCCTTGCCGGCGGCCTGCTGAAGGGCCGGCTGCATCTGGCCAGCCTGGCGGTGGAAGGCGGCGAGATCCATCTGGCCGGGCCCGGCTGGGCGCCCACGCGCATGTCGCTGGCCGCGCGCGGCGCAGTGCTGAAGGACGCCCGGCTGGAAGCCCCCGCACTGGGCGCCGGCCGGGCCCTGCGGCTGGGCGAGGCGCGGCTGGAGGGGCTGCATGTCGATCTTGCCGGCCACAACGCCGATCTCGGCAGCCTGACCCTGGCCGGGCTGGATGTGCCGCTGCGCCGCGCGGCCGACGGGTCGATCAATCTCATGGCGCTGGTCCCTGCCACCGCCGCCTCCGCCCCGGCTTCTGCCAGCACCCCGGCTTCTCCATGGCACGCGCATCTGGCCCATTTCGCCCTCGCCAATGCCGCCGTGCATGTCGAAGACCGTGCCGTGCAACCGGCCAGCCGGCTGGAAGCCAGCGCCCTTTCGCTGGCCATCGAGCATATCGACACCGACCTGTCGCGCCCGCTGCCGCTGCGCTTTGCCCTGCGGCTGAATGGCGCGGCTACGCTGTCGGGCAGCGGCACGCTTACGCCGGCCACCACGGCCGGCACGCTGCAACTGGCGCTGACCGGCCTGCCGCTGGCCACGATCATGCCCTATCTTGCCGGCCTGCCGCCGCTTGATCTGCGCTCGGGCACGCTGGCGGCGGCAGGGCGGCTCAGCCTTGCAGGCAGCGGCTTGCAGGGCCTGCGCTTTGCCGGCAGCGCCGGGCTCGATCATCTGGCCGTGTATGAAAAGGGCGCGACCAGCCCGCTGGTGGCGTGGAACGCGCTGGCGCTGGCTGGCCTTGCCTATGGGCCGCAAGGGGTGGATATCGCCAGTGCCCGGCTGCAGGGCGTGGCCGGCCATATCGCCATCATGGCCGACAAGAGCTTCAATTTCGCCCCGCTGATGGCCACCCCCGGCGCGCCGCCCGTGGCCGCCCCGCCGGCTGCCAGCGGCCGGCCCGCAGCCGCCGCACCCGCGCCTGCCCCCGCGCCAGCCCCTGCCACCAGCGCGCCCGCCATGCCCATCCGCCTCCACCGGCTGATGCTGGCCGGCGGCACGCTGGATTTCGCCGATTATTCCATCACCCCCAGCTTTGCCGCTACCATCAGCGCGCTGTCGGGGCAGATCAGCAACATCACCAATGCCCCCGGCGCCATCGCCGCCATCAACCTCCAGGGCCAGGTGATCGACCGCTACGCGCCGGTCAGCGTCACCGGCACGGCCGATCTCTTCCACTATGACCGCGCCACCGACATCAAGCTGACCTTCAGCAACATCGAACTGCCGATCTTCAACCCCTATTCCGATGTCTATGCCGGCTATGCGATCGCCAAGGGCAAGCTCTCCACCGCATTCACCTATCACATCGCCAATCGCGCCCTGGCCGCCGAACACCATATCGTGATCGACCAGCTGCAATGGGGCCAGGCCAGCGCCAGCAAGGCGCGGGTGCCCTGGCCGGTGCGGCTGGCCACCTCGCTGCTGAAGGACAGGCACGGGGTGATCCGGCTGGATGTGCCGGTGCGCGGCACGCTGGATGATCCCACCTTCCGGCTGGGGCCGATCATCTGGAAGATCATCGGCAATGTGCTGGAAAAGGCGGTCACGGCGCCGTTCCGGCTGATCGGCTCGCTGTTTGCAGGCGCCGAGAAGGCGCAATTCGTCGATTTCGCGCCCGGATCGGCGCAATTGCCGGCCGGCGCAAGCGAAAGCCTGGCGGCCCTTGCCA
>DASRYE010000031.1:0-17653 GCA_035653915.1 Novosphingobium sp. | reverse complement strand
CGCCTGCCGCGCGGCGCGGCGGCCTGAGGCCAGCACGCCGGCGGTGCCATAGATGCCATCTGCGGCGCCCGCCGCTGCCAGCCCGGCCGGCGCCTCGCCCAGCCCATAAGCGGCGATATCCTCCCGCCACCGCGGCTTGTGGCCCAGATGGGCGGCCAGCGCGATATCGGGATTCCAGCCGCCGGCCATCGCCAGCAGATCGGCGGCAAAGCGGCAGATGCGCCCGTCGCTGCCCTGCGCGATCACCTGGCGCAAGGGGCTGCCGCGCGCGGCGATCACCTGCCCGCCCAGCAGCACCCGGGCACCTGCCGCGCGCACCGGCGCCTGCAACGCCTGATCCACCACCGCGCGCGCATCGATCACCGCGGCCAGCGCCACGCCGGCGGCCAGCAGATCCGCCGCCGTCTGCCAGCCGCTGTCGCCGGCGGTGAACACCACCGCGCAGCGCCCCGGCGCCACGCCATAGCGGTTGAGATAGGTGGAGACGGCATGGGCCAGCATCACGCCGGGCCGGTCGTTGCCATCAAAGACGATCGGCCTTTCGGTGGCGCCGGTGGCCATGATCGTGCGCCGGGCGAGGATCTTCCACAGGCGCTGGCGCGGCTGGCCGGCGGGCGGCGCCGGCAGGTGATCGGCCAGCCGCTCGATCGCGCCATGCTCGCCATCGTCGAAGCGGCCGAAAACGCTGGTGCGCATCAGCAGGCGCACCTGCGGCATGGCGACCAGTTCGGCCAGCGCCGCTGCCGCCCAGGCCGCCCCCTCGCCCCGGGCCGCCAGCAATTGCCCGCCAGCCAGCCCCCCTTCATCGGCCAGCACCACGCCAAGGCCGCAACGCGCCGCATCCAGCGCCGCCTGCAGCCCCGCCGGCCCCGCCCCCACCACCAGCACATCGCAAAAGGCGTGGTCATGGGCATAGGCATCGGGGTCTGCCTGACCCGACAGCGCCCCCAGCCCCGCCGCCCGGCGGATGGCCGGCTCATAGAGCTTTTCCCAGGCCCTGGCCGGCCACATGAAGGTCTTGTAGTAGAAGCCTGCCACCAGCAGCGGGGCGAACAGCTGGTTCACTGCCATCAGATCGCAGGCAAGGCTGGGCCAGCGGTTCTGGCTCAGCGCTTCCAGCCCGTCGAACAGTTCGGTGGTGGTGGCCCGCGTGTTGGGCTCGGCGCGCGCGCCGCTGCGCAGGGTGACCAGCGCGTTGGGTTCCTGGCTGCCGGCCGACAGCACCCCGCGCGGGCGGTGATATTTGAAGCTGCGGCCAAACAGGCGCGTGCCATGCGCCAGCAGCGCGGAGGCCAGCGTGTCGCCGGGATGGCCGGTGTAGCAGCGCCCGTCGAAAGTGAAGCGCAGGCTTTCGCCCCTGTCGATCAGCCCGCCGCGGGCCAGGCGGAAGGGCTGCGTCATGCCCGGCCTCCAGCGGCGGCAAAGCGGGCGCCCAGCACCGCATGGCTGCGCGTGTCGCGGTGCACCACCAGCCACTGGCGGCAGCCTTGCGCGTGATACCAATATTCCTCGATGGGCCCGGCGGGGTTGTCGCGCAGGTAGACGTAGTCGAACATCGCTTCTGCATCGCTGTCGGCGCCGGCCGGGCGGCGGGGGGCGGCATCGCCGCGGCAAGCAAACTCGCGGGAATCGCGGCTGCCGCAAAACGGGCATGGAATGCGCAAGGCTGGGCTCCTATTGCAGGTTGGGCTGGGCGCCGGCGCCCTTTTCGTCGATCAGATGGCCGGTGCGGAACCGGTCGAGGCGATAGGCGCGCGCCGTTTCATGGGGCTCGTCGCGGGCCAGCAGATGGGCAAAGGCCCAGCCCGCCGCCGGCGTTGCCTTGAAGCCGCCGATGCACCAGCCGGCGTTGAGATAGAGCCCGGGCACCGGCGTGCGGTCGATGATGGGCGAG
Organism: Novosphingobium sp.; assembly: GCA_035653915.1. GTDB lineage: Bacteria > Pseudomonadota > Alphaproteobacteria > Sphingomonadales > Sphingomonadaceae > Novosphingobium. The sequence continues at coordinate 15,759 of DASRYE010000031.1, read as the reverse complement.
CCATCCATCGACATGTCCATGATGCCGCCCCAGCTGCGCAGGATGCGCGCGCGGCCCACCATCGGCATCATCGCCATCGCCGCCTCGCAGACATCCTCCACCACCGGCAGACCGCCGCGCTGGGCATAGGAATTATAGCCATCCAGCCCGCCACCAAACACCAGCCCGCCCTTGTCGGACTGGCTGATGTAGAAATGGCCCATGCCATAGTTCATCACATAAGGGACAAGCGGCTTCAGCCCCTCGGTAACAAAGGCCTGCAACACATGGCTTTCGATGGGCAGGCGCAGGCCCGCAAGGCCCGCCACCACGCCGCTCATCCCCGCCACCGCCAGCCCCACCCGCCCGGCGCGAATGGGGCCAAGGCTGGTGTGCACCCCCACCACCGCCCCCGAGGCATCGCGCTCGAAACCCTCCACCGCGCAGTTCTGCACGATATCCACCCCCAGCGCGCTGGCAGCCCGGGCATAGCCCCAGTTCACCGCATCATGGCGCGCGGTGCCGGCGCGATCGTGCCAGAGGCCGCCCAGAATGGGGAAGCGGGCATTGTCGAAAGCCAGGAAGGGCGCCATTTTGCGCACGCCCTCTGCATCCAGCAATTGCGCATCCACGCCATGCAGCCGCATGGCATTGCCCCGCCTGGCAAAGGCATCGCGCTGGGCATCGGTGTGGAACAGGTTCACAACGCCGCGCTGGCTGACCATCGCGTTGTAATTCAGCTCGCGCTCCAGCCCTTCCCACAGGCGCAGCGCAAAAGCGTAGAACGGCTCGTTGCCGGGCAGCGCATAATTGGCCCGCACGATGGTGGTGTTGCGCCCGGCATTGCCGCCGCCGATCCAGCCCCGCTCGATCACCGCGACATTGGTGATCTTGTGCACCTTGGCGAGGTAGTAGGCTGTCGCCAGGCCATGCCCGCCGCCGCCCACGATCACCACATCATAGGCCGCGCGCGGGGCCGCATCGCGCCAGGCCGGGCCCCAGCCCTTGTGGCCGGACAGCGCCTGGCGGGCCAGTTGCAGCAGGGAATATCGCATCGCCACCCTCTCTCCCCACGCCCCGATGGCGTGCGGCAGGGCCCAGTCTAGGCAGCTTGCGCCGATCTCGCTTATCCCGTTAAGACATGCCCATGCCTGATGAAGACACGCCCTTGCGGATTGGCCTGCTGCTGCTGCCCGGCTTTGCGCTGATGGGCTATGCCGCGCTGATAGAAGCGCTGCGCGGGGCCAATGCGCTGTCGGGCCGCCAGCTGTACCAGTGGAGCCATATCTCGCCCGACGGGCAGGCGGTGGCCGCTTCCAGCGGGGCGCGGGTGGTGGCCGATCATGCCGTGGGCGACAGGCTGGCCTGCGACAGGCTGTTCGTCTTTGCCGGCGGCGATCCGCGCGGGCTGGGCGATGCCGCCACTTGCGCCTGGCTGCGCCTGCTGGCCCGCCATGGCACAGTGCTGGGCGGCGTTTCGGGCGGGCCCTATGTGCTGGCGCGGGCCGGGCTGCTGGCCGGCCGGCGCGCCACCATCCACTGGGAACACCGCCCGGCCCTGCGCGAGGCCTTCCCCGATATCGCGCTGGAAAGCGGGCTGTTTGTGATCGACGGGCCGATCATCACCTGCGCCGGAGGCACAGCGGCAATGGATCTGGCGCTGGCGCTGATCGCGGGCGATCATACCGAGGAACTGGCCCTGCGCATTGGCGAATGGTTTGTGCAGGCCGGCGCCCGGGCCGGCACCGGGCCCCAGCGCGGCAGCCTGGCCGAACGCTATGGCACCACCCATGCCGCCCTGCTGAAGGCGCTGGGCTGGCTGGAAAGCCATATCGGCGACAAGGCCCCCCGATCGGCCGTGGCAGAGGCTGCCGGCCTGTCGCTGCGCCAGCTGGACCGCCTGTGCCTGGCCCATCTGGGCGCCAGCCTTGCCGAAACCGCCATGGCCATCCGCCTGGAAGCGGCCGCCCATCGCCTGCGCACCACCGATCTGGCGCTGGCAGACATTGCCACCGATTGCGGCTTTGCCAGCCCGGCCCATTTCTCGCGCCGCTTTCGCGCCCGCCATGGCGCCAGCCCCGCGCAATGGCGCCAGCAACACCGCGCTCCCCCGCCACACCCTCCAAAGTAGGCTTGCCGGCCCCTGTGCCCGGGCAGATCCTTGGTGGCTCCACAGCGGCGCACCCGCCGTTTTGCCTCAGCCCCGACGGCGCACGCGCCGCCTTGCCTCAACCAGGAAGTGCCCCATGGATCTCCACCGCTTCACCCGTGATGTCGATGCCCAAACGCTTGTTCACGCGCTGGAAACCGATGGCTATGCGATTGTCGAGAACCTCGCCGATGTGGCCGTGATGGACCAGATCATCGCCGACATGCAGCCCTTCATCGACCATACCGCCTATGGCTACGACAATTACCTCGGCAAGAAGACCCGCCGCACCGGCGCGCTGATCGCCCGCTCCCCCGCCTCGCATCAGCTGATCGGCCACCCGCTGGTGCTGGCCGCCTGCAAGGGCGTGATGAAAAAGGCCACCCGCTTCCAGCTGCAGCTCACGCAGATCATCTCGGTCTATCCCGGCAGCCCCGCGCAAAAGCTGCATCAGGACGAGACGATCTGGGATTTCTTCCCCTTCCCGCTCGATTATCAGCCGCAATGCAACCTGCTGTGGGCGCTGAGCGACTATACCGAGGGAAATGGCGCCACCCGCATCGTGCCCGGATCGCAGGACCAGAAAGGCCGCCACTACACCTATGAGGAAAGCCTGCCGGCCGAGATGCCGCGCGGATCGGCGCTGTTCTACACCGGCAAGGTGTTCCACGGCGCCGGCGCCAACCGTTCCGACAGGGTGCGCCAGGCGCTGAACGTAACCTATGCCGCCGGCTGGCTGCGGCAGGAGGAAAACCAGTATCTGACCACGCCGATCGAGGTGGCCCGCACCCTGCCCGACGATCTGCTCAAGCTGATGGGCTATCAGATGGGGTGCCTGGGCATGGGCTATGTGCGTGATTTCGAGGATCCGCTGGTGATGGTGCGCGATGATGGCAGCGTGCCGCCGCTGGGCATCAGCCTGCTTCAGGAAAGCGCGGCCGCGGGCAATGCCGATGTCGCCGCTTTCCTCTCCGACATCGCCGACTGATCCGGCATCGCCGACTGATCCGGCATCGCCGACTGATCCGACTGGCCAGCCCCGCCATTGGCCAGAGCCGACAGCCGCACCGCCAGCGCCGTGCGGCTGTCCACCCCCATCTTGTCGAAGATGCGGCGCAGATAGGATTTGACGGTGGCCGTCGTCAGCCCCAGCAGGGCGGCGATATCGGCATTGCCCGCCCCCACCGCCACCAGATCGCACAGATCGCATTCGCGCCGGGTAAGGCCGATGCGATGGCGCAGAAAGGCGTGCGCATCGGCCCTGCGCGCCACCGCATGGCCGCGCATCGCCAGATCGACATAGCGGTGGATCGCCTGCAGCTGCGGCCAGCGCGCGGCCGGCGGCGCCTCGCCCGCCAGCGGCAGCAGGCTGATCCCGCCCCAGGGCGCGGCACAGCCACTCTCCTCGCCGGCCCAGAACAGGAATTCCACATCGCCCGCCAGCCCGTGGCCGGCCAGAAAGGCGCGATAGGCCGCGCTGTCGGCCGGGGCACGGCAGGCTTCCTGCTCCAGCTCGGCCAGGCGGCGCCGGCCTTGCGCCAGCCGCGCCGTCAACAGCGGATCATGGCGCCAGATCTCCTGCCGATAGGCCTGCGGCACCGCCTGCGGCAGGCCCGCCAGCGCATGGGCGGTGGTCGACAGGTCCGGCTCCACCCAATAGAACATCGCCGCGCCGCAGCCGGCCGCCGCGCGCAGGAAGTGGAGCGTCTCCTCCACCAGCCGCGCCGAGGCCGGGCAGGCGCGCGCGGTGATCATGGCGTGCCGGCACCAGGGGCGATCCGCCGCGCCGCCGCCAGCAGCACGACAATGCCCAGCACCCCCACTCCCTGCATCAGCGAAATCGCCTGCCCCAGCGCTGCGGCCGGCGTGGCGGCGGGCAGATGATCGCTGAGGAAACCGGTGAGCGAGGGCCCCACCCCCATGCCCACCGTGTTGAGCAGGAACAGCACCGTGGCCATGCCCACCGCCCTGAGGCGCGCGGGCAGCAGCATCTGGCAGGCCGCGAACAGCGGCGCCGAACAGCCCGAAATGAGAAATTCGATCAGCATGTAGCAGCCATAGGCCGCCCCGCGCGGCAGCAGGAAGAACAGCAGCACCAGCGGCAGCACCGCGCCGCCGGTCAACACCGGGATCCACACATACCAGCGCCGGTCGCGCGCGGCCAGCCGGTCGGCCAGGATGCCAAAGCCCAGCGAGGCGACAATCCCCACCAGCCCCTGCGCCACGCCGCTCAGCGCGCCCACTTCGGTCGTGCTCAGATGCTGGGCGCGGATCATCCAGGTGGGGATCCAGTTCTCGAAGGCCGATGCCGCGCAGGAGAGCAGCCCAAAGCCCATGGCAATGGCCAGAAAGGCCGGCTGGGCGGCCAGCGTCTGCCAGGCCTCGCGCAGGGTGTAGTGGCGGTGCGCCTCATGGGCATTGCCATCGAAACGCCCGCGCGCCGGCTCGCGCAGCACCAGCCCCAGCAGCAGCGCCAGCACCAGCCCCGGCACGCTGAGCCAGACAAACGCCTGCCGCCAGCCCAGCTGATCCGAAACGATGCCCCCCAGCGACAGGCCGGCAAAAGTGCCAAAGGAAATGCCCAGCGAATAAAGCGCGATGGCCATGCCCCGCCGCACCGGGGCGAACAGGTCGGCGATCAGCGAATAGGCCGATGGCGAGCAGCCCGCCGACAGCACCGCCATGCCAAAGCGCGCGGCCGCCAGCATCGGGAAGGAGACGGCCAGGCCGATCATCCCTGTCAGCGCGCTCCACCCGCCCAGCGTGCAGGCCACCAGCCGCGTGCGGCGGTGCCGATCGGCCAGCCGCCCCATCGGAAAGCCCGACAGCGAATAGAGCAGGGACGCGCCAAAGCCGGTCAACAGGCCGATCTCGGTATTGGAGACATGCAGATCGCGGCTGATCGGATCAATCAGGATGACGAGCAGGAAACGGTCCATCCAGCTCAGGCTGTAGGCGCAGGTCAGCAGGCCCAGCACCAGCCAGGCGCCGGGCGCGTGGGTGGCGGCAGCGGCAGGATGGGACGGCGGGGCGGCAGCGACAGCGGCAGGGGATGAATCGGGCATGGCGCCATCAAGTCGATTGTTGCGCCCCGGTTCGATGGCGCATTGCGCAACCTTGCTTGCCGCCTGCGCCATCTGGCGCGCGCTCAGGCAGCCGGCACCGGGCAGGCATCCGCGCCCGCCCGCACCGCTTCCAGCATGGCCAGGAAGCCGGCCGCCAGCGGCGGCAGCGCGCCGGAACGGGTGATGGTGGAAATGCTGCTGGAGAAGGTGAACGTGTCTGGCGCGATGGCGCGGAAGCGATCGGCGCACCACAGCGTTTTCAGGTAATGTTCGGGCAGGAAGCCCAGATAATGGTCGGAATCGATCAGCATGGCGATGGATTCCATGTTGGTGGCGGTGGCCGTGCGGTTGAACAACCCGCCCACGCCCAGCTTTTCCATCATCCGCACCATCGGATAACCGACGAATTCGAAGACCGACAGATCGACATCGGCGATCTGCCCGCCATGGTCGCGCCACAGGGGGTGGTCCTCGGTGCAATAGAGATAGCTCACTTCCTCGTGGAGGTGGCGATATTGCAATTGCTCCATATGCCGCCGCTCGAACACCACGCCGATATCGAGCGCGCCTTCCAGCACGTCCTGCTCGATCAGGTTCGAGGTTTTCGTCACCAGCGAGATGAACACATTGGGAAAGGCCGTTTTATAGGCGCGCAGGGCATGGGCCACCGGAAAGCCGGGGTGGCAGGTGAGCGAATCGACCATGCCAATGCGCAGCGAACCGGCCGGATTGGCATGGATATCGCGCACCAGCGTCTCGAAACTGTCGAGGTTTTCAAACAGTTTGGTGCAGGCCTCATGCACCTGGCGCCCCTCTGGCGTCAGGCTGAAGCCGCGCCGCCCGCGATCGCACAGGCGCAGGCCCAGCCGGATCTCCAGATCCTTGATGTAGCGGCTGATCGACGGCAGGCCGATCTGCAATTCGCTTTCCGCCGCCACAAAGCCGCCATGGCGCACCACCGTGCAAAACGTGCGCAACAGGCGCAGGTCATTGTCGCTGATCTTGCCGTTGAAGCGCTTGAGGCCAAGTTCCATACTTTACTCCCTGCGCAATTGATATTGCCGCTTGCCGCATTTGCCAAGCCGCTTTTCCTGCCATGCTGGCCGCCATGGCGCAGCTTTGCGCAGGGGGTGTGCATTTGCCACGCGGCCGGTAATTCAGGCGGGATACAGCGATATATCCGGCCAATCAGCCAGGCTGCCAACACCCCCGGCACAGGCACGCCGCCGGCCGGCCCGATGCTGCAATGCTTGGATTGGCCGCGAAGAATACTTGCCTATTCATGAAACTTATTGCGCCGCCACTCCCGTCCGCCCCCCATTGCGAAAGCGCCATGCCCCAATTCCTTTCCGCCGATCTTGCCCTGCCGCCCCTGCCCGCAACACCGCTGCCTTCCACACCGCTGGCCGCCGCCGTGCCCCCGCAGGCGCGGGCGCTGGCCCGGGCGTCCATTCCCGGCTGGGCGGGCTATGCGCCCACGCCGCTGCTGGCGCTGCCCGGCCTTGCCGGCGCGCTGGGGCTGGGGGCGGTGCTGGCCAAATATGAGGCCCCGCGCTTTGGCCTGGGCTCGTTCAAGGCGCTGGGCGGGGCGTTTGGCGCGATGGCGCTGCTGGCCGGGCTCGACGAGGCGCAGCGCCGGGCGGCAACGGTGGTCACCGCATCGGATGGCAACCATGGCCTGTCGGTGGCCTGGGGCGCGCGGCGGCTGGGCTGCGCCTGCAAGATCTATCTGCACGAGAAAGTGGCCGAGGCGCGGGCCGATCTCATCCGCGCGCAAGGGGCGCAGGTGGTGCGCGTGGCCGGCAATTACGATGATTCCACCCACCAGGCCAAGGCCGATGCCGAGGCCTTCGGCTGGTATCTCGTGTCTGACACGGCGATCGGGCCCGAGGATGCCGCCCCCGGGCTGGTGATGGCCGGCTACACGGTGATGGTTGACGAGATCTGCGCGCAAATCGGCCAGCAGCTGCCCACCCATGTGTTTGTGCAGGGCGGCTGCGGCGGGCTGGCGGCGGCGGTGTTCGGCGCGCTGCACGAGGCCTGGGGCACGGCGGCGCGTTTCGTCATCGTCGAGCCGGAGCGGGCCGATTGCCTGTTCCAGTCGGCCCGGGCCGGCCAGCCGGTGCGGGTGGAAGGCGATCTCGACACGGTGATGGGCGGCCTCTCGGTGGGCGAGGTCTCGCTCAGCGCATGGGAGACGATCCGCGCCACCACGCGCGATTTCCTGACGATTGCCGATGCCGATGCCATCGCCGCGATGCAGGGGCTGGGCAGCGGGCAATGGGGCGATCCGCCGCTGGTGGCGGGCGATGCCGGCAGCGCCGGGCTGGCCGGCCTGATGGCCGCCGCGCAAGACTCCGCCATCCGCGCGGCGCTGGGCCTTGATGCCGGTGCCCGCGTGCTCACCATCGTTACCGAAGGCGCGGTTGATGCCGAGGGGTATCAGGCGCTGACCGGGCTGGATCCGGCCGCGGTTGCACAGGTGCGGGCATGAGCTGGTTTGTCGGCATTGATGTGGGCGGCACCTTCACCGATTTCACCGCCCGCAACAGCGAAAGCGGGCGCGCCTGCGTGCACAAGCGCCCCTCCACGCCCGGCAATCCGGCCGAGGCCATCCTGGCCGGGCTGGACGAGCTGTGCGCCGCGCAAGGCATTGCCCCTGCCGAAATCAGCCGCCTTTCGCACGGCACCACCGTTGCCACCAACGCGCTGATCCAGCACCGCGGCGGCAAGCTGGCGCTGATCGTCACGAAGGGCTTTCGCGATCTGCTGGAAATCGGCCGGCAGGTGCGCCCGCTGATCTATGATTTCCAGGCAGATCATCCCCCCGCCCTCGTTCCGCGCCCGCGCCGCTTCGAGGCGGCCGAGCGCATCACCCGCGATGGCGAGGTGATCGCCCCGCTGGACGAAGGCGAGATCGACCGGCTGGTGGCACAGGTGCGCGCGGCCGAAGTGGATGCGGTGGCGGTGTGCCTGCTGTTCGCCTTTGTGAACGATGGCCATGAGCGGCGCCTTGGCGCGGCGCTGCGCAAGGCGCTGCCGGGCGTGCATGTCTCGCTCAGCAGCGAGGTGCAGAGCGAGTTTCGCGAATACGAACGCCTCTCGACCAGCGTGCTCAACGCCTATCTGCAGCCGGTGATGGCCCGCTATCTCACCGATCTGGAAGCCGGGCTGGCAGAACGCGCGCCGGAATGCCGGCTGGGTGTCAACCAGTCGTCGGGCGGGCTGATCTCGGTGGAGCGGGCGCGCCAGTTTCCCATCCGCACGGCGCTTTCAGGGCCGGCGGCGGGCATTTCGGGCGCGCTGGATATTGCCCGCCGGGCCGGCGTGCCCGATGTCATCACCCTCGACATGGGCGGCACCTCGGCCGATGTCGCGCTGATCCGCGACTATGCCGCCGACATGACCCGCGACCGCTGGGTGGAAGGCTATCCGGTGCGCCTCTCGGCGATCGATATCCATGCCGTGGGGGCAGGAGGCGGCTCGATTGCCTGGCGCGATGCCGATGGGCTGCTGAAAGTGGGCCCGCAAAGCGCCGGCGCCGTGCCGGGGCCGGCCTGCTATCGGCGCGGGGGCACGCTGCCCACCGTGTCGGATGCCAATCTGGTGCTGGGGCGGCTGCCGGCGGGCGGCCTGCTGAAAGGCAGCATGGCCATGGATGTGGCCGCCGCCCGGCAGGTGATCGGCGCGCTGGCGGCCGAGATCGATCTGCCGGCGCAGGCCACGGCGCTGGGCATCATCGAGATCGTGGTGGCCAACATGGCCCGCGCGGTGCGCAAGATCTCGGTGGAACGCGGCTTTGACCCGCGCGATTTCACGCTGATGCCGTTTGGCGGGGCCGGGCCCCTGCATGGCGTGGCGGTGGCCCGCGCGCTGGGCATCCGCCGCCTGCTGATCCCGCCGCATCCGGGCCTGCTGTGCGCGCAGGGGCTGCTGGCCAGCGACGACCGCGAGAATTTCGTGGCGCCCATGCCCATGCCGCTGGGCGATGCCCGGCTGCCCGATGCGCTGGACCGGGCGGTGGCCAGCCTTCATGCGCGGGCCGAGCGCTGGTTTGCCGAGGAAGAGGTGCTGGCCCACCGGCGCGCAACCGATGTGCTGCTGGATCTGCGCTATGTCGGCCAGAATTTCGAACTGTCGGTGCCGCTGGCGCTGGCGCCCGGCGAAATGCCCGATCGCGCCGCCATCGCCGCGGCCTTCCACAGCGCGCATGAGCGCACCTATGGCTTTCACAATGGCGCAGCGCCGATCGAGGTGGTCTGCATGCGGCTGGTGGCCACCGCCCGGCTGCCCCATGCCGCCATGGCCGGCGAAGTGCCCCAGCCCAACCCGGCGCTGGCCGTGGGCGAGCGCGAAGTGGTGTTTGCCCGCGAGGGCAGCGTGATCGCCCCCGTCTACGCGCGCGAGGCGCTGCATCCGGGCGACTGGTTCACCGGCCCTGCCATCGTCGACCAGCTCGACACCACCATCCTCCTCCACCCCGGCGACCGCGTGCGCGTGGATGCCACCCACAACCTGCTTATCGAGGTGGGCAAATGAGCATCACCAACCCCCCGGCGCTGGATGCGATCACGCTGGAAATCCTGCTCAACGCGCTGCGTTCGGTGGCCGATGAGACCTATGTGGCGCTGATGCGCTCGGCCTATTCGACCAACATCAAGGAGCGCAACGACCATTCCACCGCGCTGATCGACCCCAAGGGGCGCCTCATTGCCCTGTGCGAAAGCGCCCAGCCGATCCACCTCTCCTCGATGCTGGGGCTGACCACGCGGATGCTGGAAACCTGGCCACAGGGCAGCTTTCGGCCCGGCGATATCTTCATCGGCAACGATCCCTATGCCAGCGGCGGATCGCACCTGCCCGATATCAACATGAGCATGCCGGTGTTTGCCGGCGATGTGCTGCTGGGTTTCATGTGCACCATTGCCCACCACGCCGATGTGGGCGGCATGGCGCCCGGTTCCATGTCGGGCGGCACCGAGATCTATCAGGAAGGCCTGCGCATCCCCCCTGTCCGCCTGTTCGAGGGCGGGCGGCTGTGCGAGGATCTGTTCAACCTCATCCTCCTTAACGTGCGCGTGCCGGAAGAGCGGCGGGGCGACTATTACGCGCAGGTGGCCGCCTGTCGCCTGGGCCATCGCCGCATCGTCGAGCTGGCCGAGGCCAGGGGTGCCGACACGCTGCTGGCCGCCTTCGACGCCATTGTGGAACGCACCCGCGCCCGCATGGCCCGCGCCGCGGCCAAACTGCCCGCCGGCACCTATCACTTCACCGATGTGATGGACGACGACGGCAAGGGCGCCTTCGACATGCCGATCAGCGTGCGCGTGACAGCGGGCGCCCCGGATGGCCGGGCAGATGGCAGGGTGATCTTCGATTTTGCCGGCACCTCGCCTGCCGTGCGCGGCAATATCAACTGCCCCTATTATGCCACGCAATCCTCGGTGGCCTATGTCTTCCGCTCGATGATCGATCCCGAATGCCCGATCAACCAGGGCATGCTCGATGCGATGGAAGTGATCGCGCCGGAAGGCTGCATGGTGAACGCCGCCTTCCCCTCGGCGGTGGCGGGCCGCGCCAACACCTGCCAGCGCATCATCGACACGGTGATCGGCGCGCTGGCCCCGGCGCTGCCGCAAGTGGCGGTGGCCGCGGCCAATGGCGCCAACACGATGGCGGTGCTGTCGGGCCGCGGGGCCGATGGCCAGCGCTATGTCTATCTGGAAACCGTGGGCGGCGGCTTTGGCGGGCGCGCCACCAAGGATGGCAAGGATGGCGTGCAGGTCCATCTCATCAACACCTCCAACCTGCCGGTGGAAGCCATCGAGACGGAATATCCGCTGATGGTGGAAGCCTATGAGTTCATCCCCGATACCGGCGGCGCCGGGCACCATCGCGGCGGCCTCGGCCTGCGCCGGGTGCTGCGCCCGCGCGGCCATGTGGCGATGTTTTCCGGCCAGGGCGAGCGTTTCCGCAATGCGCCATGGGGCGTGTTCGGCGGCAGGGAGGGCGGCCGGGGCCGCTTCCTCATCCGCCGCGCCGATGGCACCGAGGAAGAGCTGCCCACCAAGCCCGCCTTTGTGGAAATCCACCCCGACGAGGCGCTGATCGTCGAGACGGCAGGCGCTGGCGGCTATGGCGATCCGGCCCTGCGCAGCCCCGAAGCGCTGGCCGAAGACCGCGCCTCGGGCAAGTTCAGCGCCGCCTGGCTGGCCCGCAACTATCCCGCGCAGGAGACCAAGGCATGAGCCCGCAAGACAACACATTGCTCACCCGCATTGGCCCGGGCACGCCCATGGGCGCGCTGATGCGCGCATACTGGACGCCGGCCTGCCTGTCGGCCGAGCTGGTGGCAGGCGGCGCGCCGATGCGGCTGATGCTGCTGGGCGAGAAGCTGATCGCCTTCCGCTCGCCCGATGGCAGCGTGGGGATCATGGATCATGCCTGCCCCCACCGCTGCGCCAGCCTGTTCTATGGCCGCAACGAGGAAGGCGGCATCCGCTGCGTCTATCACGGGTGGAAATTCGCCGCCGATGGCCAGTGCCTGGAACAGCCCAACGTGCCGGTGGAAAACCGCTTCGAGAAGCGGCTGAAGGCCCGCGCCTATCGCGTGGTGGAAGCAGGCGGCGTGGTCTGGGCCTATCTGGGCGAGCGCGAAACGCACCCGCCGATGACCGCCATCGAGGCCACCCTGCTCGATGCCGCAGACGTGCGCCTCACCTGCTCGCTGCGCCGCTGCAACTATCTGCAGGTGCTGGAAGGCGAGATCGACACCTCGCATTTCGGCTTCCTGCATGGCGGCGCGATCGATGCGGCCGATCTGGATGGGACCGATCTCAACGCCCTCTCGCTGGCTGATCGGGCGCCGCGCTATCATGTGGGCGAAACGGGCGCCGGCACGATGTATGCCGCCTATCGCGACACCGGCGTGGCGGGCGAGACCTACTACCGCGTGGCCCATTACCTGCTGCCCTTCTACACGATGTTTCCCGATGGCGATTTTGCCGCCAACATCGTGCTCGATGCCGCCGTGCCGATGGATGACGAGCACACGATGATCTTCACCTGGCTCTACAAGGGCCGCCGCACCGGCGTGCGCCGCCTGAAGGACGGATCGCCCATCCCCGGGCTGGAGCGCGACGAGGCCTATCTGCCCAACGGCACCGGCTGGTTCGACCGCTGGCGCACCGTGCCCAATGCCGACAACGACTATCTGATCGACCGCGAGGCGCAAAGCCGGCGCAGTTTCACCGGCCTCACCGGCGTGCAGTTGCAGGATCAGGCGGTGGTGGAAAGCATGGGCGCCATTGTCGATCGCACGCAGGAAAATCTGGCGATGTCAGATCTGATGATCGCCACCACCCGCCGCCGCCTGCTGCGCGTGCTGCGCGATCACCAGCAGGGCCTGCCAGCACCGGGCGTGGATGATCCCGCCCCCTTCCAGCAGGCCCGCTCGGGCGCCTTTGTGGCCAGCAGCGCGCTGGGCTGGCGCACCGCCTATGCCCGGCAGATTGCCCTGGCCCACAACCCCACCGGCGTGCTGCACGCCCCCACCCAGGATTTCCAGCCATGAACCGCCTGGCCCGCAAGCGCATCCTGTTTATCGGCGGCATCGGCCATATCGGCGCGGCGGCCGTGCGGGCGATCCTGGCCGAGGGCGCCCAGGTGGCCGTGGCCGATATCGACGCGGTGGCAGGCGCCGCCTTCACCGCAACGCTGGGCGAGGAGGCGCGCTTCTTCCCCGTCGATGTCGCCAGCGAGGACAGTATCGCGGCGCTGATGGCCGATGCCACCGCCTGGCTGGGCGGACTTGATGGCCTGTGCCAGAACGCCGGCTTCCTGGCCGCCGGCCCCACCGACAGCTTTGCCGCAGACCTCTGGGACAAGGTCTATGCCATCAATGTGCGCGGCCAGTTCCTGGGGGTGAAGCATGCCCTGCCGCATCTGCGCGCGGCAGGCGGCGGCGCCATCGTCAACATGTCGTCGCTGGCGGGCAAATGGGGGGGCGGCAGGCGGGCGGCCTATTCCTCGGCCAAGGCGGCGGTGATCGGCATGGGCCGCTCGCTGGCGGTGGAGCTGGCAGCGGATAACATCCGCGTCAACACGCTGTGCCCCGGCTGGATCGACACGCCCTTCAACCGCCCCGCCATCGACGAGATCGGCGGCGACAGCGCCGTGGCCGCCATGGTGGCCGCCACCGTGCCGATGGGGCGCCAGGGCCGGCCCGAGGAAGTGGCCTCCAGCTTTGTCCACCTCCTCTCCGACGAGGCCAGCTACATCACCGGCCAGGCGCTCATCATCGATGGCGGATCCTACTGCTGATGCGCGATTTCCAGGCGCCCGGCCGGTCTGCCGCCTATGCCCGGCAGGCGATGGTGGCCACCTCCCATCCCGATGCCGCGCGGGTGGGGGTGGAAGTGCTGCGCGCGGGCGGCAGCGCGGCCGATGCCGCCATTGCCGCCAGCGCCGTCCTAGCCGTGGCCGAACCGCAGAACGCCGGGCTGGGCGGCGACACATTCTACATCCACGCCGATGCCACCGGCCGGATCAGCGCCTACAACGGCTCTGGCCGCACGCCCGCCGCGCTGGATGCCGCCGCCATCGGCACGGTGGGGCTGGACAGCGTCCATTCGGTCACCATTCCCGGCGCTGTCGATGCGCTGCTGCATCTGCACGAAACCCATGGCCGCCTGCCGCTCGATCGGCTGCTGGCGCCGGCCATCGCGCTGGCCGCGCAAGGCTGGATCGTGCAGCCGCGCGTGGCATGGGATTGGCAGGCCAGCCGGCAGCGCCTTGCCGCCAGCCCCAGCGCCCGCGCCTTCTGGGGCCGGCAGGTGAGCGCCGGCGCCCGCATCTGCCAGCCAGCCCTGGCCCGAACCCTGCGCGACATTGCCGTGAACGGGCGCGAGGGCTTTTATCGTGGCGAGACCGCGCAAGGGCTGGTGCGCCTGCTGCGCGGCCTGGGCGGCGCCCACACGATGGCCGATTTTGCCGCCCATGCCGGCACCCCCGTGGTGCCGATAGAGACCACCTATCGGGGCCTGCGCGTGCTGCAATGCCCGCCCAACGGGCAGGGGATGACCGTGCTGATGCTGCTCAACCTCCTCTCGGGGCTGGATATGGGCGCGCTCTGGCAGGATCAGCCCGCCTTTGCCCACAGCTTTGCCCAGGCCTGCCAGCTGGCCTATGCCGAACGCGACCGCTGGCTGGCCGATCCTGCCTGCGCGCAAATGCCGCTGGCCACGCTGATCGGCCAGCCGCATGCGGCGCGGCTGCGGGCGCTGATGAACCCGGCAGCAATGCTGGCCCTGCCGCCGCCGATCAGCGAGCCGCCGCACCGCGACACCGTCTATCTGGCCTGCGTCGATGCCGATGGCCAGGCGATCAGCTTCATCAACTCGCTCTTCACCGATTTCGGCAGCGCCATCCACGACGAGGCCTCGGGCCTGTTGCTGCACAATCGCGGCGCCAGCTTCGCCCCCTTTGGCGACCATCCCAATGCGCTGGCGCCGGCCAAGCGGCCGATGCACACGATCATTCCCGGCATGGTGATGGAAGGCGCGCGCCCGTTGATGCCCTTTGGCGTGATGGGCGGGCATTATCAGGCAGCGGGCCAGGCCTTCGTGCTGTCGGCCATGCTCGATGCCGGGCTGGACCCGCAGGCCGCCCTCGACCTGCCCCGCCATTTCGCCTTCAACGGCGAGGTGGAAATGGAAAGCGGCGTGCCACAGGCCGTGGCCGATGCGCTGGCAGCGCTGGGCCACAAGGTGCGGCGCGCGGCGCGCCCGATCGGCGGCGGGCAGATCATTCGCATCGATCATGCACAGGGCGTTCTGATTGGCGGAAGCGATCCCAGAAAGGATGGATATGCACTGGGTTACTAAACCTCTCGTGATGGCGGCGATGGTGGCATCGGGCATGGCGCAGGCGGCAGCTGCGCAGGCCAATGATGCCTGGTCCGGTGATGGCGGCGTCGATGGCTTCTACCAGTGGCAGGCGCCGCTGCCCGCGCGCGCCGCCACGCTGCTGCGCAAGGCCCCGGCCCCGGCGCAAGATGCCCTGCCGCAAGCCGCGCAAGCCTGGCGCATCCTCTACACCGCCACCGATTTTCGCGATGCGCGCCGCCTCGTCACGGTCTCGGGGCTGGTCTATGTGCCGGCGGGGCGGGCGCCGCGCGGGGGCTGGCCGGTGATCGCCTGGGCCCATGGCACCACCGGCATCGCCGATGTCTGCGCGCCCTCTTTCACCGGCCCTTCCACGCGGGACAAGGCCTATCTCGGCGCCTGGCTGGCGCGCGGCTATGCGGTGATCGCCAGCGATTATGCCGGCCTTGGCACGCCGGGGGTGCACCCCTATCTGCAATATCGCTCCGAAGGCCTGTCGATCCTCGACGGGGTGAGCGCTGCCACCCGCGCCCTGCCGCAGCTTTCGGCCCGCCGCATCGCCGTTGTCGGGCAGAGCCAGGGCTCGCAGGCGGCGCTCTCGGCGGCCGAACTGGCGCCGGCCCATGCCCCGCATCTGGGCATCCGCGCGGTTGTGGCCACCGGGCTGATCGCGCAGGAGGAT
>DASRYE010000030.1:0-4288 GCA_035653915.1 Novosphingobium sp. | reverse complement strand
CGCCGCAGCTCGATGCGCTCTCGGCCTGGCTGGACGAGCGCCTGGCCGGCGATGTTGCCCGCGCGCAGACCAGCCAGAGCGTGACGCTGGACCTGGCCGTGGCCCCGCGCGGGCTGAACCCGGCGCTGGTGGAGCTGCTGGAAAGCGCCGGCCCCTATGGCATGGGCTGGCCGGGGCCGCGCGTGGGCGTGGGGCCGGTGCGCATCGTCAAGGCCGATGTGGTGGGCGCAGACCATGTGCGGCTGATCGTGCGCGGGGCCGATGGCGCCAGCTTCAAGGCGATGGCCTTCCGCGCCAAGGAGACGGCGCTGGGATCGCAGCTGCTGGCCCTGCCGAAAGACCGCGCGCTGTGGCTGGCCGGCCGCGCCCGCATCGACGACTGGGGCGAGCGCCGCCAGGCCGAATTGCACATAGACGACGCCGCGCTGGCGGATTGATGGATCAAATATATGAATTTAAATGATATTCCATTTTTTTCACATTCCCGCAAAATCTGTGCTTGACCATATCCGATCCTCCCCCTAGATGCGCGGCCTCCGGCGGCGACGCTGGAACGGCCCCTTCGTCTAGCGGTCTAGGACGCGGCCCTTTCACGGCTGAAACACGGGTTCGATTCCCGTAGGGGTCACCATCCCTCTCCTTTGCCAGCTCCCTTGTGGAGCGGCAAAGGGGGATGGGGATCAAGAGAAAAAGCCCACGCGGCACAGGCGTGGCGAATACATTGCTGGCCCCTTCGTCTAGCGGTTAGGACGCGGCCCTCTCACGGCTGAAACACGAGTTCGATTCTCGTAGGGGTCACCATCTCTTGCCCGGCCCGGCGTGGCAGGCGGCAAGAGCACAAGGCGGATATCCGCCCCCTCCCACATCCCCTGCCAGGCTTGACGCAAAGCCGCCTTTTCGCCATAGGCCGCATCAAGGCGATGGATTTCCGCCGGGCCCGGGGCATCCCTATGGGCCGAACCGCCTTGCAAAAGGCTGATGATTCCTGCCTTTGCCGATATGGCACCAAGGAGGAATCATGCCTGCCCCATCCCGCCTGCCCAACACGCCGCTGAAAGCCTTCCTGCGCCAGCGCCGCGCCCATCTGGCCGCCACCTTGCGCTGGGCGGCCATTCTGCTGCCGATGGCGATGGCGGTGGGCACGCTGTGCGCGGCCTTCCTGTGGAGCCTGGATGCGGCCACGCGGGCCCGTTTCGATCATCCTTGGCTGCTCTATCTGCTGCCGCTGGCGGGCGGTGCGGTGGGCCTGCTCTATCATCTGGCCGGCCGCAGCGTGGAAGCGGGCAACAACCTCATCGTCGAGCAGATCCACGAGCCCGATGGCGGCGTGCCGCTGCGCATGGCGCCCCTTATCTTCATCGGCACGGTGGCCACGCATCTGTGCGGCGGCTCGGCCGGGCGCGAGGGCACGGCGGTGCAGCTGGGCGGCAGCCTGGCCAGCACCTGCGCCCGCCTCGCCCGGCTGGATGAGGCGGGCCTCAGCCTGCTGCTCATGGCCGGCATTGCCGCCGGCTTTGGCGCGGTGTTCGGCACGCCGCTGGCAGGCGCTGTGTTCGCGCTGGAAGTGCTGATGGTGGGGCGCATGGAATATGGCGCGCTGCTGCCCTGCCTGGTGGCCGGCATCGTGGGCGACTGGACCTGCCGGATGTGGGGCATTGAACATACCGCCTATCGCATCGCCTATCTGGCCGGCCACACCGCCGTGGCGGTGGAGCCGGTGCTGCTGATCAAGGCGGCGCTGGCGGGCGCGGCCTTCGGCCTTGTGGGGCTGGTGTTTGCCGAGGCCAACCACACGCTGGGCAGCTGGCTGAAGGCGCGCGTACCCTATGGGCCGGCGCGGCCGCTGCTGGGCGGGCTGGTGGTGATCGCGCTGGTGTGGCTGGTGGGCACGCGGGCCTATCTGGGGCTGGGCGTGTGGTCGGCTGATCCGGCCATGCCCACCATCGCCGGCTTCTTCACCGGCCCGGTGGACCACTGGAGCTGGGCGCTGAAGCTGCTGTTCACGCTGGTAACGCTGGCCAGCGGCTTCAAGGGCGGCGAGGTGACACCGCTGTTCTTCATTGGCGCAGGTCTGGGCAATGCGCTGGGCGCCCTGCTGGGCGCGCCGGTGGATCTGTTTGCCGGGCTGGGCTTTGTGGCGGTGTTTGCAGGCGCTGCCAACACGCCGCTGGCCTGCACGATCATGGGGCTGGAGCTGTTTGGCGCGGCGCATATGCTGCCGATCGCGGTGGCCTGCTTCATGGCCTATATGTGCTCGGGCCACAGCGGCATCTACCTGTCGCAGCGCGTGGCCATCCCCAAGCGCGCCGGCACCGCCCTGCGCCCCGGCGCCACCCTGCGCGACATCAGGGCGGCGCGGCCCCCAGCGCGCTAGTCGCGCTTGTTGCCCGATGTCACACCGCAAGTTGCATATTTGCTACACAGGCGAACTATCGATGCCACGCGCGGGCATTCCTTGGACAATTACGTAATTCCCTCTATTCGGGTCGAATAGTTCATACATCTGCCCACCTTTAGGTGAAAAATTGCATTTCGATGCAGTTATAATGCGTTAGGCGGATGCCAGGAGGATATGGGGGGTACCATGAAAAAGACTGCACTGAGCCTGCTGCTGGCCTCGGCCCTGTCGACGCCGGCCTTCGCGGCCGATGCCGATCAGGCGGCACCGGCCACCCCGGCACAGGAAGCGCCGGTCACCACGCCGCGCCTCAACGTCTTCGTCGAAGGCACCTACATCTTCAACAACAACGCCAATCGCCTGCCTTACGCGCAGTATTTCGGGCCGAATGTCCGCGGCCAGGAATACACCAACGCCTATCCCTACACGGTCGGCTCGGGCAAGGGTTATGAGATCAGCGCCGGGGTGGCCCTGCGCGTGGCCCCGCATGTCAGCCTGGGCCTGGCCTACACGGGCCTGCGCACCAACCAGAGCGGCGATACCGGCATGTTCCCCGACTTTGCCATCAACACCCTGCTGGCCGGCGGCCGCGGCCGTGGCGGCAACCCGGGTATCGCCACCTCGTATAACGATGCCCATGTGAAGACCAGCGTGGCCGGCGACGTGTTCGATTTCAACGCCGGCTATGACGTGGGCCTGGGCGCCAATGAGGTGACGCTGATCGGCGGCTTCCGCTATGCCGAATTCCACCAGAACACCGATGCCTGGCTGTATGATTCGGAAGGCGGGCTGGTAACCAATGCCCACCGCCGCTCGCGCTTCAGCGGCGTTGGGCCCGAGCTGGGCCTGAAGGGCGAACACAGCTTCGGCCCCGGCGTCATCAGCCTCGAAGGCTCGGTGCTGGGCAGCCTGCTGTTTGGCGAGCAGCGCAGCTTCACCAATGGCGCGTGGGTCGACAGCGAAGGCTATGATCCCCTGGATTCGCATCTGGTGGCCCATTCCCACGTCGCCAAGACGCTGGATGCCGAAGTGGGCCTGACCTTCCACGGCTCGCGCGAGCGCAATCATGGCGCCGCGCTGACCGTGGGCTACAAGGTGAACTACTATGGCGGCGTGGTGGACACCGCCAATGGCTCCTCGGGCGATGGCAAAGAGTTCTACGGCAAGACCTCGGCCGATCTGCTCGTGCACGGCGTCTTCGTGCGCCTCAACTACAAGATGTAATCCCCTGCCCGCGGGGCAGATGGCCTAGGGTTTGTAACCGAACCGGGCCATCTGCTCTGCATTGGCGGCAACAATGGCGTCGATCTGCGCTGCACAGAGCACATCGCGCCATTGCCCCGCCTTGCCGGCGCGAAAGAAGCGCTCCATCGTCTCGGGCCGCTCGCGAAAGCCGGCCTCCTCCTCCTGCTGCTGCAGCTTCTCGAATGAAGAGGCCGCGATCGCCGCCTCGATCTGCCGGCGCGTGCGCCCCAGCCGCAGGAAATTGCCCAGCTTGGTGAAAGCCTCCAGCGGCTTTTCCAGCATATCCTCATAGCGCATCACATGCAGCTGGCGGGCCGGGCGCCTGGTCCAGCTGTTCACATGCTCGCGCCAGGATCCGCGATATTCATAGGCGTGCTTGTCGGTGTTCTCGATGATGCTGCCATCGGTGTTCATCAGCTCGATCGCCCGGTCGATCGAAACGCCCATGAAGCTGGCATAGGAAATCGCCACATCCAGCGGATTGCGCACCACATAGACGGCGCCCGCGGTAACCGACATGTCGATCATCGGCGTGCCAAGGTGGGCTACCAGCGCGTTGTGGGTCTTCACGAAAACCAGCCCGTCGGTGGCCCGGGCGATGGTGCGGATGGCCTGCGGGCGCACCGCGGCCACGGTTGCCATGTC
>DASRYE010000029.1:0-3249 GCA_035653915.1 Novosphingobium sp. | reverse complement strand
CGCGCGGGTGTTCGGGCACCCGCCATGCCACCACCGGCACCAGCACCGCGCAGGCAATGCCCACCGTGCGCACCACCGGCATCCATTCGCCATGGCGCGTCAGCCATGCCAGAAACGGCAGGAACACGAGCGATCCGGTGGCCGTGCTGGCCGACAATAGCCCCATGACCAGCCCGCGATGCGTGGCAAACCAGCGGTTCACCACCGCTGCCCCCAAAACGCTGGCCACCGCGCCCGAGCCCACGCCCGACACCACGCCCCAACTGAGCGTATATTGCCAGCTCTGGGTCATCCACTGGCTGGCAAAGGTGGCCGCCGCCATCAGCGTCAGCCCGGCCATCATCGTGCGGCGAATGCCGATGGTCAGCATCATGGCCGCCGCAAACGGCCCCACCAGCCCATACAGCACAATGCCCAGCGCCGCGGTGAAAGAGATTGTCGCCCGGTCCCAGCCGAAATGCACTTGCAGCGGCACCATCAGTACGCCCGGCGCCGAGCGCACCCCGGCCGACACCAGCAGCGCCAGAAATGTGATGGCCACAACGCCCACCGCCGGGTGGCGCAGCGTGTCGATCAGCCGGGGGCGGGGCGGGGCAGGTGTGTCGCTCATGGCCCAAGGGTGGGGCGAGCGGGGCGGGACTGTCAATCCTTGGGCACGGCCGCGATTAGCGGTGCAGAACCAGCATCGCGGCCAGAATGATGGCCGCCCACATGCCGCAGCTGAGCAAGATGGCCAGCGGCAGCGCGCGCCAGAAGGCGGGCAGGGCCTGAGCTTCGAGGCTGACGGCCTTGACCTGCGCGCGCGGCACGGGGCGCAGGCGGCGGGCGGAGGGCTGGGGCAGGTCGTGCGGGTGGATCATGGTGGCGCTTCCCTGTGTGGGGTGGTGACGCCTTATTGGACCTGCGCGACTAATTTGCTAAATCGATTGAAATGCAATCTGTGAGTGGTTTTGTCGTTTTATGAAGGTGCCCGGCAGCACCACGCAGCGCTGCCGGGCACTCTCGATCCTGGCCTCAGCCGCGCGGCAGGTTGCGGTCGAACACCGCCAGCGCCTCGCTCCAGCCGCGCGCGGTGCCGGCCTCGTCATAGATCGGGAAGTCCGGCTTCATCCAGCCATGCGCGCAGCCGGCATAGATCTCGCACTTGTGCCGCACGCCCGCCTCGCTCAGCGCCGCCTCGACCCGCTCGGCCATGTCGAGCGGATAGGAATGGTCGTTGTCGGCGCCGGCCACCAGCACTTCGGCCTTGATCTGCGGGGCCAACAGATGCGGGCTGACCGGCAGGTCGGTGGCCAGATTGCCGCCGTGGAAGCTGACCGCCGCCGCGACGCGATCGGGGAACAGGCCGGCTGCCGTGATGGCCATGCCGCCGCCCATGCAGAAGCCCACCGTGCCCACCTTGTCGCCCAGCACATCGGCGCGCGTGTCGAGATAGGCGAGGAAAGCGGCGGTATCGGTGCCGCCCGCCTTGCGGTTGTCGGTCGAGCCCATCAGCGGGCGCACCACGGTCATGAACTGGTCGGCCGCGAAGATATCCTTGGGCACCAGCGTGTCGTAGTGGCCGTGGCGGTAGAACAGGTCGGGCAGCAGCACCAGATAGCCGGCCGCCGTCAGATGCGCGGCCATGTCGAACACCGCCGGGCGAATGGCGAAGGCATCCATGTAGTAGATGACCGCGGGCCAGGGGCCGGCGCCCTCGGGGGTGAGCACATAGGCGGTGCAGGTGCCATCGGCGGTTTCGATCTGAACGGTTTCGGATGCCATGGGACAGGTCCTTTGGGGAGGGAGAGGGGGATCAGGGGAGGGAAACGCGCCGGCCGTGCCGCAGCCCGACCAGCATGGCAAGAAAACCCGACAGCGCGGCCATGCCCAGCGCCCAGCGCGGGCCCCACGCATTGGCCACCCAGCCCACCAGCGGCGCGCCCAGCGGCGTGCAGCCCAGCGCGATGGCCAGGCGAATGGCCATCACCCGCCCGCGCATCGCCGGGTCGGAAGTGAGCTGCATCAGGCTGTTGGTGCTGTTGGTAAAGGTCAGCGCGGTCATGCCGACCGCCACCAGCATCGCGCCAAACGTCCAGAACGAGGGCGCGAGTGCGGCCAGCGCGCAGGTAATGCCAAAGCCGGCGGCAGACGCTGTGAGAATGCCGAAATCGGGCCGCGCCCGCCGCGAGGAGAGCACGCCGGCCACCACCGAACCCACCGCCATCGCGCTGCTGAGCAGGCCATAGCCGGCCGCGTTCTGGTGAAAGGCGCTGACCGCCATGGTCGAGATGAAGATGGGGAAATTGAGGCCGAACGTGCCGATGAGGAACAGCATCCACGAGATCGCCCGCAAGTCTGGCCGGCCCGCCACATAGCGGAAACCCTCGAACAGGCTGCCGCGTTTGCGCAAGGGGCGGGCATCGCCGTGCAGTTGGTCGCGCCGCAGCATGGCCAGCGAGGCCAGCACCGCCAGAAACGACACGCCATTGGCCACAAAGGCCCAGCCCGTGCCCACAGCGCCAATCGCCAGCCCGGCCACAACCGGCCCCACCATGCGTGCGCCATTGAAGATGGTGGAATTGAGCGCCACCGCATTCGACAAATCGCCCTCGCCCACCAGATCGCCAACGAAGGTCTGGCGCACCGGCGCGTCAAAGGCCGAGGCCGCGCCGAACACGGCGGCAAAGGCATAGACCTGCCAAAGGCGCACGCTGCCCGTAACCGTCATGATGCCCAGCGCCAGCGCCAGCAGGCCCATGGCCGCCTGCGTGATCATCAGCAGGCGCCGTCGGTCCATGTGGTCGGCCGCCGCGCCCGTCCAGGGCATCAGCAGGAATTGCGGGCCAAATTGCAGGCCCATGACAATGCCCACCGCCCGCGCGTCATTATGCGTCAGTTCGGTCAGCACCAGCCAGTCTTGCGCCGCGCGCTGCATCCACGTGCCGATGTTCGACACCAGCGCGCCGCCAAACCACAGGCGATAGTTGTAATGGCGCAGCGAACGCAGGCTGCCGGTGGCGGGCGCCTCGGGCGGGTGCAGGCGCTCCATCCGGCTCATTGGCTGCTTAGCCGGCGCAGCACGGCCAGCGCCTGCCCCAGCGCTTCCTTCTCGCTGTCCTCCAGCCCCGAAAGCGCGCCGGTCAACCACCCGCGCTTGAGCGCGCGGTGGCGTTCGCGCGCGGCCTGACCCTGCGCTGTCAGCGCGTAGATCCATTGCCGCCCGTCCTCCGGGTCGCTCTGGCGCGTGACCAGCCCTTCGCGTTCGAG
>DASRYE010000028.1:0-13873 GCA_035653915.1 Novosphingobium sp. | reverse complement strand
CCCCCGCCTATGCCTCCAGCCTGTCGCAGACGCTGCCCAATGTGGCACGCGGCGGCATCCGCGGCGAGGCGCGGTGGAACGGGCAATGGCGCGGGCGCTGGCCGCTGAGCACGGGCGCCAGCTTGCGCTATATCGGCCGGTCGGTGCTGGGGGTGGGCGCGGATCAGGGGATGACGCAAGGCGGCTATGTGGTGCTGGGGGCCAATGCCCGCATCCAGATCGGCCGCCTGGGCCTGTCGCTGCTGGCAGACAATCTGGGCAATGTGCGGGCCAACACCTTCTCCTTTGGCAACCCCTTCGGCCTGGCGCAGGGCAACCAGATCACGCCGCTGCGCCCGCGCACGATGCGGTTTGGCCTGGATGCGCAATTTTGATGCCGCCCTTTGCCAGGGGCGGGCCACAATCGGCTTGCCATGGGCGCGAAGCGCCATCTATCAACCGGTTGGGCAAGGGGGATGATGGCATGTCCAGGCCGATTGATCGCAATGCGTTGATTGCCCTTGTGGGGCTTTCCGCCGGGATGCTGGCAGGCTGCGGGCCGTCTGATGCAGGGCAGTGGCGGGTGTGCACCGATGACAGGGGGCGGCGCGTGGCTGATGCCGATTGCGCGCCCGGTTCCACCGGCGGTGGGCATGGTTTCGGCGGCAGCGGGGGCGGCGGCTGGCGCTATCTCTCGCGAGAGGGGGCGGCGCCTGCAATCGGCGATGAGGTCAGCGGCGGCACGCGCGCGCCGTCTGGCGGCACGGCAGAGGCGGCCCCGGCCGAAGGCATCACCCGCGGCGGCTTTGGCGGCATGGGCGAGGGCGGCGAGGGCGGCCACGGCGGCGCCGGCGAATAGGCCGGCCATGCAGCGCCACACCCTTGCGCCACGGGCTGGCTGGGAGCAGTGGGTCGAAGCGCTGGGCCTGTTGTGGCACACGGCCGATGGCGTGCCTTATTGGAGCGAGAGCGCCTTCTACAGCTTCTCTGCCGCCGAGATCGACCGCATCGCCGAGGCCAGCGAGGCCTTGTACCGCCTGTTCCTGGCCGCTGGCCAATATGTGATCGAACAGCGCCTCTTGGCCGCTTTCGGCATACCCGACTGGTGTGTGCCGCTGATCGAGGCGGCCTGGGAAAGCCAGCCGCCGGCGCTGGCCTATGGCCGCTTCGACCTCGGACTGGACCGCGACGGCACGCCCAGGCTCTTCGAATTCAATTGCGACACGCCCACCTCGCTGGTCGAGGCGGCGGTGATCCAATGGTTCTGGAAGGAGGAGGTTTTCCCCGCGCAGGACCAGTTCAACCGCCTCCACGAAGCGCTGGTGGCGCGCTGGCGGGCGATTGCGCCGCGGCTGCCCGCGGGCCCTGTACATTTCGCCCATGTGCCCGACCGGCTGGGCGAGGACACGCTGACCACGGCCTATATGATGGATCTGGCCGGCGAGGCGGGGCTGGCCACCTGCCGCCTCACCATGCGCGACATTGGCTGGAAGAGCGGACCCGGCGGCGGTTTCGTCGATCTGGAAGGCGCGCCGATCGGGGTGCTGTGCAAGCTCTATCCGTGGGAATGGCTGGTGGCCGAACCCTTCGGCCGGCATATTGCCGATGGCCTGTGCGGCACGCTGTGGATCGAGCCGGTGTGGAAGATGATCTGGAGCAACAAGGCGATCCTGCCGGTGCTGTGGCAGCTGTTTCCCGGCCATCCCAATCTGCTGTGGGCCGGCCATGCGGCGCCGGCGGGGGCCTATGTGCGCAAGCCCCTGCTGGGGCGCGAGGGGGGCAATGTGACCATCGTGAAGGATGGCGCGGTGCTGGCAGCCAACGGCGGGCGCTATACCGGGCCGGTGGTCTATCAGGCCTTTTGCGATCTGCCGGGGGCAGGGGGGCATTATCCGGTGCTGGGCAGCTGGGTGGTCGATGGCGAGGCAGTGGGGCTGGGCGTGCGCGAAGGCGGCCGCATCACGACCAACCGCGATCGCTTTGTGCCCCATGTGATCAGCTGAATGGGCCGATCATCACGGCGCCGCGCTCGATCCGGCGGCCCGGCGCGCATTATCTGCATCTCGACGAGGATCTGTTAGCACCGGCCGCGCTCGGCGGGCAGGGGGATTTCAGCGCGGTGATCGCCGGCTTTGCGCCGGGGGATATTGTGCTGCAATGCGGCTCGGGCGTGACGGCTTGCCATAATGCGCTGGCGATGGAAATCGCTGGGCTGGGCGGCGCGCGGCTCTATCCGGGCTCATGGTCGGAATGGATCGGCGATCCGGCTCGCCCGGTGGCGGTGGGGGCGGGCACCGGGGCGTGACCCCGTAAACCGGGGGGCGCGGGCCATCATCGTCCCTCGCGCAAGGGGCGGGTGAAGCGGTTGGCGATGGCTTCAATCAGGCCGCGATAGAAATACTTGCGGCGCTCGCCCAGTTCCGCGGCCAGAAAACAAATGGCCAGCACCAACGCCATCCCGGCGATCGCTGGCCAGCGCGTGTTTTTCATGGCCGGATTTAGCGCCAGCACCATGTGCATCACCGGCAGATGCACCAGATAAACGGTGAAACTGCCGCCCGCCAGCCAGCGCACGAGCCGTTCAAACGCCGGAGAGAACAGGTTCATCCCCAGCGAAGCCCATTGGAAGCCGACCACAATGACCGCAAACATGATCCCGATCCCGGCATAATACATGGCCGGGGGCAGCAAGCTGCCAAGGCTGTGAGCCTCATAGGCGTTTTGATAAATCCACTTCATCGGATGAAGTATGAAAGTATAGATTGAGAAGAGGACCAGCATCGCCAGCATAATCCCCAGCCCCAGCGCAACCCGGCGCGTGCGCATCTGCTGGATGACGGAATAGAGCGCCACGCCCAGCAGCCAGATCGTGAAATAGAGCAGGATTTTCGGCCCCACCAGCGCGGCCCATCCCGCTACCAACACCATCCTCAGGCGCGCCTGGGTAAAAGAGATGAAGGCAAACACGATATAATAAGGCACCTCGAAACCCATAGACCAATAGGGGCCATTGGAGCCGAATACGGTGTGAGAGAACCACAATTCATTAGTGAATGTGATATCCGCCAGCGCTTCGGACAAAGTGCCATTATGCATATTGGCAATATCTGAATAACTGTCCTTGGCATAAAAAATTCCGACAAAATCGGATAAATATCCAATTGTTATGGATATTATAATAACCGGGTAAACTCGGGAAAGTCTGGCTACTGTGTAATTGAAGAAATTCGACTCATGTTTTTCTTTAGAGACAAATCTGATAATAAAACCGGACAAAACGAAAAAAACTGCGACGGCTTCTGACCCAATCCCGGCAATCGCTCTGAAAAACGGCCACAGGCCCAAGTTTCTGGCATGATCTATAAATACCAGAAGGGCAGCGGAAAGACGGCATATATCAAGGAAAATGGATAGATTCCGATTCATAGCGCCCCCCGGCTCGCATGCCGAGCAAGGTCGCTAACTTAAACGAAATTTTGCAGCAACATTAAAATCTTGTATCATTATTAATGGATGATTCATTATAATTTGAGAAATAACCTGCATTATTCAACGATAAGGATGTTAAACACTATATTTACCATCATGGGGTGTTTTTGATCCGGGCCATCTGCAATGGCCCCTGGGCTGCCCAGGCCGTTCGCGCTCAGCCATCTTGCCGGCATTGGCCAGAGGGTGGCGCAAGGCGGCGCTGGCCGGCGTCGGCGCGGCTGGCCAGTGGCCATGCCAACAGCAGCGCGCCAACGCATCCCGCCAGCCCCAGCGGGCCGATGATCGTATAGGAGCCGGCCGTTTGGGCGATAGTGCCCGCGCCCATCGCGGCTGCGGATTCGGCCAGCAGCCATGTGGCGGTGGTCATCACGGCAAGGCGCCCGCCGGGATCTGCCGCATAGGCCAGCCCCAGCAACAGCGGATAGGCCAGAAACCAGCTGACATTATACACCACCAGCGCCGCGGCGAAGGCGCCAGGGAGCGTCAGCGTGGTCAATCCCGCGCAGGCCAGCCCGCAGGCCAGCAGCGCGGCTGTCAGCGCCCATCGCCGCACGATCCGCCCCGCCAGCAGCGCCAGCAGCGCATTGCCCCCGGCGCTCAGCAGCGTTGCCAGCGACTGATAGCGCCCGAACCGGGCCGCCGACAGGCCAATGGCATGCGCGGCACGCTCCATGAAGGGCCAGATGGCCAGGCTGCCGGCGCAGAACAGCGCCATCGCCGCCAGCACCCACCAGCCCTGGCGCGGCAAGGGCGCCGCCCGGGCCTGGCCATGGGCCGCAGGCGCCGCCGTGTCCGGCAGCCGCAGGGTGGCCAGCCCCAACACCGCCGAAAGCCCGGCCAGCGCGGCAAACATGCCCCCGACACCGTGGGCCGCTCCCATCATCGGCAGGCCGATATTCACCAGCGCGTAAAGCAGCGTTTGCAGCATGATGCCGGTGGAAATCGCGCGGGCAGGGTGATCCTGATGCCCGGCGGCCAGATTGACCGCGCTGTTCATCAGGCCAAAGCCCAAACCCGCCACCACCCGGCCGGCCAGCAGCAGCGCAAAGCCCGAGGTGGCAGCCGATCCGGCTTGCGCGGCCACCACCAGCGTGCTGGCTGCCAGGGCCAGCCGGCGCGGGCTGCAGCTGGCCGCGCGCGGCGCCACGCCGAACATGGCGGCGGCGTAGGCCAGTGTTTCGCTCATCGCAAAAACGCCCATTTGCGACGGGCTGAAGTGGTATCGGTCGATCAGGCCGCCCACCAGATAGGTTGTGAAATTGTTGCCGATATGGGCGGCAGCCGTTGCCGCGCCGATCGCTGCCAGAGCCAGCCATGGCTGCCGCCTGTTCATGCCCCGCCCTCAGAACCGGTAGGAGGCCGAGACGCCGGCGGTGCGCCTTTCGCCCGGATAGTAGCTGACCGAACGGTTGAAGAACATGCCGAAGGTGTTGGTCTTGTAGACCTGATCGGTGAGGTTTTTCACCCAGACCGCCACTTCGAGCCCATTGGCCGCCCGCCAGCCGATGCGCGCATCGCCCAGCCACAGGTCGTTCTGCGAAAAGGCGTCATGCAGCAACTGCTGCGTTGCAGCGCTTGCCAGGAACGGCGCCGGATTGGTGTTGGTGGCATCCGACCACACCTGGAAGCGATAACGGCTGGTATAGCGCCAGTCGGTTCCGGCAAACAGCGTGCCGCCTGCCAGCGGATGCTCATAATTGCCCGACAGGTTGAGCGTGTGCTTGGGCGCCCGCTCCAGGCTTTGTCCGCTCAGATCGAGCGGGGCGCCCTGATTGATCGGATAGGGCACGGACGCATTGGCAAAGCCTGTGTATTTCGAGGCCTGGAAGCCATAGCCCAGCCCCAGCGACAGGCCTGCCAGCGGATGGGCCCTGGCCTCGACTTCGAAGCCGTTCACCCGCGCGGCGGCTGCATTCTGCGTGGTGCTACCCACAGATTGCAGAACGGTCACCTGCATGTTGCTGATGTTGTAGTGGAAGGCTGTCACATTGAGTGTGAGCTTGCGCGCCCACCAGCTGGTCTTGATGCCGCCTTCGTAAGAGGTGAGCGTTTCCGGGTTATACACCGAAAGATCGCCGGGATTGGCGACATAGGCGTTATACGCGCCCGAGCGGAAACCGCGCGCCACGCGGACAAAGGCATGGGCGCCGGGGCTGATCCGGTAATCGGCCGAGGCATCCCAGGTCGCCTTGCTCCAGGACCGGCTGAGCGGCACGGCAGCAATGGCCGCGCCTGTGGTGTCGACAAAAGTGTTGGTGGCCGTGTTCACATAGACCAGCCCCGGCACGCTTGCATCATACACGCTGCCCGCCTGGGTGACGTATTCATAGGCCTTGCCGGCAATGGCCTTGCGCTCCCAGGTGAAGCGCGCGCCGGCGGTCAGCTTGAGGCGCGGGGTCAACTGATAGTTGAGGCTGCCGAAACCCGCGACATTGTCGGTGGTGACGTGGAAATCATAGGCATCGCCATTCACGCCAAAGTTGACAGGGCCATAGAGGCCAAGCTGGCCAAAGCTTTCGGTCTTGTCGCGCAGATAATACAAACCGGCGATCCAGCCGAACGCGCCGCTATCGGCCGATTGCAGGCGCAATTCGTTGGTGAACGTGCCGGAATGCCCACCATAGCGCTCGTCATAGGCGTTGACCGGGTTGGCGGCATCGTCGGAATAGATCAGCGAGCTGGAATGTTCATAGGCCGCGATATCGATCAGCCGGGCACCGCCCAGATCGACATCAAGCCGCATATCGACGCCGAACCGATCGGCGCCTGTGTAATCCGAGCCGGCGTTGGACAGCACCGAGGGGTTGCTGCTTTGCACATAGCCGGTGGCATCCGCGCCGCCTGCCAGCAGGCCGATATGGCCCAGCGGCTGGCCCTGAAAGCTGTGGCCGCCATGCACCTTGAGCGTAACGGTTGCGCCGGGCGCGATGTGATAGCGCAACTGCCCGCGCAGATCCCATATGTCGTAGCCGCCGACATGCTGGCCGGAATATGCGTTGAAGAACTGGCCATTGCGATGCTTGTAAACGCCGGCTACGCGCGCATCGAGCCCATCGGCCAGTTTTCCGCCGATGCCGCCTTCCAGCTCCTGCGTGTTATCCGTGCCATAGGCTGCGCGGATCTGGCCTGTGGTGGTGTCGGAAGGCTGGGCGGTAACGAAATGGATCGCGCCTGCGGTGGTGTTCTTGCCCCACAGCGAGCCTTGCGGCCCGCGCAGCACCTCAACCCGGTCGAGGTCGTAAAGCGGTTCCGACTGGGCCGAACCGGCGGAAATATAGACCTCATCCTCATAGACGCCGACGGCCGAGGTCGCGGTTGGGGCAAAGTCATTCGTGCCGATGCCGCGCAGGCGATAGCGCGGCATGGCGGCGCCCATCACCGATTCGGCCACAAGGTTGGGCGTTTCGCGGGCAATGGCGATGCCATCGCGTAATTGTGCCCGGGCAATCGCCTGGCCGCCCAGCACGCTGATCGACAGCGGCACATCCTGCGCGTTGGCGGCCCGCTTGGTGGCGGTGACGACGATGTCCCGGGTGCCGGTGGCGGCTGTATCAGCGGGCGTGTCGGCGGCTGCTTCGGCATGCGCCGGCAGGGCCGGAAAAACGCTGCCAGCAAGCAGCAGCGCGCGGACAAGAGCATGGTTCATCACAAAAATCCCCCTGGTTTTTGGCATCGGCGCGCCAGATCAGTCGAAACGCACACGCGGAAAGCGCGCCTGCGCTTCCAGCTGTTCGAGATCCATGTGGGCGCGGATGTACGCGCGCGAGGCATCGCGCGGCGGTTGATGATCCCAATGCGTCAGTTGTCCGGTGGCATTGGCTTTGGCGACAAGCCGGCGCCGGCGCTGGCTGGCCAGCACGTCGGCGGCGATTTCGGGCAGATCCCAGCGCGCCTGCACTTCGGCGCGAAGGGCGGCGATGCGGGGCGCATGGGCCGGGTCGGCGGCAAGGTTGGTGCGCTCGTCGGGATCTGCGGCAAGGTGGTAGAGCTGATCGGGATCGGTGGGCGAATGGATGTATTTCCAGCCCTCTCGGCGGATCATCACGATGGGGGCGAGCGCCCCTTCGCCCAGATATTCGCCCAGGGCTTCATCGGGGCCGGCGCTGCCCTGCAGATGCGGCAGCAGGCTGCGGCCATCGACCGGCGCGGCATCGGCAGCGGGCAGGCCGGCAAGATCGAGCAGGGTTGGCAAGAGGTCGAGCGTCGACACGCTGGCTTCCACCCGCCGGGGGGCAAAGCGCTGCGGCGCATGGATCACCATGGGCACCCGCACGGCGCCCTCGAAGAAGCTCATCTTGTACCACAGCCCGCGTTCGCCCAGCATTTCGCCGTGATCGCCGCAGACGATAACGATGGTGTTCTCGGCCAGCCCGGTTTCGGCCAGCGTGTCGAGGATGGCGCCGAATTGGTCGTCGACAAAGCTGATCGCGCCGAAATAGGCGCGGCGCGCGGCGCGCAGCTGGTCGGGGCGCACCGGATCGATGTCGGCACCGCAGACATGGCGCAGCCGGGCCGAATGCGGATCCAGCGCCGCGCGATCAAAGGGCACGCGCGGCATCGGGATATCAACGCCCTCGTAAAGATCCCAATAGCGCTGCTGAATGGCAAAAGGGTCGTGCGGGTGGGTCAGCGAGGCGACCATGAAGAAGGGCCGATCGTTGCGCGCGCGCGCAAGATCGTAAAGCTTGCGCCGGGCGGTGAACACCACTTCCTCGTCATAGTCGATCTGGTTGGTGCGAATGGTGGGGCCGGCGGTCAGCACCGAATCCATCGAGTGATACCAGCTGGGGCGGTGGTCGGGCCGGGTCCAGTCGGGGGTCCAGCTGAAGTCGGCGGGGTAGATATCGGTGGTCAGCCGTTCCTCAAAGCCGTGAAGCTGGTCGGGGCCGACGAAATGCATCTTGCCCGACAGGATCGTATGCCAACCGCCCGCGCGCAGATAATGCGCGATGGTGGGGGTTTCTGCGGGAAATTCGCAGGCGTTGTCATAAGCGCCGATGCGCGAGGGCAGTTGCCCCGAAAGCAGCGAAAAGCGCGAGGGCGCGCACAGCGGGCTGGGGCAACAGGCGCCGGCAAACACCACGCCTTGTGCGGCCAGCTTGCCCATGTGCGGGGCGATCACCGGCGATTGCGCCATGAAGGGCAGCACATCGGCGGCCATCTGATCGGCCATCAGGACAAGAAAGTTGGGCTTTGCTGACATCAACCTATATTCTCTAGTGAAATGGTTGGGTTTCATTAGAGCTTTCGGTAGGGGCGTTGAAGCCGGTGTTTTCTTAAGGGTAGGGAAAGTGGAGTTTATACCAGCACGCTTTGGGCGCCTGCCGTTGCGCAGCCTTGCGGTGTTCGAGGCGGCTGCGCGCCATGGCAAATTCGCCGCCGCCGCCGGCGAGCTGGCGATGACCCAGGCCGGCGTCAGCCAGCATATCGCCCAGTTGGAGAGCGAACTGGGCGTTGTGCTGTTTCACCGCCGCCATCGCGGCGTGCAGCTGACCGATGCCGGCGCCAAACTGCTGGATGCCGCCACAGATGGCCTGCACACCCTGGCGCGGGGCGTGGCCGAGGCGCGCCGGGCAGGCTCCGGGCGCACGGTCAATATCCTCACCGATTTTGGCTTTGCGGCCTGGTGGCTGATGCCGCGCATCGCCGAGCTTTCCGAACTGATGCCGCAAGTGGAAATTCGCCTCGTCACCTCGCAGGGCGGATCGGATATCGGCGAGCCGGATTTCGATCTGGCGGTGCTGTTTGGCGGCAGCGATTGGCCGGGATGCCGCGCGCGGCGGCTGTTTGCCGAAAGGGTCTATCCGGTCTGTGCGCCGGCTTATGCGCAGGCGCCCCTGGCACCGGCGCAAATCGCCGATCTGCGTTTGCTGCATTTGCGCCATCACGGCGCCCAGCGCTGGTTTGAATGGGACGATTGGTTTGCCGGCATGGGCATCACGCCGCCCCGCCGCCAGCAGGAACTGGTTTTCAGCAATTACCAGATCGTGTTGCAGGCGGTTTTGCTGGGGCAGGGGGTGGCGCTGGGCTGGGCGCCGCTGATCGACGAGTTGATCGCCAACGGCAGCCTGATCCGCCTGTGCGATACCCCGCTGACCAGCGCGCGGGGCTATCATCTGATTGAACCGTTGCGCGCGGCAGGTGGCACCAATCACGCGGCGCGCGTGGCCGATTGGCTGTGGCAGGCAGAACGGGGTGCTGCCTGAGGGCCCACCGCCAGCTGACATGGCGCAATGCGCACTGGCGCCTGGCGCCCCATGGGGCTACCTGCTTCACACCCAGCCGCAGGGATTTTGCGCGATGACCTGTGCCACCTTTCTGTTTGCCATTCTGGCGCTGCTGATGGCGCCGGGGCCCACCAACACGCTGCTGGCGCTGGCCGGGGCGCAGCAGGGGTGGCAGCGGGCGCTGCGGCTGATCCCGGCTGAAATGCTGGGCTATCTGGCCACGGTTCCGCTGCTGGCCTGGCTGGGGGCGACCAGCCTTGCGCGCTGGCCCCTGGCGGCGCCGGCGCTGAAGGGGGCGGCGGCGGTCTGGGTGCTCTATCTGGCCGTGCGGCTGTGGCGGGCGCCGGGGCGGCAGGGCGGCCCGGCCCGGGTAACGCGCCGCAGCGTTGGCCTGACGACGCTGCTTAACCCCAAGGCGCTGGTTGTGGGCCTGATCCTGATCCCGGCGCCGGGCCGGCCCGATTTCCTGCCCCGGCTGGCGCTGTTCTTCCTGGTGGTGCCGCTGGTGGCGCTGGTGTGGAGCGGCGGCGGGGCGCTGGCCGGCCGCCATGGCTCGCCGGCCCGCACGCGCCTGATCCAGCGGCTGGCCTCGATCTGCCTGATGGTGCTCTCCGCCTCGCTCACCGCGGCGGTGCTGAGGGCCTGAGGCGGGCATGGCTTGCCAGCCAGCGGTCTGCCCGTGTTCCTAGGCAGGAACAACAGGTGAGGTTCGCTGGCCGCCGTTCAGCACTTCAGCCAGGCGTCGATCACTCCGCGGCGTCAGATGTCTGTTCGGCCGGTGCCTGCTGCTTGCTGGCTTCGTTTTTCTTCTTCTTGTCCTGATCGTAATGCCACTTGATGGCGAAGAACATGCCAGTGCCGAACACGATCAGCTTGAACGTAATGAAGACTACCGGAACCCATTCCATGGCTATTACCTGACACTGTCTATCGCGAGGCGCATGGCCTCAAAACACGGGCTCAGGCTGAAACCTGCAAGGTGGCAGAGATCAACCCCCGATGCCTGTCCTGGCGATGCCCTTGCCCGGATCAGCATCCGCGCAAACACCGACTCGACGGGCGGTTCGCTCCCGTACAACCGGGGTGCTGCGCCGCGCAAGCCTTGATGCTGGCGGGCGGTTCGCCCATGGCTAGGGCTCGTCCTCGATGGCCTGCATGTCCGCATCGGAGAGGCCGAAATGGTGGCCCACCTCGTGGACGATCACATGGGTGACCATCTCTTCCACCGGCACGCCGCGCTGGTGGCAGGCCTCCAGCAGCGGGCGGCGGAACAGGAAGATCTCGCTGGGCATCTCGCCGGTCGACCAGATCGAGTGCTGGCCGAAGGGGCGGCCATGGTAGAGCCCCAGCAGCGCCCACGGATCGGAGAGGCCGACGGCCTGCAACATGGCGCTTTCGGCAAAATCCTGAACGCGGAACACCACATCCCCCAGATGATCGCGGAACACCGCGGGAAGCGCCTTGACGGCCTTGTGCGCCAGGCGCTCCAGGGCGGTGGCATCGGGGGTGTGGATGATCCTGCTGGTCATGGCAGATCATATGGGGCGGCCGGGGCAAATTGAAACCGGTGGCCGATGGGTATTTGAGGCCTTTGCGTGGCCACCTGCTTCAGGCATAGGCCCGGATAAAGAACGAGGCTGTCACCAGGGCAGACAGCGCCAGTGTTGCCATGCGCACAAGGGCAGGGGAAAGCCGGCGGCCCAGATGCGCTCCGGCATAACCGCCCGCCACCGCGCCCAGGCCAACCAGCAGCGCTGAGCGCCAGGCCACCGCACCGGCGATCGCGAAACAGGCGATCGCCACGGTGTTGGCCGCGGTGACCATCAGGGTGCGCGGCGCATTGAGCGCCTTGATATCGGCGCCCTGAAGCAGGCTCCATGCCGCAATCATCATCAGCCCGACGGCACCGCCGAAATAGCCGCCATAAAGGCCCAGCACGAACTGCATGGGCAGGATCATCGGCCGGCCGATGGTGACATGATCGCGCAGCCAACCACCGGCCTTCGGGGCGAAGACCAGCATCAGGGTTGCCAGCAGCAGCAGCAGCGGAAGCACCCGGTCGAACACCGCGCCAGGGGTCCACAGCAGCAGCAGCGCGCCGGCAAGGCCGCCCGACAGGGTGACCGCCAGCATCAGCGGCAGGGGCACCCGGCACACCGGGCCCAGCCCGTGGCGATACACCCAGGCACTGGCCACCCCGCCCGGATAGAGGGCCACGCTGCTGGTCGCATTGGCCATGACTGAAGGGACACCGCTGGCGATCAGCGCCGGCAGGGTGACGAAGGAGCCGCCGCCGGCCAGGGCGTTCATACTGCCTGCAAGCAGCCCGGATGCCATGAGAAAGAGAGGTGCGCTCATGCGCCCAGCATGCCGCCTCTGCTGCTGCCCGACAATGGCTGATCGGCGGCGGTGGGCTCAGCCGGGTCCAGAAAGGCCGGGTCCAGAAAGCGCAGCATGCTCTGCGTGAACGTGTCGGCGCTGTCCACATTGGAGATATGCGCGGCGCCCTCGATCAGTTGATAGGCGCCGCGGGGCGCCTGTTCGGCCATGGCGCGGCTGAGGGCGGGCGGCGACATGCGATCCAGCCCGCCGGCGATGAACAGGGCCGGCATGGCCAGCTCGCCGATGCGATCCGCGCGGTCGAAATCGGTGATCCCACGCGCGACATGGGCCAGCGAGGGGCCATCGGCGCTGGCGGCAATGCCGTGCCACACCTGCCAGGTGCGCAGCCCGTCCGCCGTTTTCTGAAAGGTTGGAGAGACCAGCGAGGGCCAGTTCTGCTCCAGCCGCACAACCGGGCCATGGGGCTGCCGGAACAGGCGGGCCCATTCTGCGGCCATGGCGGCAAAGGCTGGCGTTGCGGTCCGGTCGAAACTGTTCGCCGCGATCAGCCGGCCAATGCGCGAGGGGTGGCGCAGCGCCAGTTCGAGCGCCACCATCCCGCCCAGCGACAGGCCGATGAGATCGAACCGGTCGATGCCCAATTGGCCGATCAGCGCCTCTGTATCATCGGCGATGTCCTGCACGCCAAACGGCGCCGACAGGGCGGCCGAAGCGCCATGGCCGGCATGGTCCGGCACGATCACGCGATAGCCGGCTGCCACCAGCGCGGGCACCTGCGGCGCCCAGGCCCGGCCCGAATTGCTGATGCCGTGGAGCAGCAGGACGGGCCGCCCTTCGCCGATGCTGACATAGTAATTGCTGCGTTCCTGCACGGTGTAAAAGGCCATGATCGTCTTCCTTTTCAGGGTTCAGGTGAGATACGCGCCGGGGCGCAGCCGGATGGCCAAAAGTGCAAGCACAAGGCACAGGGCGGCCATCAGCCACCATGCCGGGGCCAGATCGGACAGCTGCTGGCGCAGCACGCCGGCGATCAGCGGCAGGAGGGCCGCCAGCACATAGCCGCCGCCCTGCACGAAGCCGGCGATCTGCCCGGCTTGCGCGGCATCCCTGCCATGGTCCATGGCGACGATCAGGCCGAGCGGAAACAGCGCGCCGATGCCCAGGCCGCAGAGCAGCGCCGCGCACCACGCCAGAGCCAGCGGCGCCAGACAAAGGCAGAGCAGCCCGGCCACCAGAGCGCCAATGGCCAGCAGGATAAGCGCACGCCGGTCTGCGAACCGGCCGACGGCCATGGCGATGCCGATGCCCGCCGCCACTTCGGCCAGCGTGAGGGCGGACAGCAGGGTGCCGGCATCCTGCGCCGACCAGCCGAGGCCAGTATAATAGGGCGGCAACCAGGCGAGCACGAGCGTATAGCCCCCCGTACCCAGGCCGAAGAAGGACAGCAGCAGCCAGCTTCTGCGGCTGCGCGAGACCGGGCTTTGCGGCGGCGCGGGCGCGGCCTCGTCGCTATTGTCCGTCGCCAGCCACCAGATCACCAGGCCGATGAGGGCGGGCAGCGCCCAGATGCCCGCCGCCACGGCCCAGCCCTGCGCCAGCGCAAGGCGCGGTGTGGCAAAGCTGGCCAGCGCCGCGCCGCCCATGATCGCGGTGGAATAGAAGCCCATCAGCGCCGGCGCCTGCGCGCCTGCCCGGTGCCGGATGAGCGCGGGCATCAGCGCCTGCACCACGGCAATGCCCATGCCGCCAACGATGGCGCTGGCCAGCAGGGCGGGGGCGGTTGGCCACAGCCACCGGACCAGCCCGGCAAAAACGAGCGCTGCCAGCCCCGC
>DASRYE010000027.1:0-6220 GCA_035653915.1 Novosphingobium sp. | reverse complement strand
CGCCAATGGTACTAACGCTCAAGCGTTGGAAGAGTAGGGCGTCGCCAGGCATTGCTACCCGCGTATAAAAACCCATCACAAGCACCACATACACGCAAGCACCCCCCCTCGTTTTACGACGAGGGGGGGTGCTTGCGTTTGGGGATACGTGTTGACGGGGCCAGCGCGATGGGGCCACCTTGGCCTCCCCCATCCGCGCCCGGCCAGGCCGGGCTGCGCGCGCGAGATATGTTGCCCATGCTTTCCCGCTTTGCCGTATATTTTGACGAAGCCGCGCGCCATCGCTCCATCCGGCGGGCCTCGGAACATCTGCGCATCGCGCCTTCGGCGATCGATCGGCAGATCCTGAAAATGGAAGAGCAACTGGGCGTGCCGCTGTTCGTGCGGCTGCCTCAGGGCCTGCAACTAACCGCCGCCGGCGAGATGATGGTGGCCT
This sequence comes from Novosphingobium sp., assembly GCA_035653915.1. Lineage (GTDB taxonomy): Bacteria > Pseudomonadota > Alphaproteobacteria > Sphingomonadales > Sphingomonadaceae > Novosphingobium. Next base: position 5,784 of record DASRYE010000027.1, on the reverse strand, counting down.
CGATCCGCCGCTGGCGCCGCGAATTGCGCAGCCTTGAGGCGCAGATCGACGAATTGCGCGGCCTGCGGCGCGGCGAGGTGACGCTGGCGCTGGCCGAGGGCAGCGGCGATCTCGCCATTCGCGGCCTTGCCCTGTTCCGCCAGCGCTATCCTGGCATCCACTGCCGGATGACGGTGGCCGCCTCGCAGGAGATCGTCGATCTGGTGCTGCGCGGCGAGGTGGAAATCGGCCTCACCTTCAATCCGCCCGATCGGCGCGAATTGCGGGTGGAGCGGGCCATGGTCTATCAGATCGGCGCGGTGATGCTGCCGGATCATCCGCTGGCGGACCAGGCCTCCACCACGCTGGCCGATTGCGCCGCCCATCCGCTGGTGGGCCCGGAGGCGGGGCATTCGCTGCGTGTGGTGCTGGATCGGGCGTGGGAATTGCAACTGGGCACCAGCCCGCGCTTCGTGGCCACGGCCAACAGCGTCAGCCTGATTCGCTCGATGGTGCTGGGCGGCATCGGCCTCGGCTTGCTGACGCCGATCGATGTGGCGAGCGAGCTGGAGCAGGGGCTGCTGCGCTATGTGCCGCTGGAGGGCAGCAACATTCCGCTCTCGGTGCTGTCGCTGGTCACCGCCTCGGGGCGGCCGCTGTCGCCGCCCGGATCGCTGCTGATCCGCCATTTCACCGCCGAGGCGGTGGAGGATGCCCGCATTCTCGATTGTTAGCCTGTTGCCGTTTTGCGAATGCGAGATGCCTTTTTTAGCGCTGGATTATCCGCGGCCAATCCTCAACATTGATCTGGATCAATGACATCGGGGTGAAGCGGGCATGGCCGAGGGCGCGGCAGATGAAATGACGAGGCGGGCGCTTTTCGCAGGCGCACCCATGCTGGGCGCCGCCATGGCGCTGGCCGCCTGCAGCCATGGCGATGCCGGCAAGGGCGCAGCGGCGCTGGGCCCGGCGCGCACGGTGGCCTTTGCCGTGGGCACGCCGGGTTCCGATTTCGTCACCGATATCTCGCTGGGCTGTGCCGATGCCGCCGCCATGCTGGGCTGGACCTTCCGCCGCGTGCTGAACCCCCAGCCCACGCCTGATGCCCATATCACCGCCATCCGCCAGGCGGTCACGGCGCGCAGCGATGTCATCGTCACGGTAGACTGGTATCAGGCGGTGGTGGACGAGATTGCCGCCGGGCAAAAGCAGGGGGCGCATTTCGCCCTCGTCAATTCCGCCAACAATCCTGCCAGCCTGGCCGGGCTGGGCGTGCCTTTCGCCGGCCAGCAGCCGCGCGACAATGGCCGGGTGATGGGCCAGCGGATGGCCGAGGCGTTGAAGGCAAGGGGGCTGGCGGCCGGCAGCGTGCTGGTGGGCAACCCCTTCCCCGGCTCTGCCAATGTGGAAGAGCGGATCGCCGGCATTGGCGAAGGGCTGGCCAGCATGCCGGGCCTGCGCATGGTCAGCTTTCCCGATGGTTCGGCGCAGGATCCGGTGGCCTCGGTGGGGCTCTATCGGGCCAAGGTGGTGGAACTGGGCAATGTGGTGGGCCATGCCGCGGCCGGCGGCGAGATGTCGGCGGTGCCGCTATTGAAGGCGCTGTCGGGCATGGCACCGGGCGCTGGCGGCCGGCCGGTGGTGGCCGGGTGGAGCAGCAGCCTCGCCCAGCTCAACATGGTGAAGGCCGGGCGGATCGATTTCGCGCTGGACGAGAACCTCTATTACCAGGGTTTTCTGGCCGTGTTCATGGCCTGGTCGATGATCGAGCGGGGGCTGCCGGCCACATCGCTGGCGGCCGGCCACAGCTGGGTGGAGCCGGCGACGGTGACGGCGATGATCGCCAGCTATGAAACGCGCAGGCAGCGGGCGGTGGCATATGGGCTGGCCTGAGCGCCTGGCGCCCTCGCCGGTGGCCGCCTCGCAGAGGGCCGCGCCTGAGGCCACCGGGCCGGCGGTGCTGGGCGCGCGCGGCCTGTCGCGCCATTTTGGCCGGGTGGCGGCGCTGGAGGGGGTCGATCTCGATCTGGCGGCAGGCAGTGTGACAGCGCTGCTGGGCGATAATGGGGCGGGCAAATCCACGCTGATCGCGCTGCTTTCGGGCGTGCTGGCCCCTTCCGCCGGCGAGATCCTGATCGATGGCGCGCCCTGCCGCTTTGCCGATCCGGCCGCCGCGCGCAGTGCAGGCGTCGCCACGGTGTTCCAGAAGCTGTCGCTGGTGGATGATCGTTCCATCGCTGAAAACCTGTTCCTGGGGGCAGAGCCGCTGCGCTTTGGCTGCTTTATCGATCGCGCCCGCATGCAGCGCGAGGCGCGCTCGGTGCTGGGGCGGCTGCACGTGAACCTGCCGCCGGTGACAACGGCGGTGCGGGCGCTGTCGGGCGGGCAGCGGCAATGCGTGGCGGTGGCGCGCACCCTGCTGCGCGGATCGCGGGTGGTGATCCTGGACGAGCCGACCGCGGCGCTGGGCCTGCGCGAGACGCGCCGCGTGCTCGATCTCATCGCCCGCCTGCGTGACGAGGGCCGCGCGGTGCTGCTGGTGAGCCACAATATGGACAATGTGTTCGACGTGGCCGACCGCGCGCTGGTGCTGCGGCTGGGGCGCAAGGTGGCCGATGTGGCGCTGGCGGCGGTCAGCCGGGCGGATCTGGTGGGGCTGATCGTGGGAGGGGCGGCATGAACGAGCGCGTCTCCCGCCTGCTGGATTTCCTGTTCAGCCGCGAAGGGGTGATGGTGGTGGTGGTGGCCGCGCTGTTTGCCGGCTTTGCCGCCAGCGCCCCCCACTTCCTCGAAAGCCAGACCCAGTTCGAGATCCTGCGGCTTACCGCTTTCACGCTGATCATCGGCCTGCCGCTGACAGCGCTGGTGATCGCCGGCGAGGTCGATCTGTCGATCGGCTCCACCTATGGGCTGGCCAGCGTGGTGTGCGCCATGGCGATCGTGCAATGGGGGTGGAACCCCTGGGCGGCGGGCCTGCTGGCGGCGATGCTGGGGCTGGCGGTGGGGCTGGTGAACGGCTGGGCGGTGGTGCGCCTCAAGGTGCCCTCCTTCATCCAGACGATCGGCATGCTCAGCCTGCTGCGCGGGCTGGCGCTGGTGCTGACGATGGGCCTGTCGATCGACATTCCCGCCTCGATAGAGAGCCGCTTCTTCGGCTTTGCCGGGGGCATGCTGGGGCCGGTGCCGGTGCAGGTGCTGTGGGCGCTGCTGGCCTTTGTGCTGGGGGGCGTGGTGCTGCGCCACACGGTGTTTGGCGCTCATCTCTATGCCACCGGCGGCAATGCAAGGGCGGCGCTGGAAATGGGCATCCGCCCGGGCCGGGTGAAGCTGTGGACCTTTGCCGTGCTGGGCCTGTCTTGCGGGCTGGCCGGCGCGTTGACGACAGGCTGGCTGCGCATTGGAGCGCCTTCCACCGGCAATGGCGGCGAATTGTCGATCATTGCCGCGGTCATCATCGGCGGGGCGGCGCTGAGCGGGGGCGTGGGCACGGCGCTGGGCACGCTGCTGGGGGCCTTTGTCGTCTCCATGCTGCAGACCGGGCTGATCCTTTCGGGCGTGCAGGGCAATTGGGTGCAGGTGGGCATGGGCGCGCTGATCGTGCTGGCCGCCGGCATCGAGCCGCATTTCCGCCCGGACGGCCCGCTGGCCGACAGATTACGCGCTTTCGGGCGCACCCAGGCAGAGGCAGGCGACGCATGAGCACGACCGAACTGCGCTACGACAGCGCCGATACGCTGCTGGCAGACGAGATCCCGGTGATCGATCTGGCCCCCTTCCTTCATGGCGATGCGGCAGCGCGCGCGGGCGTGGCCGCCGCCATTGCCGCTGCCTGCGAGCGGATCGGCTTCTTCTATGTGATCAACCATGGCGTGCCCGAAGGCTTGCGCCAGGCGGTGCTGGAGGAAGCGCGCGGCTTCTTTGCCCGCCCGCTGGCCGAGAAGATGGCCTGTGCCCCCATCGCCGATGGGCGCTGGTGCGGCTATCTGCCGGGGCGCGGGGCGGCTGAAGGCACGCGGCCGGGCGGCTCGCTCACCGCCGAGGGGCAGGCCACCACCAGCGTTTCTGGCGGCACCTTGCAGCAGTTCAACATGATGCGCGTGCTGCCGGCAGACGATGCCAATTATGGCAATCCCGATCTGCTCTATCAGCGCAATCCGTGGCCGGCCGGCCAGCCCGGCTTTGTCGAGACGATGGTGGTGAACCAGCGGGCGCTGCTGGCGCTGGGCGCGCAGCTGATGCGCGCCTTTGCCATCGCCCTGGGGCTGGAGGAGACGCATTTCCTGCGCCTGCACCAAAGCCCGCTCGCCACCTTCGGGCTGAATTATTACCCGCGGCCGGTGGCCGGGGCAGCCTCTGCCGATGTGGGCGTGGGGGCCCATTGCGATGCCTCCAGCTTCACCGTGTTGCTGCAGGACGAGATCGGCGGGCTGGAAGTGCAGACGCGCGACGGGCGCTGGATTGCAGCGCCGGTGGTGCCGGGGGCCTATGTCATCAACATTGGCGATACGATGATGGGCTGGACCAACGGCCACTTCGTCTCGACCCTGCACCGGGTGGTCAACCGCCGGGGGATCGACCGCTTTTCCGCCACCATGTTTATGAACCCGGACCGCGAGGTGACGATCGCCCCGCTGGCGCCTTTCGTTTCGGCCGAAAATCCGGCGCGTTTCCAGCCCTTTGCCAACGAGGACTATATGCGCCGCTTCTTCGTCAAATTCTACGACAGCATGTTCAAATGACGCCACAGCGCAACTGAGCCCGGGGGAGGGCCCGAAAAAGGCCAGGTCAGCCTTTTCGAGAATGTGAGGGTAAGATGAGAAAAACAGGGGAGTTCCGCCGCACCGCGGGTGCGGCAACGATGGCGTTTGCCCTGGCCACGGCCAGTGCCGCCCATGCCGCAGACACCGACAACGTGCCTGTTGTCACCAAGGCCGGCCCGGCGACAGACCAGGCCGAGATCCCGATTCTGGTGATGGCGGGCAACAACAAATCGGCCATCCTGCCCAAAAGCAGCGATGCCTTTGGCCTGGGCCTCAGCCAGGTGGAAACGCCGCGCTCTTCCAGCAATGTGTCGCTGGCGATGATCGATCAATACAGCCTCACCACCATCCGCGATCTTATCGCCGTCACGCCCGGCGTGTTCACCGCCAGCTTTTATGGCGTGGATGGATCGGTGAACATCCGCGGCGAATATGCCGACAATTATTTCCTCGGCTTCAAGCGGGTGGAAAACCAGGGCACCTATATCACGCCGATCGAATCCGCGCTGGATCTGGAAGTGGTGCGCGGCATCGCCTCGCCGGCCTATGGCACCGGGCGGGCCGGCGGCTATGTCAATTTCGATCCGCGCAGCAACCGCGCCGAGCGCTTCATGAACGGCCAGAAGGCCTTTGGCGAGCTGGACGGCGCCATTGGCACCTACAGCATGTATCGCGGCGAGGTGGAATATGGCGCGCCGCTGCACTGGGGCGATTATAACGCCGGCTTCGACATCTATTACGAGCACCTGCAAGCCGACCAGTATTTCTATGGGATCCACCCCAAGAGCAACCTGCTGCAGGCCGGCTTTGCCACCGAACTGCCCGCCGACTGGACCTTCAAGGCCAATTACCAGTATTATCGCGGCAGCGGCATGCAGGGCACCACCGGCATCAACCGCATCACCCAGGCGCTGGTCGACAATGGCACCTACACCGCCGGCCACCCGATTGCGCAGATCGTGCAGGCGGGCCAGGCCTATATCACCCCAGCCGATATCAACGCCATCGGCGGGGTGACCAACTATTACGCCACCTCGAATAATTA